>DCJJ01000052.1:142-6233 GCA_002320515.1 Dialister sp. UBA1703 | reverse complement strand
CCCTCTGAACCCTCTGAACCCTCTGAACCCTCACGTCGCAGGCGTGTCCATGGGCAATCCACAACCCTCAGCGCCATAGGCGCTGAGGCCCCTTGAGCGCCAGCGAACACAACCTTTTGCCCGAAGGGCAAAGCCCCTTCGCCCGCGGAGCGGGCGTTAAACCTAAGAACTTTTTTCCTCCCCCCCTTCTACACAACCCGCCGCCGAAGGCGGTCCCAACCTGCGGCGTCAGCCGTGCCCCCGTTCGCCCAAAGGGCGAACCTTCTGAACCCTTTGAACCCGGGGCCGAAGGCCTTTATTTATACAATATTCCCAGCACTGTCCGCGCTTCTTCCACTGTCAGCTGGCCGGGAGCGCTGGCTTCTTTTCCGGCGGCGAAGGTGAGGGGAGCGCCGAGCCCGTTTCCTGCCACCCTGGTGAGGACGCCAAGGGGGCCCATGCCGATGGTAATGACAGGGGTGTCAGGGAAGAGGCGGTTTACCCTGGCGGCGGCGTTGATGAGGGCGGCGGCGTCCAGGGGGGTCTGTGGCATGACGGCGATTTTCAGGATGTCGGGACGGAAGGATTTCATATTTTCCAGCGTGTCCACAATTTCCATTTCCGAAAGGGCCCTCTTGAATTTATGGTAGCTCATGAGGGTAGGAATCTGCCGGGCTCTGGCCCGAGCCATGAGGATTTTGGTGTCCATGATTTCATGGCCGTATTCGATGTCGATAATATCCGCCCAGCGGGAGGCGAGGATGAGGGAAATAAGATGCACATAGTCGCCGCCGGGGGTTTTGTGGACGCCGCCCTGGCTCTTGGTGCGAAGGGTGGTGAGGAGGGGCGTGTCTTCAAAGTGGGAGCGGATGATGTGGTATGCTTTGTCCAGGTCGGTTACGGCGTTGAAATCCTCCTTGTTCAGAAGGTAGTCCACCCGCCATTCCAGCATATCGGGGGAAAGCTCCTTCAGGGAAGTGCATTCCTTTTCCAGGTCTTCAAAGGAAGCGGAAACGAGGGGGACGCAGATTTTGGGCCTGCCTTCCCCGAGAATCATATGTCTGACTTGCATCATGGTTTTCTCCTTTCAGGAAATCTGCCAGCCCCTGCCGGCATGGTTCAGTACTTCGCAGCCTTCTTCCGTCACCAGCACCAGATCTTCGATGCGGACGCCGAATCGGCCTTCCAGATAGACACCGGGCTCGATGGAAAAGATCATGCCCGGTTTGGCAATGAGGGGGGATGAGGCGCTTACTTCTCCCTCCTCATGCTCTTTGAGGCCGATGAAATGGCCCAGACGGTGGGTGAAGAAGGGCCCGTATCCTCCGTTGGCAATGTATTCCCTGGCTGCCCGGTCCAGATCAGCCAGCGGGATTCCCGGCCGCACCAGGGATTCCGCCAGCTCTCCCGCCTCCCGTACCAGGGTATGTACCCTTTTCTGCTCCTCCGTGGGAGTGCCGGTGAAAAAGGTGCGGGTCATGTCGGAGCAGTAATGATTTTTCCGGCAGCCGATGTCAAAAAGCACCGTCTCGTTTTCAGAAAGCTTTGTGTCATCGGGCATATGGTGGGGATCGGCGCCGTGGGCGCCGAAGGAAACGATAGGCGGGAAGGAGAACCCCTCCGCCCCTTCCTCTTTATAAATAGCAAGGAGCCTGTCGGCGCATTCCTTTTCTGTCACACCGGGATGAATCCAGCGGGAAATCCGTTCCATGGCCCGGTCATTGATGGCAGAGGCAAGGCGCATGGCTTTGATTTCCTCCTCATCCTTCACTGCCCGCAGGCCGTCCACCAGGGGAGAACCGTTCTTAAAGGACAGGTCGGGGCGAAGGGCCATGAGGGATAAAAGGAAATGGGATGGCCAGGTCTTGTCGATGCCGGTCGTACCCTTCGGCAGGAAAGGGGAGAGAAGGGCCAGCCCCTCCTCTCCGTCTTCAAAGGAAATATCCGCCGGCCGGCCTCCACCCGCCTCCTCCATGGAAAGGCCCATGCCCTCCTTCAGGGGAAAAAGCCGGTTCCGGAGCCAGAAAGGCGGCTCCTTTTGGCGGAAAACCAGCACCGTAAGCCTCTCGCCGGGATGGATGATTTCCCCGGTGAGATAGAAAAGGGCGGCTGGCTCTGAAACAATAAGCGAATCCAGCCCCAGAGCCTCCAGCCCCGCGCCGGCAGCAGCCATGCGCCTCTTATATATATCCAGCATAGGATCCCTCCTTAATATTTTCTTAACTCTATTATATAGGAAATAAAATTTTTTGCTGAGAAAAGTTTTGGGGACCGTGGGATGGCTATCCGCTATCTGCCCTGAGCGAAGCGAACACAACCCGCCGCCGGCAGGCGTCCACAACCCTCGGCCCGAAGGGCCGTCGCCCCCTGAGCGAAGCGAACATAACCCGCCGCCGACAGGCGGGCACAACCCTCGGGGCGAAGCCCCGTCAACCTACCCCCTTTGAACCCTCTGAACCTTTTGAACCCTTTGAACCCTCACGCCGAAGGCGTGTCTATAGTGTCCATAATTTGAGATGCCATTTGTAATCTGCTACAATAGAACCAAAGTGAGGTGCGCTATGTTTATTCATGAAATCATCAATCAGGCGCCGGAGGGGCATGTGGCCATCGACGGCGAGGCAAAGGTTACCTATGGCGAACTGCGGAAGATTGTATCTCTCTATCGGAACCGGCTTTATGAAATGGGCGTCCGGAAGGGCTGCCGGGTGGGGCTTTATTCCGCCAACCGGCCGGAGTTTATTTATGTCCATCTGGCAGTGATGAGTCTGGGGGCTGTCATCATTCCCATCAACAACTCCCTGGTGGACCGGGAAGTGGACTACATCCTGAAGGATGCGGAGGCCCTGCTGCTGGTGACGGATACGGATCTTACGGTTTCCGTGCCCGCCGTAGACATCCACGACCTGGATTTCCAGGCCCGGGAACGGAAGGCGCCGGAGGCGCCGCCCTTCCCGGAAGACCTGACGGAAGACGACGTGTGTGCTTTTGTCTATACCTCCGGTACCACCGGCAGCCCCAAGGGGGCCATGCTCACCCATAAGAATTTCGTCCGCAATGTGGAGCAGTTCACCCGGATGGTCATTTTCAAGCCGGAGGATAAAATCCTCTGCGTACTGCCCATGTTCCACTGCTACGGCCTCACCACCGTCATCCATGCAGGCCTTATGCACGGCAGCACCATCGTCATCGTCCGGACGAAGAATCCCACGGAAATCATCAATGCCATCGTGGAGCACGGCATTACCATTGCCATTATGGTGCCGCCCATGTACAACCTTCTGGCCCGCCGGGGCGAACCGGCGGTGATGAAGACCGTCCACGATTTCATTTCCGGCGGCGCTCCCATTCCCCAGCCTGTGGCCCAGGCCTTCTTTGACCGTTTCCACCATCCCGTACGGGAAGGCTACGGCCTGACGGAAGCATCGCCGGTGGTGAGCGTCCTTCCTTCGGACAGGCTGAAGTACCTCACCGTAGGCCCTGCCATCCCCGGGGTGGAAGTGAAAATCGCGACGGAAAAGGAAGGCCCCTATCAGCCCGGCACGGTGGGCGAGCTCATGGTACGGGGAGACAACGTGATGAAGGGCTACTGGCACAGGGAAGAAGAAACGAAGAAAGTGCTGGAGCCCGACGGCTGGCTGCACACCGGTGACCTGGCCTACATGGACGAAGACAGATTCATTTACATTGTAGACCGGCTGAAAGACCTTATCATTGTGAATGGCGAAAACATTTACCCCGGCGAAGTGGAAGACTGCATCTACGAAGTGGAAGGAGTCTATGAATGCGCCGTCATCGGCCATCCCGATCCCCTCCGCGGCCAGGTAGTCTGGGCCTATGTGGTCATGAAAGACGGGTACGAATTCGACGAAGCCCGCATCCGCAAATACCTCAGCCGGAACCTGGCAGGCTACAAAATCCCCCGCCGCTTCATTCCCATGGACGCCCTCCCGAAAAATGCGTCCGGAAAAATTCTGAAACGGGCCCTTCGGGACAAATAAAAAGAGCGGCGCAGAGCGCCGTTTTTTTATAAGAAAGGAAATAAAAATCATGCATATCCTGCTGGCCTCCGCCTCACCCCGCCGCCGGGAACTGATTCATCGGATCGGCTGGGAAGCGGACATCGAGAAAAGCGATTTTCCGGAAGTCAAAAACGAAGAAGAAGCCCTGTCCTTCATCCTGAAAGAAAAGAAGGAAATGGAATTTGCCCCCTTCGCCCACAGCAGCCTGGTGTGCGCCGCCAACGCCTTCGGCAAAGCGGCAGACGCCGCCTCCCGCCGGGGCGATGGCATCCCCGTCGTAGGCGCAGACACCATCGTAGTGCTGGGGCAGGACATCCTGGGCAAACCTGAAAATCAGGAAGACGCCTTCTGCATGCTCCGCGCCCTCTCCGGAAAAACCCACGCAGTCAAAACCGGCATGGCAATCCTCTATCAGGGAAAAACAGACCTCACCGTCACATCCACAGAAGTCAGATTCCGGCAGCTTGAAGACGAAGAAATCCGAAAATACATAGAAACAGGAGAACCCATGGACAAAGCCGGTGCCTACGGCATCCATGGCATAGGCACCCTCCTGGTGGAATCCATCCATGGCTCCTACGACAACGTAGTAGGCCTCCCCTTGGCAGTACTCTATGAAAGGATGAGGGAAATCGTAGGATAATTGGCCGGCTGTCCGCTGGGTGGTATATAAAATTATTGCCGCCGACAGGCGGTCTCAACCTGCGGCGCCAGCCGCGCCCCCGTTCGCCCAAAGGGCGAACCTCCCGAACCCTCACACCATAGGCGTGTAAAAAGGGGCCGCTTGGCGGCCCCTTTTTACAATGCTTTCCTGTAAATCGCCAGCAGATCCTCTTCCGTCAAGGGAGAGAATCCATGGAGAATGCCATCCTCCCCCTTCCAGGCCATGGCGTGGGCCGCCATGTCTTCGAAGAGAGCATCGTCCATGCCGATTTCAGACAGGGAACCGGGGAGGGAGAGGGCCTTTCTGAAGAATTTCCGGAGTTTCTTAATGCCCTTCCTGGCGGTTTTCATTTCATTCTTTCCTTCCTTCACCCCCATGACGCGGGCGGCGAAGCGGGCAAGGCGGGGTGCCGTGTCCTCATTCAGCACATACTCCATGAAAGCGGGGGTCAGGATGGCCAGCCCCAGACCGTGGGGAACGGGATAGAAGGCGGAAAGCTCATGCTCCAGGGCATGGCAGCTCCAGGAAACGGAGTGGCCCCGGTCGATGAGGTCGTTGATAGCCCATTCGGAATCCCAGAGCAGATTGGCCCGGGCCTCCTCATTGGCGCCGTCCGCCATGGCCAGAGGCGCCCAGCGGATGACCGAGCGCATCATGCTTTCCATGAACCCGTCCATGGCGTCAAACCCTTCGGCCCGGTTCAGGTACACCTCCAGAATATGGGACAGAATGTCGGCGCTGCCGAAGGCCGTCTGGGCAGGAGGCACGGTGAAAGTATTCTTCGGGTCAAGGAAAGAAACCTTCGGACGCAGCGCTTCCGTAGTCCAGCCCAGCTTCTCGTGGGTGTCAGGATTAGTAATGACGGCGCAGCTGTTCATCTCCGACCCCGTGGCCGCCATGGTGGGAATGGCCAAAAGAGGCAGGGCGCGGGAAATCTGTGCCCTTGATTTCACCAGCTCCCAGGGGTCTCCTTCATACAGGGCGCTCCCCGCAATCACCTTCGCCGTGTCAATCACACTGCCGCCGCCGACGGCCAGAATGAGGTCAATGCCTGCCTCCCGGCAGAAACGGGCCCCCTTCACCGCCAGAGGCAGCTCCGGATTTGGCTTTACACCGGAGATTTCATAGGCAGAAACCCCCGCCTTTCTGATTTCATCCACCACCTTGTCATAAATGCCGCTTTCCTTGATGGAACCGCCGCCGTACACCAGAAGCACATTCTTCCCCCAGCGGGGCAGTTCCTCGTGAATATGGCTCATGGCATCATGGCCGAAATACACTTTCGTAGGATTGCAATAGATAAAAGGATCAACCATGGGAAACCTCCTTGTACTCTGTGATCTATGATGATTTTATTATACCCCATGAAAGGAATGGGCGGCTATCCGCTGCTGCCATGGGTTGGTGTACTAGTGTACTAGTGTAC
>DCJJ01000052.1:0-122 GCA_002320515.1 Dialister sp. UBA1703 | reverse complement strand
TAGTGAGACAGTGGGACGGCTATCGGCTTACTGCAGCCTGCTGGACTGTATTCCTGAAAGCAAGGGGGCTATGCGTTGTCATATGACTCTTTCGTTAAGGAAGCACTGATTAAATCACTGTC
>DCJJ01000148.1 GCA_002320515.1 Dialister sp. UBA1703 | reverse complement strand
GCTGCGGTCGAAATGACGATGTGGAGCCTTTCCCCCGCGCGCGGTTAAAGGCCGTGTCTCATAAAAGCGCCGAAGGCGTTTCCTGTGGCGTTATCGCTGCTGGCGCTGATATCGGCGAAATAGGTTTTCATACCTTTTCTATCCATGATTTCTTCCACTTTATGCCGAAGGTACTGATTGGCCATGACGCCGCCTACGGCGATGAAGGGGCGGGTGGTATCGAAGGGACAGGCAGAGAGTTCTTTATCCAGGGCTTTTCCTATGTGCTCCAGCACGCCCTGGGCGATGTCTTCCCTGCTGTATTTTCCGGAGGCGATGTCTTTCTGCACCCTGGTTTCGGGGCCGGAGAAGGAGAAGGCCCCTTTCAACGAGGAGCGGGGGATGTGGTAGGTGTGGCTGCCTTTTTCCGCCAGTTTCTCCAGTTCTTTCCCGCAGGGGAAGTGAAGGCCCAGGGAGACGCCCACGCGGTCGATGAGCTGGCCGGCGGTGATGTCTTTGGAGTCCATGAGGGTTGTAATTTCCATGCATTCCCCCTGCCAGATGCAGGAGAGGACGTCCATGGTGCCTCCTGACATGTGCATCATGTAGAAGGGCTTGCCCCAAAGGGCGGGGTATTTCCTGATGGCCGCCAGGGCGTGGTTTTCCTGGTGGCTGAATTCATATACCGGTACGTGGAGAGCGGCGGCAAGGGAAAAGGCGCAGCCTTTGCCAACAAGAAAGGCGGGCATGTACGAATCTGCCCGCCTCCGTGGAAAAGAAGATACTCCGATTCCTTTGATATCCCGCAGGAAAGGAGAAAGTTTCTGCAGAATGAGAGGAAGGTTCTTCGTGTGCTGGAAGACCATCTGGGACTGGGAGAGCCCCCGGTTTCCTTCCCTGACGGAAAGAACGATCCTTTCTTCCCCCGCAAGCTCCCCGGAAGAGTCACAGACAGCGGCTGACGTGGTGTAGCAGCTGGTATCTATTCCAAGAAACCTTGCCATGATTATCCTTTCATTGCCTGATCGAGAACGCCGTTGATGAAACGGTAGGAGTTTTCCCCGCCGTACACCTTGGCCATTTCCACAGCTTCATTGATGATGAGCTTCCTGTCGGCAGCCCTGTCACCCATGAAATAGAATTCTGCCAGCGCCAGGCGGAGGATATTCTTATCCACCACATTGAGCTGGGAAAGAGACCAGTTTTTCAGGTGGGCGGTGATGGTTTCATCGATTTCCCTATGACCCAGAGCCGCCTCCACCAGAGCATCAGCGAAGGCCCTGTCGCTTTCGGATAATTCCAATCCATCCGACGTAATGGCTTCCGTATCCGGATTCAGCTCCCTGGAGTATAAAACCTGGAGAGCATATTCTCTTGCGCTTCTTCTGCTCATGATGACCTCTTTCAATTCACAATATCAGTAATGGTTATATCTATGCCATAAATGGTTTCATCGGTAAGGGAAAGGAGAAGGTTCCTCACCACCATCTGCACGTAGCGGGCCGTTTCCACCGGCCGGCACCCCTTACGGAGCGCCAGGGAGACATCCACCTTGATCCCCTTCTTCCGGCTTCTCCGCACAAGGAGCCCTTTGTGGCCGTGAAAACCGAAGGCCTGGGAAAGGCCGGAAATCATATCCTGGAAACCGTCGGCGGTGAAATGGGAAACTTCGGGAACCGCAAGCACAGCCCTCTCGATTTTCTCGTACACTTCCTCCTCCGGCACGATGGTAATGGTTTCATCCTGACTCATTTTGCCTGGTCCTTCTCAAAAACAATCTGGGACACATTGACATTCACCGCACTGACACGGATGCCAAGGGCATCGGACACCGCTTCCTTCACCGTCTCCTGCAGCTTCAGAGCCACCGCAGGGATTCGAAGGCCGTGGCACACGCACACGTAAAGATCAAGGATGACTGCGCCATCCCTGATGCCTACATGGACCCCGTCCGTATCCCTGTCCGACATGACGGAGGACAGGCTCTGGAGGAAAGTCTCCCCCATGCCTGCAATGCCCGGAACACTGACCGCCGCCGCCCTGGCCACTATGGCAATGACCCGGTCGGAAAAGCGGAGACGCCCCAGCTCATTTTCCACTTTTACCGTTTCCATGGGAATCACCCATTATTTTACACGTTCAATGTATGCGCCTGTACGGGTATCGATACGGAGAACTTCCCCTTCATTGATGAACAGCGGAACAGATACGGTATAGCCCGTTTCCAGTTTAGCCGGTTTGGAGCCGCCGGTTGCTGTATCGCCGCGGATGCCGGGTTCAGTTTCAACGACCTTCAGTTCTACGGAATTCGGAATATCTACGCCGATAATGTTGCCGTTGAAGAACATGACAGTGCATTCCATTTCTTCCTTCAGGAAATTGATCTTGTCACCCAGCTGTTCCTTGTTCAGCATGATCTGTTCATAAGTTTCTGTATCCATAAAGCAGTAGGAACCGTCAGCTTCGTAGAGATACTGCATGGGCTTGCGTTCCACAGTGGCGGGCTGCAACTTAATGCCTGCATTGAACTTGCGTTCCACTACGGAGCCGTTCTGCAGATTTTTCAGCTTCGCACGAACGAAAGCGGCGCCTTTGCCCGGCTTTACATGCAGAAATTCAACGCACTGCCAAACCTGGCCATCCAGTTCAACGGTAATACCGGGACGTAAATCATTACTAGAAATCATTTAAATCTTCCTCCTGCTACACTTGCAAAAATTTTTTGGGAAATAGAGTCAGAATGGAAATGCCATCCTGCTTTATAACAACCGTATCTTCGATACGGACTCCACCGGTGCCGGGGATATAGACCCCCGGTTCAACAGTTTCCGTCATATTCACTTCCAGAACTGAATGGTCCCTCTGGGCCAGCACCGGCGCCTCGTGAATCTCAAGGCCCACACTGTGACCCAGGGCATGGGTGAAATAAGCATCCAGATCCCATTTCTTGAAATACTCCCTGGCTGCCGTATCGGCCTCATCGGCCCTGATGCCTGCCTTCAGAAGGCCTTCCACATGCTCATTGCAGCCAAGAACCTTATCGTAAAGGAAACGCTGGCGGCTGGAAATATCTCCCACTGCCACGGTCCTTGTAATATCGGAATGATATCCCTTATAAATGGCGCCGAAATCAAAAGTAATGAGGTCTCCATTCTCGATGACCTTCTCAGTAGCCGTGCCGTGGGGATAAGCCCCCCGCTCGCCGGATGCCACGATGGTATCAAAGGACTTTCCCTCAGACCCCGCCTTCAGCATCTCGCACTCCAGCACCGCCTGCAGATACCGTTCTGTCACGCCGGCGCGGATATAAGGAATCGTATTTTTAAATCCCTCGTCGGAAATTTCGCAGGCCCTCTTCAAAAGAGAAAGCTCCTCATCCGACTTGATGCGGCGCACATCATCCACCGGACAGAACTCAAAATCCACATCCGGCATGGTCTCATCAAAAGAAAGATACATCCTGTAAGACAAAACCGACTCAATGCCCAGACGCTTCACATGGCAAGAAGTGGAGAGACGGGCCAGCGTCTCCGCCAGCTTCCCCCTGTAGTCCACCACAGTGAACCCCTTCGCCTCCTCCTTCGCCTGCTCCACATAGCGGCTGTCCGTGAGGAAATAGAAATCCCGGGGCGTCAAAAAAAGATAACTGTCAGAACCGGTGAATCCACTGATGTACCGTAAATTCTCATCCTTCTGCACAAACAGGCCGTCCACGCCCCATTTGGACAGGGATTCGGAAATCATTTGTTTATCAATCAAAAAGATCACTCTCTTCCATTACCCTATAATCATACAGTATCTTGGGCCTTTTGTCTAGATTTTTTGACATGCCCAGCGGGAGCGGGTAAGTGTCAGGCAGCCCAAAGTACCGGCCGGTCTTTTGTTGTATTCTTAAAACAGCCTGCCATTGCCTGCAGGGGCCTTCTCTCTTTCCGAAGGATAGGAGAGATGCTTCTTCCATGCGTAGAAA
>DCJJ01000174.1 GCA_002320515.1 Dialister sp. UBA1703 | reverse complement strand
TGATAGCCGTGCTGTAGGGAGCCCTTGGGCGACTGAGAATCCAGTGACACGCTTCCCTATGGGGGAAGGTGGTGGCGCAGCCACCAAAGGGGGAATCACTGCAGTGCTAATCTGATTTAAGTCACTCATTCTATAGCATCCAAAGGGGGTGCATTTCCACGCGCCAAAGGCGCGGTTGTATGGTTTTACTAGTACACTAGTACACCAGCTCACCAGCTCACTATCCCACTAAATGGTTTTATTTATACTGCGCCCCTTATTTTTAAAGGGCGTCTACCAAGCCGACAGCCGACCGCCGACAGCTGTCAGCGGTCTATCCCTTCCATCCATTTCATAGCATCGTCCATTATATTGGTAGTAACGAAATGGCCTTGATGGGGATAGGTGATTCTTGTCCCTTTTCCTCCTGCCCTTTCCAGTGCTTCAGCGAAATGGGCCTGGGCTCTGGGGTCTACGGAGCTGTCGATTTCACCATTGGTCATGAAGATGGGGATGTTTTTCAGTGCGTCCACATGGTTTATGGGCGATTTCTTTTCGATTCCATCATAGAGGGGCCAGTTTCTTTCCATGTACATGCCGAAGCGGGCCTGGAGGAAGAGGTGGGTCATGAGCCAGTCGCCGGAGCCGTTGAAGGAGATAATTCCTCTGATTTTATCTCCATGGACTGCGCCTATCCCCAGAACAGAAAGGCCGCCCATGGAATGGCCCATGAGGAAGGGCTTTTCCTGGTAGTCGCGTCCGATCCTTTCCTGGAGGAGGGGAAATTCTTCCATGTTGTGGAAAATGGTTTCCCAGAAAATGCTGTAGTCTTCAAAGCGGTAGTAGTCGGAAAGAGGTCCCCTCTCTCCGTGGGAAGCGGCTTCGGGGATGTAGACGGTGTATCCGTTCATGGCAAGAATGCCTGCCTTGGTGATCTGGTATTCAGAGCGGCTGCTCCAGCCGTGGTAGAGGATGACCGGGTTTCCTGTGTCCCTGATGGGATGGACCACCAGCACAGGCACGTGGGCACAGTGGATTTTCTCAATGTTGAGCTGGTTCATATTTCTTTCCTTTCAGCTCCGGGTAGAAATAGTCTGTCCATTTCCAGCGGTTATGGAGCCAGAACCATTCTTCCGGATATTTCCGGATCCATTCTTCCAGCCGGACATTCACCTTGTCCGTAATATTTTTGATGGCTTCTTTTTTCTTAAGTCCCTCATCGGCGGTAATAGGCTCGCCGATAATGATTTCATAGTGCCAGGGAGCGGTTTCATGGATGAAGGCAGTCATGACCGGAAGGCCTGTCAGAAGGGCAAAATGGGCAGGGCCTGTGGGCGACAGGGTTTCCTGTCCCAGGAAGGGGGAAAGGATGCCTGTATCGCCGGGGTCCTGGTCGCAGAGAAGGCCTACGAAGTAGCCCTGCTTCAGCCTTCTAAGCATGTCCCTTACTCCTGTTTTATACTCCACCTTCTGCCCGGGCATGGAGCGGTATTCACAGAGGAAACGGTCAAAGTCCTTATTTTTCTGCTGCATGGCCACTGATAAAAGAGGATAGCCGTACAAGGCAAGGGCCGCCCCTTCCACTTCCCAGTTGCCGCAGTGGGTGGCGGCCAGAATGCATCCTTTCCCTTCTTCCTTCAGTGCGTCCAGCTTTTCTTTGCCCCGGATGGTGACATAGTCTTTGATATTGTCCTTATTCAAAAGGGGAAAACGGAACATGGAAATCCCCAGGGGGCCGAAGCGGAGGGAGGAGGCCCTGGCAATCTGTTCTGCCTCCTTCCTGTCTTTGGTGACTCCGGCACGGATGATATTTTCCACCGCCAGTTTTTTTCTTTTCGGCGGGACGAAGGTCCAGAAGAAACGGCCCAGTCCCCTTCCCATGGCATCGGCGCCGGAGGGAGAAAGACGGCAGGCCGCCCAGCCCAGCATTTTCAGTAATCTGTATGTTGCACCCATAAGCAAAACCTCGAAATATTGAAAAGAAAAGGTACAAGGCCTGTCCCTGCCTTGTACCCCTCCTGTGAATCAGGCTTTAGAAATCATTGATTCCTTACTTCTTTTCCGCTTCCTTCAGTTTCTTTTCCAGAAGACGGACTTTTTTCATCAGTTCCGGAAGGTGGGAAATCATGACTTCCACTCTTCCCCACTGGGCATGGGTGCGGGCCGGATAGCCCATGTACACGCCCGGTTCCTTGATATTGCCGATAACGCCGGTCTTACCGCCAAGGACTACATTGTCTGCAATCTTTACATGGCCGTTGATGCCGGTCTGTCCTGCCAGAATGCAGTGGTTTCCGATGGTAGTGGAACCTGCGATGCCTGTCTGGGCGATGATGAAGCAGTCTTCCCCTACCTGCACATTATGGCCCAAGTGGACCAGGTTATCGATTTTGGTGCCTCTGGCTACGACCGTATCATTCAAAGCACCATTATCTACAGCAGTGCCGGCACCCAGTTCGCAGTCGTCTCCGATGACCGCTTTGCCAAGCTGGCGGATGTGGTGATGGTGGCCTTTTTCGTCGGTGGAGAAGCCAAAGCCCTGTCCCCCTACTACCGCATGGGCACGGAGAACCACCCGGTCCCCCAGTACCGTATTTTCATGGATCACGCAGCCCGGATTGATTTCACAGTTTTTACCGATTACCGCATTCCGTCCTACGTAGGTGTAGGGGAAAATCACGGTGCCGTCGCCGATGCGGGCGCCTTCGTCGATAACGGCGTAGGCCATGATGCATACGTCTTTCCCGATTTCCGCCTTATCGCTGACGATGGCGGTGGGATGGATGCCGGGGGTGTAGCGGCTTTCCGGATGGAAAAGGTCCACCAGTTCGCCGAAGGAGCGGCGGCAGTCCGGTACTACGATGAGATTTTTCGTATAATGGGCGGGCAGTTCATCCACCAGGATAACGCCGGCCTTCATTTCTTCGATATGTTCTGCATAAAGTCCGCGGGCAAAGGTAATATGGGAGGGGCCTGCGCTTTCAGCGCTCATTACATCATCAATAATGACATTGCTGTCTCCATAAAGTTTTCCGCCTACGATCTGTGCCAATTCACCTGCTGTTTTCTGCATATGACCTCACTTGGACTGGGAAGAAGCGGCTTTGGAAGCGCCGCCGTCGATTTTAGCCAGTACTTCATCTGTAATATCAATGGCGCCGGTTGGAACTGCCATTTTGTTCATCACGATTCCGATGTTCTTTTCCTTAGCAATGACTCCTGCCTGGGACTGGATCATGGATTCGATCTGCTTCTGCTTGCTCTGGATGAAAATCATCCGTTCCTGCTGGGCGGACTGCACTTTTTTCTGCATATCCTCGTCAGAAAGGCCCTTCTTGGAGTCTTCTGTCAGACGGTCATTGATTTCCTTGTCCTTATCGGTGATTTCCTGCTGGATAGCCTTGATTTTCGGAGAAGAATCCTCCAGTTTCTGGTAGTCTATCACAGCCACCTTATGTTCACTGCCGCAGCCGGTGATAACGGCGGCAAAAGCTATCATTCCAACGCAGGCCAGTTTTTTCCACGAAGCCTTGTTCATTCTATTCCTCCTGCTTATTTCTGTATATTCACAATGCGGCCTGCCAGATCGCTGGTCACATCATCTGCACTGATATTGGCCTTGTACTTGGAGAAAATCATGTCCAGGTTCTTTTCAGAAGCCAGTCTTGCCGCTTCCTGCTCGATATCTTCCATGATTTCTTTCTTTACCTCAGCCATCTGTTTCTGCTTGCTGTCGATGCGGGCCTGCCAGTCATTATCCCAGGCCTCATGGCTTTCGGCAAAGTCATTTTCCACCTGGGCCATGTCCGCCTGTCCCTCTTCTTCCAGCCGGTTTCTTATTTCTTCTGCCGTGCTGTTTGAATAGGCTTCCAGTTCGGACTGTGCCTTTTCTTTGGCCTCTTTCATCTGCTTCATTTCCTCTTCCGTCCAGCCCGCCATATTTCCTTTTTCCCGGGAGGTACGAAGATCCATGAGTTTATGGAGCTCGGACTTCACCTGCTCCTTTTCATCGCCGGTGACGCCCAGAACGGTGAGCTTCATCTGAAGATTGGCCATTTCCGCCCTTTCCTCGGGAGTCAGGGTTTCCAGGGTCATGGAGCCGGCGGCAGCGTGGTGCTTCTTTTCAATGTCCTGATACAGGTTCTGGAGGCCCTGGTTCAGTTCATCTTCCCTGGCCTTCACCTTTGTTTTCAGTTCATTTTCCGCTGCCACGCGCCTGGCGGTGTCAGCCAGAGCCGCATTGATTTTCTGCTGCTTTGAGGAAGCGTCGATGAGCTTGTTCCGCTCTGTCTGGTACTGCGAAAGCAGGTGGTTGTATTCAGTTTCCAGTTTGAAATATTCGCTGTACTTCGGATGGGCCTTCACCAAAGTTTCCAGGTCCGCCACGCCGTACCGGTTCACCGGCGCAGGGGGCGTTTCCTCCTTCTTTGTGCCGCAGCCGGCAGTGAGGAAGGAAAAGGCAATCATCACGGAAGCGGCAGCGGCCAGAAGCGGCTTCACTCCCATCATGGTTCCTCCGTTACTTGCTCTCAGAAGCAGCGGAAGACTGGGATGCGGATACGGACTTGTTCAGTGCGTCGGACACTTCCTTGGTAATGTCGGTGCCGCCGTAGATGACAGCGGATTTATCCACCACCAGGGAAAGTCCCTTCTTGGAAGCCACGGACTTCACGGCGCCGGTAACCTGGTCTTCCATGTCCTTTTCAATGGCAGTCCGTTTCTGGTTGAACTGCTGCTGCATATCGTTGAACAGCTTTTCCTTGTCTGCGTCGGACATGCCCTGGGATTTGGCATCGAAGTCCTTCTGCATTTCATCGGCAGTTTCCTTCATTTTCTGCTGATAGTTCAGTGCCAGCTGTCCGTTGGAGGAAATCACCTGCCGCTGGTCCACTACGCCGATGTCGGAGGTAGGAGCTGCATTGGCGGTATCACCCATGGATACCACAGCCATCACTGCCACAGAGGCAATAAATACGCCTGCCAGGGCGAAGGAAAAAATCTTTACATTCTTCTTGTTTCCAAGAGTTGTCATCATAATGAAATCCACTCCTTTATAAATTGGCAATGAGTCTCAGCCATTTGCCGTCCTCATCATTATACACGTATTCCAGCGTAATGTAATTATGAATTTTATAGGAAAATCCAAATTCATTCTCCCTTTCCTTGAAATCCCGGTCGTAATGGAGAGCAAATTTGTCTCCCAGGGGAATCTGGGTGAAGAAATGATTGGAGTTTTCAACGAAATTGTATTTATAGCCCACATTCATGAAGGAGCCGAACTGGTGGGAGAAACCGCCGAACACATCCCAGTCCATGGGGCCGGGATAGAGGCGGGCCTCGCCGAAGACGGTATTCCGCTTCCCGATATAATGGCCCAGCATGCCTTCCACCGTCGTATTCCTGTCGCCGTCCCTGCCTGCATCCAGCCACACTTCCGTGCGGATAACCCAGTGATCGGTGAGGGCATTCACCCTGAGTTCCATGTTTTCGGCAGAAATGAGGGTGGTGTCGGTGGCAATACCGTATTTCTCAATGAAGGAATCCTTCTTCAGGATTTCATTCATATCGGAGGCAATCTTTCCGCTGTGGCGGGTAACGAAGGCCACCGGCAGTCCCTGGAGGCGGGAGAGAGCCGTTTCCGTTTCCTCCGCCGCCCGGAGCATGAGAAGCCGGGGCACCGTGGTTTTTTCAAAGGTGAGCCTGCTGGAACGGACAATTTTTCCCTGGGGGATGAGATAAATCCTTACCTTCGTGTTTTCACCGGACTCCACTTCGAAATTGGCCTGGAATTCCGGCAGTATCTGGGAAAGGAGGTCCCGTCCGGCGGACTGGGATACACTTTCCGCCCAGCCTACGGAATCCACCGGAAGGCCGATGAGAAGGGTTTCCATGAGGCGGGGCACGTCTGCCGTATCCTCTGCCACATAGCGGGCTGCTTCCGGCGTAAGGCCGCCGTAGTCGATCACCGTGTCCACGGAGCGGATGATTTTCCCCACGGGCTGAAAGGTCACATGGATTGACGTATCCCTGCCGTAGTTTACGGAAAGGTCGGACACCATGTAGCCGATGACCACCCGGTTGATGATATCTGCCAGCACCTTGTTATAGGCATCGCTGTTCAGGGAAAAGAGGCTTTCCTCCTTCCCCACAAGGACACGGCTGCCGATGGAGGAAATACTGGATACCACCCGCTTTTCCACCGCCGGCGGCAGGTCTCCGCCCACCGCATCAAGAGATACATCCACCTTTTCAATAGGCGCTGCCTCTGCCGGCATAGAAAGGAGAAAAGAAGAAACGAGCAGAAGAAATCCTGCCCGCATCATCTGTTTTTTCAGTAAGGAAGAAAACATGGTCCTCCTCCTGTAAATCAGAACTGGGTACCGAAGCTAAAGTGGAACTTATTCTGGTCCCCGTGGCCGTAGTCAAGACGGATGGGTCCGATCGGCGTCTGGAGACGAAGGCCTACGCCCACTGCCCAGTTGAGAGAATCATCATCTTCGTACCAGGGAATCTTGCCCTGGTCCAGACTCCAGGTACTGCCCACATCGGTAAAGAGTACGCCCTGTACCTTCTTCGCAATGGGGAAACGGTATTCCAGGGTGCCGGCGTACATTTTCTTACCTTTGAACTGGTCATCTTCATAGCCGCGCAGCGTATTGGAGCCGCCCAGATTGAAGAGGCTGCCGTAGGAAACGTCACCGTCAATATAGCCTCCCATGAGACGGAGGGCCAGGATGTGGCCACTGCCAAGGTTCTTGTAGAAACGGCCTTCGGCGGTAAACTTGTAGAAATCATAGTCGCCGCCCAGACCATGACCGCCCCACTGGGCTGAAATGGAGAGCCTGCGGCCCTTGCTGGCATTGAAGTAGTTATCGCGGTTATCGAATACATGGGTAAAGGTAAAGCTGTTGGTGGTGCCGAAGTTGTCCCAAATAGCTTTTTTCCAGGCAGCCTTCATTTCATTCTTAGACGTATAGCCATAAGAGTCAAAATCATTAAATTTATCTTCCGCATGCCCCTGCCATTCAAATCCGTCATGGTCGTCGTAGGATTCCTTGGAGGATTCGAAATTGAAGTAGTTGGTGCGGTATTCATCGGACACGTGGCCCCAGGTGAGGTTCCAGCCCTTTCTTCTCTTATCGTATTCGGCGATTTCATGGCCCTTGGCATCATAGTCATCGTATTCGTAGATACGGTTGAAAATGGAGCCGCCCAGGGAGTCGCCATTGTCGTTAATCCAGGGATGGGTGTAGGAAATGGTGTAGTTCTTGCCGTCCCCTGCGCCGCCGAATTCCCAGTGGAAATTGACCTTGTCGCCAGTGCCGCGGAAGTTGGTATCACCCAGTTCCACGATACCTACGGTGCCGTCGGAATCGGAGTAGCCGGCGCCTACGGTGACGATACCGGTCTTCTGTTCAATCACATCGATTTCGATGATTACATTATGTTCATTTTCCTTGCCCGGCAGGAGCTTCATATTCACATCTTCGAAGTAGCCCAGGTTGTAAAGCCTTTCCATGCTGCGGCTGGCCTGGAATTTATTGAAGGGCTTACCCTTCTTCAGTTTCAGTTCCCGGGTAATGACCTTTTCTTTTGTCTTTTCATTGCCCACGATGACGATATCTTCCACCACCCCTTCGGAAATATCCACATGGAGGGTGCCGTCAGCGGACACATTGACGGAAGGAATGGAAACGAGCATGTAGCCCTGTTTCAGATAGAGATTTTCGATTTCCTTCAGCTTCTGGTTCACCAGTACAAAGTTCAATACGCTGTCCTGGGGAATGTTCATGACGGATTTCAGGTAATCGCTGGTGAAAATGGTATTGCCGGTGAAGGTGACATCATGGACTACAGGGTTGGCAGCCAGCTGGTAGGTAATGCCCACCCCTTCCGGCACGGCGTTAAAGGCCGGGGTAATCTGGGAGAATACGCCGGTGGAGCCAAGGGAAGCCACATCGTTACGGATGCCCTCTTCCGTTACCTGGGTGCCGGGCTTGCTCTGTACCAGAGGAGAAAGCTTTGTTTTGACTTCTTCCGGAATGCCGGCGAAATCCACAGAGGTAATGGTTTTTCCCACCTGGGCTTCAATGGCTTCATCGTCCGCTTTGGAAAGATAAAGGGAGGCATCCCCGACGGCTACGGTCTGCGGGGACTGCTGCACCGCTACGGAAGCTTCGGCCTTATCCTTTGCCGTTTCATCGGCAATCTGTCCGGAAGCACCGGCCTGCCGGCCGGTATTTACGTTAATCATGGCGCTCTGGGTCATACCGCCCGGGGCGGCTGTCCTGTCCGGAGAATCTGCAAAGGCAGTCATGCCGGAAAGGGACAGCAGCACCGCGGAAAGGAGCACTGCTTTTCTGCTTTTTGATGTAATCATACATTCCTCCTCATAGTTTTTTAGAGTAGTCTGTTTTTCATTTATTAATAAGAGTTTAGGCCTGGCCCCTGAGAGCCCTGCCTGCTTCTCCCACAACACTTTGAATCTCCCTGTCAGACAGGGGCGGTGCCGGCTTGGGTGCCGGTGCGGGCGCCACGGAAGGCGCAGGTTTTGTTTCCACTGCCGCCGGTGGTGTATACACCGGCGCCGGTGCAGGCTCTGCCCTTTGTTCCGGCTGAGCCGCTGCCTCCGACAGGCTCTTATCCTCGCCTGCAGCAGATACTTTCATGTCCTCTGCTCCTCCTTCAGGAGCCCTTTCCTTTTCGTGAATCACAATCTGCACCGGCCTCTCCGGCTCTTCTGCAGAAGGGTTCAGCATATTCCAGAAGGCATTCATGCCCAAGAACAGGGTAAAGGCCGCCCCCATGGCGCCGGCCCTGAGGAGCCAGCGGCGGAGGGCAGAATTTTTATGCGTTTCATTGAGGCGCTGCATTTCAGCCTGCGCCATGATGAGATTGATTTCCCCGGTTATTTCTTTGTGGCTGCTGTAGGAATGTTCTGCTTTTTCAAGCCACTTCCGTACAGCCTGCACCCGTTTGACTTTATCTCCTGACATAATACCTCCCTGTCAGGGAAACGAATATCCTGCCATTTCCCTTTCATCTTATAATCAGCAATGGAGAAGTATACATGAACATCAGTAAATAATAAGAAATCAGATAATATCGTCAAAATGCTTGACTAATCTTTTATTTTCACCTATATTACACTATTTCCTGTCGTGAATCAATTTGGAAAGCATGCCCCGAAGGCGCCGTATGCCCCGCTTTTCCAGACGGTACACGTAGGCGGTGCTCACATCCATGGCATCCGCCGTCTCCGCTGCGGTCTGCTCATTCAGGTACACCCGCCGGATCACATCCTGCTCCCTCAGTGGAAGCCGGGACACCGCATGGCTCACCGCCACATGGAGCACGCTTTTGTCTGCTGACTCAAAAGCCGTATCCGGAATGGCTTCGGAGAGAAAAACCTTTTCCTCCTCCCCGTCTTCCAGAAGCACTTCCTCCCCGTTTTTACGGAGGAAATCCACCATGCGCCCCCGCACCCGGTGGAGGGCATAGAGGGAGAAAGCCACCCCCAGGGAGGGCTGGAACCGTTCCACCGACTCCATGAGGCCCACTGTCCCCTCCTGGATGAGATCCAAAGTCACCGCTTCCTGCAGGCCGTATTTCATGGCCTCCCGGAAAACCAGGGGCTGGTAGTGCTCGATAATGGACTGCCTGGCCTCCAGAAGGCCCTCCTCCTTATATTGTTTCCACAACGCTTCTTCCTCTTCCCTTGAGAGCCTTGTCAAAGTGGAAAGGAAGGATTTATATTCTTCCAGCATCTATATCACCTAGAATTTGAAACTCCAGTCTGTTCCCACATAACTGTCATGGTTACTATTATACCACGAAGAAAGGCCAACCCGCGAGTTCAAATCATAATGGGCGCCAATACTCTTTTCCGTATTATTCATCCCCATGGTGGCGGTGAGCATGAAATCGTTGAAAATGTACTTGCCGATTTTAATGTAGTAGTAGTTGTCATTGTTGTCGGCTGCGCTGTCGTAGTAATCGGTGAGGCTGGAGGTAATGGAAATCTGGTCCAGGCCGATTTTATCCTGGAGGAAATCCTGGATGCCGTTGCCGAAGAGCATGGTAAGGCCTGCATTGAAGAGGGCCCCTTCCATGGCGCCGGAGCTGTCTTTTTCATTAGGATTTTGGTGAAGGGTAAGCAGCATGAGGATCTGGGAATCATTCAGCGCCGGTTCGCTGTGGAAGGTGGTCTTCATGTCCCCCGGCGGTCCTTCCATCTCCGCCGTAATACCGTAATGGCCTACCCTGGTGTGCGCTTTGGCATGAATATCGGGAAGAAGGTTCCCCTGCTCGCCGCCCCATACGGCGCTGGCATCTCCCATTTTGAATTCGGTGGTATTGATTTTCACAGTGCCCTTTTCCACATTCACCCTGCCGTTCACGAAGGGCGACGAAAGGGGACCCATAATGGAAATATTCCCTTTCACCATCATGTCATAGAGGGCGCTGTTGTAAAGGCGCACATTGTTACCGATAATCACGTCGATTTTAGTGAGAATATCCAGGGACGTTTCTCCCGAATCCCCCAGGAGGGCGAAAGGAACATCCACCATGGCGTTTTCCGCCTTCAGTGTGCCTGTAAGGCCCGGTTTGCCGAATCTTTCAATTTCCTCGACATGGAAATCGCCGTCCAGGGCGCCGGAATAATAGATGGAGTCAATGGCGGGAGTATGAATATGGAGTTCCCCCTTGTAATCCCCTATCTTCATATGGTCCCAGGAAACGTCGCCGTTCACTGTGAGGCTTCCGCCGCCGAAGGCGGCGCTCCCTTCCAGATGGGAGTTCCTGCCGGAGAAGGAAAGATTCATGTTGATGGGAGAAATGGCTTCATTCATGGTCATAAGGGAAAGGGTGCCGTCTTTTACGGTAATGCCCCCCAGAAGGAGGGGATCATCATAGCTTCCCGCCACATTCACATGACCGTGGATGGGGCCGCTGGCTGCGGTGACAGGTTTGAAGAAAATGGCCAGCATGTTCATATCCGCTTCGTCCAGGTTAATATCCAGGTTCATAGGCACCGCCTTATCCGTGGTGCTTCCGGTGAACAGGTTTCCCGGAAGGGTGCCCTTCATGCTGGCCCGGTACTGTCCCCGGGATACCAGCCCATTCTGCACGGTAACCACATTATTGGCTGCATTGGCCATGAGGGACATGCTGTCAAAGGTAATGTCTCCGTACCTTGGATGGTCGAGACCTACGGAAATATCCGCCACCGGTGCATTTTTACTGCCCGAAAGGACGACTGCCGCCGTCAGATTTCCGCCAAGGGACAGATCCTTTTTCCCAAGGATTCCCGGAATCCAGGAAATATCCATGTCCCGGGCAGCAGCTTCAATATCCAGATCCCCTGCGCTGTTCATGGAACCTCTGGCTGCCAGCACGCCGGAACCGATGGGAATGTAGAACTGACGGATGGAAAGGGCCTTATTCATGTAGGAGAAGTCAATCTTACCGTCCCCAAGGGCTGCGCTTCCCAGATGACCGCCCAGCAGGTGGGCCTTGAAATCCACATTCGGCGAATCGGTGGTACCGCTGATGCGCATGCTGCCTTCCACCAGTCCGTCTACGCCTTCCACATCCCGGTGGAAGAACTGCATAATATCCCTGATATTCCAGCTGCTGAATTTCAAAAATCCATTCATAGAACCGGAACGGGTGTTATAGCTTCCCTTCCAGGTGAAAGTGCCCTGCTTCTGGTTAAAGCTGCCTTCATCCAGGAACACTGTACCGTTTCTGTAATGGATGGCGGTGGACACATTTTTAATGGTGTTGCCGGCAATAGTAATCTGCCCTGTAGACGCCATGCCGTCAAATACAGGATCGTCCACAGTGCCCTTTACATGGCCCAGAAGGGAAAGGCTGCCTTCCATATTTCTTCCGGGGAGAAGCCTTTCTATCCGGATATCGGTGAGACTGGTGTCAAGGTCCAGCTCCTTTCCGTGAATCCGCCCCTTTACCAGAGCGGTGCCGTCGTAAATGTAGCCCAGGCAGTTGTCCAGCACCACATCCGTGCCGTCATAGCTGTACTTTCCGGAAATACTCTGGAAAAGCTCACCCATAACAGAGCCGCTCCAGGCGTGGAAATCGCCGGAAACAGAAGGTGCATCCACAGAGCCGGTGACGTGAAGGGTATTGGAAACCCAGCCGGTGACGGGGTAGTCAAAGTCTGCCAGAGAAAGAAGATTTTCAATCCTTGTTTTGTCCGTCTTAACCGTCAAATCCATTTCATGGGGAGCGCTGATGCCTACAGTGCCGCTGACGCTGTGATTTCCTGCAGGCCCTTCCATGGAAATGGATGAAATGGAAGCCATGCCCCCTGCCAGGGATACATGGCCAAAGGCTTTATCAAAGGCAGCATTCTTCACGTGGCCGTCAAGGGCGGTGAAATCCACCGTCCCCTCCGGTACGTCCATGGTGCCGGTCACATGGGCCTTAAGGGACACCTTCCCGCCCATGTCCACGCCGGTGAAACGGCTGAAGGCCGAAGCCTCCACGTTCGCTGCGTCCACATTGCAATTCATTCCGTTTTCGCTGTATGTACCGTTTCCTGTGAAGAAACCGTCAGCCCCTGCGCCGGAAGCATAGGGAACGGTAATGACGCCGTCCCTCTCACTGGCGGAGAAAGAAAGGCTGTCGAAGGAAATATCATCATAGGCAAGGGAGGTGCCATAGGCAGTGACGTTCCAGTTCTGTCCGTCATAGCTGCCAAAGCCTGCCAAATGGGAAGCTGCCATGTTTTCATAGGAAAGGTTCTCCCCTTCAAAGGAAGCGGAAGCCCGGGAAATGGAAGGGGCGCCTCCTGCATAGCGGCCTTCCGCCTGCACATAGCCGCTCACCGTGCCGGCAGCCGGTGTCTCCACCGGAAGGCCGTCAAGGCTGATGTGATCCATAAGAAGGCTCAGGGAGAAATCGCCGCCGGAAAGGTCATAGAAGCCATAGCCCGATACGGTTCCCCCATCCTTTTCCGCCTCCAGGCGGGAAAGGGAAAGGCGGTTATGGCTGAAGGAAAAAGCAAGGGATGCCTTGTCTATGCCGTAATTTTCATAGGAAAGATGCTCGCCGGTCAAAGTGCCGGAGGCAGAGGGATTATCAAGGGTACCGGAAAAATCCACATTTCCCTCCACTGTGCCGGAAGCACCATAATCGGGCAGGAGCTTTTCCATTTCCACCTTGTGAAGATACACATTCCCCTCAAAAACAGGAGTATCCGCCGCTGTATCTACAGAAAGAGCACCGGTTAATTTCTGCCCGTTCACCCTGCCGGACACATCGGAAAGAGAAAGAACACCGTTTTCTATATTAAAAAAAGCCGCTCCGTCAGCTAAAACATAATTATCATAGCTGAGAGCAGCATGGTTAAAAGAACCGGTCACCCGGTAGGCAACGGCGCCATCACTTTTCCAGATTTTGGCTTCCGTTACCTTACCTGTACCGTCTTCCAGCTTTAATTGATTCTGAAGCTGCGGGAATGCACTGAGCAGGGGCTGCAGGGATTTCAATGAAACAGGGTCGGTGCTTACATTGATTTCCACATGGCTGCTGTCCTTATAGTCAAGGGAACTCTTAAAGGCACTGTCCATGAAAACGCCCTTAAGGCCTCCGGTAATATGGGAATTTTCATCAAAGGCAAAGGTGCCGTTCAGAGAAGTGAGGTCAAACTCACCGGCTGCCGTGGTACCCACCTTCGCTTCACCGTTGGAAATGATGATATTGCCGGTAAAAGTACCGTTGTCGGAAGTATCCGAAGGCTTCAGGATGGTGGTCACATTCCAGGTGCCGTCCTCTTTCTGGGCAAGCGAAAGGACAGGGTCCTCCACCGTCACATTCTTCACCACAGTGGCCACACCGGCGCCGTTGACGAGGTAGTTATAGAGAGACGACAAAGTCCAGCCCACGGTCAAAGAGGGCGTAGAAAGCACGTCCACCCCGTTCTCGTCCTTCAGCTCCAGCTTCGTGAAAGCCAGATTCAGGTCAGGATCCAGGTCCATGGACTCCCAGGAAAGGGTGCCGTTCACCCTGGCCCCCAGCTGCTCTTTCAGCACCGGTTCCAGGTTCTGTACAATTATCGGTCGGATCAGGAGGTAAATGGCGCAGAGCAGCACGAAAATAAATGCTGCAATCCCATTCAGCCACCATTTGATTTTACTGTTCAAAGTCATCTCTCCAATATTTTATGATGATAAAGGTTCAGAGGGTTCAGAGGGGAAGGTTGACGGGGCCTTTGGCCCCGAAGGTTGTATAAAAGGGTTGTATCCCCAAAGGGGAAACGACTCACTACATTTTATGCGTCGCTATCGCTCCTATAAAATGTGTTCGCTGTGCATCGCTGGCGCTCAGGGGGCAACAGCAGCTCCGCTGCTAAGGGTTATGGATTGCCGCCTTTGGCGGCAATGATTATATAGGCAGCGTTACGGAACTGGCTTTTGTGTCATCATTGCGGCCCCCGTCATTTCGAGCGGAGGTACTAGGGAAGCACTGATTAATTCATAGAGTCTGCTTGTATAAGAATTTTTATGCACTGCTTCGTCATGGGACTCCTTAA
>DCJJ01000100.1:2766-5697 GCA_002320515.1 Dialister sp. UBA1703 | reverse complement strand
GCTCGCTATTCGCGTTGTCCCATTCCTTGCATTGCATAAAAATCCAAGAAGAAAAGCAGACAGTGATTTAATCAGCGCTTCCCTTGACGGCCCCTTCAGGGCTGAGGGTTCCGGATTGCCCTTCGGGCAATGCTTATAAATGCCGCCTTCCGGCGGCGGGCGGCCGGAAGCCGGAAGCCGACAGCCGATAGCCGGAAGCCGACAGCCCACTAGCCCACTAGCCCACTAGCCCACCAGCACATCATCCCCCTATTTCCCCGTCCCTCTTCTTTTTTTATATAGTATAATAAAACCAAAGCAGTCATCCGATAAAGAGAAGGAAGGGATCCCATGATACACATTGCTCTGATTGATGATAATCCTACGGACATAGACATTGGAAAGCAGTACCTCAAGGCCTATTTCAAAGGCCGCTGTGATGCGGCCAATATGGAAATCAACGTCACGTCCTACATGGACGGGCCTTCTTTTCTTGCGGATTTCCGTCCCGGTGAATTCGATCTCATCCTTCTGGATATCTATATGCCCCAGATGGAAGGCACCGACGTGGCTAAGGAAATACGGAAGCTGGATGAGGGCGTGAAAATCATATTTCTCACCACCAGCCGGGAACACGCCCTGGAGAGATATAAGGTCTTTGCCTCCGGCTACATCCTGAAACCTGTGGTGAGCCACAAGAAGGAACTCTTCCGTGCCCTGGACCATGCCCTGCCGAAGGGCTCCCTGAAGCCTGCAGTGCTTTCCACCAAGATTCCGGGGTGCGAAACCCTCCGCATCCCCTTCAGCCGCATTCTTTACATGGACTGCAGCGAAGGAAGAAACGCGTCCATTCACCTCATGGATAAAACCATCAATACCACCAACACCTTTCAGGAGCTCTCCGCCGGCCTGGCGGAAGACCCCCGCTTCTTTGAATGCTACCACCGCCTTATGGTGAACATGGACTACATCGAATCCATGGAAGAAGACTCCTTCCTGCTGAAAGGAAATCTGTCCGTCCCCATCAGCAGACGAAAGAAAAAAGAAGTGAAACAGCATTATATGCAGTATATGCTGGGGAAATGATGGGCCGCTCTGCGAATCTTTATTGTCCACTGTGCACATCCTGCATAGGATGTGCAAGTCGGGCGAAGTAAGGCGCCTGGCCTGCCCATAAAGGCGCTTTCCTTTTGTCGCCCGACCGATACTGCGGGGGGAAGATGGTACGCAGTGCCAAAGGGGGACGGGCCCTGCGGGCCCGAAGGTTGTGGTATCGCCGCTTTCGCGGCGATGCATTTTATAAACCACCCTCCGTGGGTGGTGGACGCCTTTTAAGTTATATAAGGCACCTGAACCTTTTAGGGAAGCGCTGATTAAATCACTGTCTGCTTTTATTCTTGAATTTTTATGCAATGCNNGCATAAAAATTCTTATAAAAGCAGACTCTATGAATTAATCAGTGCTTCCTTAGCACAATCCCCCGCCTGCAAAACAGGTGTAACCTTTTATTTCTTCATTTCCAAAGGAGGTCTCTATGAGAGCCGCTATTCCTTTAGCCCTTTGCGTGGTGCTGGCCCATCTGGCGGGCCGGTATCTGTGGTTTGAATCATTCCGCCATTTTCTGCCCGAACGCAGCCGGAACCGGATGATTCTTTCCTTTTTCATCCTCGGTACCCTGAATGTGGCCTTTTATCTTTGGATTTTTTCCTATCCTGCCTACATGATTATGGCCTATAAAGGCTCCATAGTCTTAGGCTGGATTCCCTATGTGCTTCTTTCCTTCTACTGGCTTCCCCGCCTCATAGCCCAGCAGATTTTCGTATTCGGTATGCAGGGACTCTGGCTTCCCCTTCTTCACACCATCAGCATGTTTACAGTAATCCATTTCTTTGGCGGCGGCGAAACGCCGGAGAAGCTTGTACATGGAGCTTTCATTCTACCTCATCTATTTCATGGTGTTCCTGCCCCTTTCGGCCCATATGTTCCGCCACATGGTACCTTCCCGGCAGCTCATCAATGACAAGGCCTACGGCTACTACATCGCCATTCTTCCCATACTCATCGCCTCTATCCAGATTCCCGTCAGCATGGATGAAGGGCTGTGGACCATGGACAAGCTTCTGTCCCGACTCATTTCCTTCACCGTTTTCTGGGCCCTCTACCGCTATGTGGCCCTGCAGGCCAGGGATCTGGAAACGGAAGTGCTTCTCAAAAGTTCCAATGAAATCCAGCAGAAGGCCATCCGTTTCTTCCAGAACAATATGCTGCTGATACAGGCCAGCATGAAACGGTTCTCCATCCTGCGCCATGATATGCGCCACCAGATCAATGTCCTCTACAGCCTCATCAGCAGCGGCAAAAATGAAGAAGCACTGCAGCTGCTTCGGGGATTTGACGAACACCTGGAAAAAACGGCGGTTCACCCCTTCAGCCTGAACCCCTTCGTCAATGCCGTCCTTTCCTTATACATCACTAAGGCCAGAGACGCCGGCATCCCCGTCACCTGCCGCGTCAATTTCCCCGACGACCTGCCCCAAGTGCAGGAAAGGCTCACCTTCACCCTGGCCAACCTTCTGGAAAACGCCATCCGCGTATCGGAAAAGCAGGACAAGGACAAACGGTTTCTCCGCCTCACCCTGCAGACCAAGGGCCGCCAGGTGGTGCTCTCCGTAGAAAACTACTGCGCCGAACCCATCCGCTTCGACCGGGAAGGCTATCCCATGACCGATGAGCCCGGCCACGGCACCGGCATGACCTCCATCCGCCACTTCATCGCCTACTATAAGGGTTATAAGAACTTCAGCCAGGAAAATGGGGTGGTGCGTTTTGAAATCTATTTCACCCTGCCGGAGGAAAGAAAGGGTTCATAGGGGTTCTCTCTATTTCATTGTGCCCCCGTTTGCATGGCACCTGAACCCTCTACACTATGGAAGCACTGATTAATTCATAGAG
>DCJJ01000100.1:1632-2736 GCA_002320515.1 Dialister sp. UBA1703 | reverse complement strand
GCATTGCATAAAAATTCAAGAATAAAAGCAAACAATGATTTAATCAGCGCTTCCCTATCGGGAATACAGGCATCACATACGACACAAAAAAAGAGCAGTCTTCCTGCTCTTTTTTTCATGGCTGTTATCCCAGACGGGCGGTAATGTCTTTCGCCCAGGCCCGGTTAATAAGGAGGTCGTCCTTGGAAATGGCGTCGATACGGTCGAGGGCCGCTTCTTTAATGGCCTTGTAGAGGGCCATGTCAAATTCCATGGAAGCCACCATGTGCCCTCCCTTCCGGAAGAGGAAACCGTGCTCGCCGTCTTCGTTGGTGGCAAAGTAGATTTCATCGATATGCTTGTCCTTGTACCGCTCCTCCACATTGTCCCAGATGGAAGCCTTGATGATTTCCACGATCCGGTCATCCAGCCCGGCGTCCAGAATGAGGAGTTTTTCCTTGAAATCATTATAGGAAAGGACGATGCGCTTCCGATAGCCGTCGAAGGCGTTGCCCTTTTGGGAAAGGATCTTTTTCATTTCTTCATAGGAAGAGCCGTCGGCGTCTACGAAGATAAGCACTTTGTCTTCCTGCTGGTGATAAAGGAAATTGTAATTCAAAATAGCGGCAGCACCGCAGTCGGGGCAGCGATACCGGAAGGCCTCGTCATTTCTGACCTTCTCCTTCATTTCCGGATATTCCCGGGTATTGATACTGTCCCAGACCCGGAAGGAATGTTTCTTCCCGCACTGGGGACAGGTGATTTCCTGCATTGCACTCTGTGACATGACAGCCTCCTGTATGTTTTATTTGGCTCTTATTATAGCATAAAGAGAAGCGGCATGGGCCGTGTGTGGCTCAATGTCCAGCACCCATAGTGCCACTGTGCACATCCAGCATAGGATGTGCAAGTCGGGCAAAGTAAGGCGCTACGTAGAACAAATGAAGAAGTATCATTATCATTCTTACCCTCGTACACCCTATGGCCCCTCAAGGGGCAACGAGAAATTTAAATGCCTTTCCTTTTGCCTGCCCGACCGAACTTAGCGGGGGAAAGGTGTTGGCGCCAGCCACCAAAGGGGGTGCTGCCTCTACGCTGAGAATGCTAAGGAAGCACTGATTAATT
>DCJJ01000100.1:0-1533 GCA_002320515.1 Dialister sp. UBA1703 | reverse complement strand
GCATTGCATAAAAATTCAAGAATAAAAACATACAGTGATTTAATCAGCGCTTCCTTAGATTATACAAGGGCGCCTTTTATAATCACGCGGAGCAACAGCTCAATCTTTCCCAAGAATTTTATATATTTCGTTCCCTGCATAAGGGCCATAATCAATAACAATCTGGTTGATTTCAGCTTCACTCATTTTTCTCTCAAATTCTGCCTTTAAGATGCCTGCCGGGTTTACATCCGGTTTCTCCCTGAGGGAATAAATCTGTTTCATTTGTTCCTTCTCTTCTTTAAAAAGTCGGATTTCTTTGAAGGAATGATGAGCATAAAGATATGATAAATTCTGTACAAGTCCGCGAACTACAAGATCATGATGTTCCTTACTAGTCATTCTTGGCACAGTCCCGGCTTCTTTCATTTCTGCATATCTTTTTAGAGTTCGGAGATATGAAATCTCCGGCTTTACCACGAGAACATCAAGTTCGACTTCGTATCCTTTGCCCTCAAGAATCTTCCTTGTTTTTTCCGGTACTTGAACAGTACGAAGTGTTCCCTCAATGATTAAGTTTAATGACTTTTGACTCAATTCCTCTATAAGGACTTCTGTCATTCTAGCAGCAAAGCACTTTGTTTCATCTATAATGAGGTTTCCAATTTCTTCATATAATTTTCTATATCCGGGATAATACCTCCGATATTCATCACCATTGATAAAAGCAGCATTTATAGCAAATTGGGAAATCAGACCAGTTTTTCCCGCACCTGGCTGTGCACAAACCATATGAGCTTTCGGATGCGGCACAGGGCTGATGTTGCTGTAAAGGTATTCGATAATATTGCATTTGGCCGTTTGAAAATCGTCAGGCTGGTAATTCATCGGGCTCCCATTTCTTTCATCATGGCATTTACAATTTTGAACTGGCCTTCAATTTCATTCATTTTTTCCAAGCTGTTTGTCTGAAGTATGCTCATATACACATGCTGGATTTTATAAAACAAAATAACCATAGGATTTTTCTTGTCTGTTTTATCATTGATATGATTCTGATTGAAATAGGCCAGAAAATCAGCAATGAGACCGGCATAGGCTTCCCTCATGATTTCCTTTTTCAATGAGATTTCGTATAAGTGGCTCATATCCATACCTCCTGTCTTATTCATATTGTATATAGAAATTTCAATCAATGCAAATATGAGATTGGGGCCACAGAGTGGCCTGGGTTCAAAAGGTTCTCCCTCCCATATGGTGTCACCGCCTACGGGGGAAGGTGGTACGGAGTACCAAAGGCAATGCCACTTAGTTAAGAAAAAATCCGAAAGCACATGTCATTTTGATGTGTGCTTTTTTCTTGCCTATTTTTTCTCCTGTTAACAATAAACCTATTTTTTTCAAAAAAGACTTACAAATTCAAAAAAATTTGCGGCCTCCGGCCAGTTAGAAGAGAAATCTTCAATTGTTAACACAGGAGGCCTTAATCATGAATTTTGCCAAACGAATCAAGAGGAGTTTATTAAGACATGTTGCATATGTTATTGAGCATTC
>DCJJ01000141.1:13901-14026 GCA_002320515.1 Dialister sp. UBA1703 | reverse complement strand
GGCGCGGGGGTGTACGAGGGTAAGAATAGAGATGATACGCCAAAGTAAAGCAGGCCGCCTTTCGGCGGTCAGGACAAAAAAGAGTGACATGCCGTTGCTCTGCCTAGGGAAGCGCTGATTAAATC
>DCJJ01000141.1:0-13777 GCA_002320515.1 Dialister sp. UBA1703 | reverse complement strand
GAATTAATCAGTGCTTCCCTAGTAAACCCTATGGCCCCTCAAGGAGCAACAAGAGATTGTGGCGGGAAAAATGAAGAGTCAAGGGTGGTGATTGGCGTTCCGGCGGTTCCCCCTTTGGTGGCTGGCGCCACCACCTTTACCCAAAGGGAAGCATGTCACTGGATTTTCGGGTCGCCGCGCTCCCCTACATCCACTGCTGTCACCGACTCACTGGATTCTCAGGTCGCTTCCGCTCCCTTACGAATCCAGTTCGCTGGTGCAACTCCAGTTTCTTTGCCACCCCGCTAAAGCGGGGCACTATGGGTGCTGGGCATTGTGCCACATGATTTTACTGATAGGTAAAAAGGTTTTATTGCCGCCAAGGGCGGCGATCCACAACCCTCAGCGGCCAAAGGCCGCTATCAAACCTAAGAACCCTCCGGCCCGAAAGGGCCGGTCAATCTTAAGAACCTTTTTATACAACCCTTCTGCACAGCCTGCGGCGAAGCCGCGACCCTTTGCGCCCCAGGGGCGCGTCCTTCTGCACTCCGGGCCGCGAAGGGGCTTATGTACCATACTTCCTGCCTATCATTCCATACAGGCAGGATATTACTCTTTGTTATTGTATAGATTTTTCTATTAGATGGAATTATAATATTAGCATAGACCTTAGTATCATTTACGGATAGATGTTTACGAATATACGGGGGGGGTAAGGACATGGATATAAAAATGGGAGATCTGCTCCGTAAGATGGTGGATGAGGCGCCTTTTGGCATGTATGTGCTGGATACGGAGCGGAAGATTGTTTTCTGGAGTCTCGGTGCGGAGCAGATTACCGGGTACACCAGTGAGGAGATGCTGGGAAAGCATTGTTTCAATGGCGGTCTGGATCATATCGACGACACGGGGCTTCATCTATGCCATGATTTCTGCCCCATGATGGCTACGATTTTTGACGGCCAGTCCCGGGAGCAGGCTGTTTTTCTGAAGAACAGGGCAGGGAAGCGGGTGCCGGTTCTGGTGCACACGGAGCCTCTCTTCAGCGGGGACAAAACCCTGGGGGCTATCGAGTATTTCAGAGTTTTACCGGAAAGTGAGTATCCTATACCGAAAGAGCGGTGATTGATTTTGGCAGGGGTAGATGTAACGGGCACTCTGCTCTCACGGCTGACGGAGAACCTGCCTGGCGGGATTCTCATCTACCGCGATGATGGGACGAAGGAAATTTTATATGCCAATCCCTGGCTGATCCGTGTTTTCGGCTGCTCTTCCTTTGAAGATTTTCTGGAAACCACCGGCGGTTCTTTTGACGTGCTTGTGCATCCGGAGGACCGGGGCCGGGTAGGGAAGGATATCCGGGACCAGATCGCCGGCAGCCCCGAAAAGCTGGATTTCGTGAATTACCGCATTGTGAAGAAGGACGGCTCTGTACAGCGGGTGGAGGAGTTCGGACACCGGGTGTTTGTACCCGGCGTGGGGGCTGTGTTTTATGTGTTCTTCCTGGACAATGACACGAAGTACAAGATTTATGACATTGACTCTTTGACCGGCCTTCCGGGAAAGACGCGGTTCATGCAGCATGCGGCCATGACCATGGCCATGGCGTCCCTGGATCCGAAGTCGCCGCCGCTGGCTTTTCTCTATGTGAATATCCACAATTTCAATTTCTATAATCTGCGGAACGGCAGTGAGAGGGGAAACCAGTTCCTTATCAAAATGGCGGAGGTGCTTCGGAAGCATTTCCCCAACAGTCTGGTGTCCCGTTTCACCGATGACCATTTCGTAGTGCTCTCGTCACTCCGTTCTGTGGAGGCGCTGATTCCTTCCATTACCGGCCGGATTCACGAGCTCTATGATGCCAGCCATCTGGATGTGAAGTTCGGCATTTACCGGGTGGAGGATCTTCATGTGCCCGTGGAAAGTGCCTGCGGCATGGCCCAGATGGCCTGCGACAGTATCAGGGAGCTGCCGGATCAGCATATCTGCTTCTACAGCAGCGATATGAACGAGAAGAAGATTCTTCGCGGATATATATCGACCATTTTCGGGAGGCGCTGGAGAAGCGGTGGATTCAGGTGTATTTCCAGCCGGTCATCCGTACCGTGTCCGGTACCCTGGCCAGCGTGGAGGCCTTGTCCCGGTGGGTGGATCCAAGCCGCGGCATGATTTCACCGGGTCTTTTCATCCCGATTCTGGAAGAAAGCCGGCAGATTAAGAAACTGGATCTCTACGTGCTGGAGGAGGTGTGCCGCCTTTACAGGGATCAGGTGGATCATGGCAAAACGGTGATTCCTACGTCTTTCAACCTGTCCCGCCAGGATTTCTTCCAGGGCTCCATCTTTGCGGATGTGGAGGAAATCAGAAAGCGGTACCAGGTGCCCCCGGGATATGCTTTACGTGGAGGTCACGGAAAGCGCCTTCGTCCATGAAGGGGACATCATCCGCCGGGAAATCGATCGGTTCCGCAGGGCGGGCTATGAGGTGTGGATGGATGATTTTGGCAGCGGCTACTCTTCCCTGAATACGCTGAAGGACTACTGCTTCGATGAAATCAAGATCGACATGGCCTTCCTGTCGAAATTTACGGAAAAGTCAAAGGATATTATCAAAGCCATCGTCCGCATGGCCAAGGAAATCGGCATGCACACCCTGGTGGAAGGGGTGGAGACGGAAGAGCAGATGCAGTTTGTCCGCTCCATCGGCTGCGAACTCATCCAGGGCTACTACTATGGAAGGCCCATGCCCTTTGCGGAGTTCAAACATACCCGGAGGGAAAGGGGATGGAATGTGGAAACGCCGGCCATCCGCCGCTACTACGGAGCCATCGGCAGCGTGGATTTCCTCACTGATAAGCCCATGGCGGTGGTGGAATTTTCCAGAAACCGGCTCCATTACCTCTTCGCCAATCCGGAATACATGGAGACCCTTCATTCCATCGGCATAGAAAGCTTGGGACAGTCGGAAACCTACATCAACAGTGCCGCTACGCCCATCAGCAAAGGCGTGGTCAATTTCATGGAAGACATCATCCAGAGCCGGGCGGAAAAGTCCATGACCTATACGGAAAACGGCCAGTACATGAAACTGGAAGCCCGGTACATGGCCCGGAACGGCCTGAACCATCTGGGGGTCATCCACCTGTCCAACATCACCATCCACGAAGGCCTGGACACCCTGGATACCAAGGGTGCGCTGGACTGGGTGACCAGGAACCTCTTCTACCTCTACCAGATGGTAACCCTCATCGACTTTGCAGGCGATACGGCAGTGCCCCTGGTGATGAACTCCCCCTATCGGAAATACCTCTTCCAGCGGGAGCAGGATCTGGAATTCCAGCTCAGGCAGTATACAGACGTGATGGTTTACCCCGACGACAGGAAACGGTTCATGGAATTCAACGACCGCTCCAGCCTCTTCGAAAGGGCGAAAAAAGACCCCTACGGCACCATCATCGGCTGCTTCCGCACCCTGGGCAACGATAGGAAATACCACTGGGACATCCACTCCATCCTCCCGGTGAGAAGCTCCCCGCTGGATGAAAAGGACTTCCGGAAACCCCTCCTGGGCCTCCTAAGCAGTCTCCCCGGCGGTACATAAAAGGCCCCTGTGAAATGGATTCACAGGGGTTTTGCTATTGGGGGGAGGTCGCGAAGTGGAGCGGGGGACACTATGGGTGCTGGTTCTGAACCCTCTGAACCTTCTGAACCCTCTGAACCCTCGCGCCAAAGGCGCGTCTTTTTTCGAATCCCCTTGACTTACAGCGTTTTAAAAAGTACAATATAAAAATACTGACAGGCGTAGATGAAGACGTTTCGCATGGGCTGATTCCAAAGAGAGCTTCCGTTTGGTGAGAGGAAGCGTTCAGTGTGCGGGAGGATCACTTCGGAGCTTCAGGGAAGAAAAGCCCTGACGGGACATCGTTAACTGTACCAAGTGGCCGGAAGGTCATGAGGGTGGTACCACGGGAAATTGATTCTCGCCCCTTGCGGGCGGGAATTTTTTATTTTGGAAATCTCTGATTTCCTTAGGAGGAATTATCAATGGATTACAGCAAGACTTTACATCTGCCGGAAACAGATTTCCCTATGCGTGGAAATCTTCCGAAGAAGGAACCGGGCTTCGTAGAATTCTGGAAGGAACATGATCTGTATCATGCCAGACTGGAAAAGAGAAGAAAGGACGGCGCGCCCACTTTCGTCCTCCACGACGGACCTCCCTATGCCAACGGCAAAATTCATATCGGCCATGCGCTGAATAAGACCCTGAAGGATATCATTGTCCGTTACAAGCATATGGCAGGCTATGAAGCCAACTATATCCCCGGCTGGGATACCCATGGCCTTCCTATCGAATATGCGGTACTGAAGGATTCCGGCGAAGACCGGGCCAATATGACTCCCCTGGAACTTCGGAGAAAGTGCCTGGCCTACGCGAAGAAATGGATTGAAATCCAGAAAGCCGATTTCATCCGCATGGGCGTGGTCGGCGGTTTCGCTCACCCCTATGTCACCTTTGATCCCCATCTGGAAGCCAAGGAACTGGAAGTTTTCGGCGAAATGGCCAACAAGGGCTACATTTACAAAGGCAAGAAGGCTGTATACTGGTGCCCCCACTGCGAAACCGCTCTGGCAGAAGCAGAAATCGAATACAAAGACAGAAAGTCTCCTTCCATTTATGTCAAATTCCCGGCAGTGGACCTGAAGGGCCTTGCTCCTGAAGGCGTGCCGAAGGACAAGCTCTTTGCCGTCATCTGGACCACCACACCCTGGACCATTCCTGCCAATGAAGCCATCTGCGTGAACCCGAAGTTCACCTATGTATGGGTACACAACAAGGCAGCTGATGAATACTACCTCATGAACAAGGAACTGGCACCGAAGGCGCTGGAAGAATGCAAAGTAGAAGATTATGAATTTGTGGGCCGTGAAATGACCGGCGCTGAATGGGAACTGGCTACTTTCCATCATCCCCTGCTGGACCGTCTGGCTTATGTGCTGGAAGGCAACCATGTCACCCTGGATGCCGGCACCGGCTGCGTTCATACCGCTCCGGGACATGGCGTGGACGACTTTGAAGTGTGCCAGGACTACAGAAATAAGGGCAAGCTGGATCTGCCCATCATCTGCCCGGTGGATGAAAAGGGCCATATGACCGCTGAAGCTGGTCTGGGCCTGGAAGGCAAGACCATCTGGGAAGCAGAAGGCCCTGTCATTTCCGCTCTCGCTCATGCAGGCATGCTGCTGGGCAAGAAATCCATTCACCATCAGTATGCACACTGCTGGCGCTGCAAGAACCCCATTATCTACAGAGCTACGGAACAGTGGTTTGCATCTATCAATGATTTCAGAGACAAAGCACTGAAAGCCGTAGATGATACCCGTTTCATTCCTTCCTGGGGCCATGACCGTCTGTACAACATGATTCGCGACCGTCAGGACTGGTGCATTTCCCGTCAGCGTTCCTGGGGCGTGCCGATTCCTGCTTTCTACTGCGATGACTGCGGCAAATGGGTGATCACACCGGAAACCATGAAGAAAGTGGAAGAAATCGTGGAAAAAGAAGGCACCGATGCATGGTGGGCCCACAGCACAGAAGAACTGCTGCCGGAAGGTTTCAAATGCCCCCACTGCGGCGGCACCCATTTCCACAAGGAAAAGGATATTATGGACGTATGGTTTGACTCCGGCTCCACCTGGAACGGCGTCCTCCGCTATCCCCACAAGGAATGGGAAGGCGTGAAATATCCCTGCGACCTTTATCTGGAAGGCTCCGACCAGCACCGCGGCTGGTTCCATTCCTCCCTCCTCTGCTCCGTTGCCGTCAACGGCTATGCCCCCTACAAGGCAGTCCTCACCCACGGCTTCACCATGGACGGCGAAGGCCGCAAGATGAGTAAATCCGTAGGCAACGTAGTGGCTCCTCAGGATGTGATTAACAAGTACGGTGCCGACGTGATGCGCCTCTGGATTTCTTCTGTGGACTACCAGGGTGATGTACGCCTCTCCGACAAGATCATCAAGGCCATGAGCGACGTATACCGGAAAATCAGAAATACCTTCCGCTACCTCCTGGGCAACCTCTATGACTTCGATCCCAAGAAAGACAGCGTAGCCTATGAAGATATGGAAGAACTGGACCGCTGGGCACTGCTCCGCCTGGAACAAGTGAGGGAAACAGTTCTCAAAGCCTATGACGACTACCAGTTCCATGTGATGTACCATGCAGTGCACAACTTCTGCACCGTAGACCTGTCCTCCATTTACCTGGATATTCTGAAGGACCGCCTCTACACCGAAAAGGCGGACGGCAAACTGAGAAGAAGCGCCCAGACCGCCATGTATGAAATCCTTACCACCCTGGTACGTTTGGTGGCACCGGTTCTCTGCTTCACCTCCGAAGAAGTATGGCAGGCTCTCCCGAATAAGGAAGAAAGAGAATGGTCCGTCCATATGGCCGACATGCCGAAGGCCAATGAGAAATATCTGGATGAAGCACTGGACGAAAAGTGGAAGAAACGGCTGGCTGTCAGAAGCGTAGTCACCAAAGCGCTGGAAGAAGCCAGACAGGCCAAGACCATCGGCCATCCGCTGGACGCTGAAGTCACCGTCTACGCCGACGGCGATGAATTCCAGGTGCTGAAGGACATGGAAAAAGAACTGGCCGACTTCTGCCTCGTATCCCAGGCAAAGATTGAAGAAGGCACCGAAAAAGCACCGGAAGGCGCATCTTCCAATGAAGAAGGCACCGTGAAGTGCTCCGTAGCCGTATGCACCCTGGAAAAATGCGAACGCTGCTGGAAACGGACCCCCGATGTGGGAAGCGATGCCGCTCATCCCCATGTCTGCGCCCGCTGCGCCCATGTACTCCAGGAAATGGGAGAATAAAAGAATCCGCTTGACCTGAAAAAGGCAGCAAAAAAGACTGTGAAACATGTAAATCATTTTTCACAGTCTTTTTTTTCTATCCTGTGGGGACACAACCCTTCTACACAACCCGCGGCGCCAGCCGCGCTCCCTTTAAAAATTGCGGCGTCAGCCGCCACCACAACCCTCGGGCCAAAGGCCCGTCAAACTTAAGAACCCTCCGGCCTTAGGGCCGGTCAATCTTAAGAACCTTCCCTTTTGAGCCCTATGAACCCTCACGCCACAGGTGTGTCCAATGGCGCCCGCCAGCATCGTCATCTCGAGCGGGGGGGATGTACCGGTATGGGGGTAGATGCAAACCGCTCCGATGATACTCTGAGTCGAGAGATCTCCTGCCGTAATGCCGCCCGTACCATCAGAGGAGGGGAGATTTCTCCACTCCGCTCCGCTTCGGTCGAAATGACGGAGGGCGTGGGCCGGCTTTTCTGTCATTTGGGGCGTGAGATTTCTCCACTCCGCTTCGCTCCGGTCGAAATGACGGGAATGGGGGCGGCTTTTTTATAATTTGCGTCCCCTAAAGGGGAAACGACTCACTACATTTTGTGCGTCGCTAGCGCTCCTTCATCGACTGCTGTCACTGACTCACTGGATTTTCAGGTCGCTGATGCTCCCTTACAAATCCAGTTCGCATAGTGCAAAATGTGTTCGCTGTGCACCGAAGGGCGCCACCATCACCCTCGGCCCGAAGGGCCGTCGCCTCCTGAGCGAAGCGAACATAACCCTTCTACACAACCCGCGGCGCCAGCCGCGCCCCTTTTTTTAAAATCTGCGGCGAAGCCGCCACCACCACCCTCTGAACCTTTTGAACCTTCTGAACCTTATGAACCCTCACTCCGCAGGTGTGTCCATCTCGGAAATACGGTCCAGGAGGATATACACATTTTCCGTATCGTATTCCACCTGTTCAGACCATCGGGTGACGGAGCGGATGAGGTTTCCTGTCCTTCCATATTCCAGCAGGATGAAAGTCATGCTTTCACTGCTGTAGCGGGCAGCATCTTCTATGTCGTAGGCTTCGCACTCATCCAGCTGGCGGTAGAAAATGTACCGGTACAGATTGGTAAGGAAATGGGGCGGCAGGTTTTCTGCGAGGCGTTCTGCTTTCCGGCTGAGTTCTTCTTCATGGTCTTCCATGAAGGAAAGGGACTCGGTCCACGCCCTGTCAATGGGATTTGTCTCTTCCAAAAGCTGCAGCACCTGGTGCACCTGGTCTTTTTGGAAAGAGGGATGGAAATGGAGAAGGAAGCGGGGCAGGGAGAGGGAGAGTCGGCTCAGCAGGTCTTCAAAGGAAAGAAGTCCTTTTTCTCCCTTCACCGCAAAAACCATTTCTCCCTCTTCCGCCAGAAGCTGTTCCACCGTTTCTTCGCAGGCCAGCCCTGTGCCGGCAAGGGTCACGTCTTCCTCCCTTTGGCTGTCATAGGTAAACTTGTAGAACCGGGGATGGTCCCGGCAGATTTGGCAGAGGCTGGAAGGTCCCATTTCCAGAATGAGCCGGCAGAGCCCTTTTTCATTCAGAAAATGGCAGTATCCCTGATGGTTCAGCCGGAAGCAGGCGCTGCCTTCGTCGCCGGTGGTCATCCATGCACGGAGTTCATCGCCCAGAGGACCGGGGGTACGTCTGTATTTGCGGGCAGTGTCTTCATCAATATCGATTTCCCATTTCTGGCAGCAGGTGTGGCGGCATTTGTCCGCCTTACAGGCAAAGGCTCTGAAAAAGGTAGGGAAAATGGTCATAATGGGCTCCTTGGTGGGAAAAGGTTTCCTATTCGGCATGGCACTATTGCAGCTCATCTCAATAGGAAACTATTCGGCGGGAGATTTCTCGACTCCGCTTCGTTCCGCTCGAAATGACGGGGCGGCATGGCACCATTGCGGAGCATACCGACAGGAAACCGATTTTCAACAAAAATCCCCGCCCATGGCAGGGCGGGGATTGGTGATGATTATTTCACTTCCTGGATAATGGGAAGAATCATGGGGCGCCGTTTGGTGCGGTCGTAGAAATATTTGCCCAGGGTATCGCGGATCTGGGTTTTGATGGCATTCCATTCGGTCACGTTGCCTGCTTCGCAGCGATCCAGTACGGATTCGATGCGGTCCCGGGCTTCGGTGAGGAGGGCTTCGCTGTCTCTTACATAGACGAAGCCGCGGGAAACGATGTCCGGGCCTGCCAGAACCTGGTTGCTTCCTTTTTCCAGGGCGATGACTACGATGACTACGCCGTCCTGGGCCAGCTGCTGGCGGTCGCGGATGACGATATTTCCTACATCCCCTACGCCCAGGCCGTCAACGAAGACAGGGCCTGCCTGTACTTTGTCGTTGATTTTGGCGCTGCGGTTGGTGAATTCGAAGACGGAGCCGTTTTCACCGATGAGGATGTTCTGTTTCTTCACGCCCAGGCTTTCAGCCAGTTCTGCATGGCTGCAGAGCATGCGGTATTCGCCGTGGACGGGGATGAAGAATTTCGGGTGAACTAGGGAGAGCATGGTTTTCAGGTCTTCCTGGGAGCCGTGGCCGGATACGTGCACCCGGGTGGTGGAGCTGGTCACTACGTGGGCGCCCAGTTTCATCAGGCTGTCGATGGTGCGGCCTACGCTTGTTTCGTTGCCGGGGATAGGGGAGGCGGAAATAATGACCGTATCGCCGGCATGGATGGTGACCTGGCGGTGGCTGCCGTCAGCCATGCGGGACAGCCCTGCCATGGGTTCGCCCTGGCTGCCGGTGGTGAGAATGCAGAGACGGTCATCCCGGTACCGGTTGATTTCTTCCGGCTCGATGAAGGTACCTTCCGGCGCTGTGAGATAGCCCATTTCCAGAGCGATATTCACTACATTCACCATGGAGCGGCCGAAGACGCAGACCTTGCGCTTGTAATGGACGGCGGCGTCCACAGCCATCTGGATACGGGACACGTTGGAGGCAAAGGTGGCCAGAATGATACGGCCCCTTGCTTCGCCGTAGGCTTCCATAAGGGAGCGGGTAACCACCGCTTCCGACGGGGTGTAGCCGGGGTTCTGGGCATTGGTGGAGTCGGCGCAGAGTACCAGCACGCCCCGGTGGCCCAGTTCGGCCAGCTTGTACATATCGGTCTGTTCGCCGTCCACCGGGGAGTGATCGAATTTGAAATCGCCGGTGTGGACGATGGTGCCGATGGGGGTACGAAGATAAATGCCGCAGGAATCAGGAATGGAATGGCAGACATGGAAGAATCCGAATTTAAATGAACCGGCTTTGAATTCATCTCCTGATTTGACTACGTGTAAATCATAATTGGAAATATGGGCTTCCTTGAGCTTGCCTTCGATGAGGCCGCAGGTCAGGCGGGTGGCATAGACCGGCGCGGAAACGTCCCGCAGCAGATAAGAAAGGGAGCCAATGTGATCTTCGTGACCATGGGTAATCAGAATGGCTTTGATCTTATCCCTGTTCTCGATTAAATAACTGAAATCGGGGATGACAATATCAATCCCCAGCATATCTTCTTCCGGAAAGGCCATGCCTGCATCAATTACGATAATTTCGTCGCCGTAACGGAAAACAGTCATGTTCTTCCCGATTTCCCCCAGTCCTCCCAGGGGAATAATTTGTAATCTAGCTTTTGCCAAGATTAAAATCCTCCTATTCAATTGTTAAGCTGCTGAAAAGCATTACATATATAAAAAAATGAAATTAAAAAAGCCGTTCCATAGTCGCTTTTCATATTATAGCACAAGGGGGAAGGGGTGGTGGGAAATATTTTATGGAGAGGCTAAGCCCTGTGGCAAAGACCGTCGGGCTTTCAGGCTAAGGGCAAAAGGACTGCTAACAGGATAACCTTATCCGAAACGGGAAGCCGGGGAGTTTCCCATGCTTACAAGGCATAGGAGAGCATTGCTTATAACTATTGGATATTTAAATTTCTCTATATTAGAATATGGGCAGAAAGGATGAGAGGGACGAATCGGCCCCATCTGGATGGCATAGGAAGAGAGAGACAAAGGAGGAATCTGCCATGAAGAAGATAAGAATTTGTTTGATTGCCGGACTGCTGCTGGCGGCTCTTCCACTGGTTATGAATGCAGAGAAAGTTCCTTTCTACTATGGACATTCCCGGGAGCTCCATGCATCGGTGTGTCATCAGGAAGAAAATTCCGGAATGCAGGAAGGGGATATGTATTTTCTTTCCTGGGATGAAAATGTCGATGCCGTCGGTTATGAGCTGGAAATTGCAGAAGAAGAGGGGGCCTGGGATGAGGAGCAGCCTTCCGGAAAGGCGGTGTACTATGTGCCGAAGGTGTATGTGCCGGGCATTATGATTTCTTCTTCGGCGCTTCCCTTGGAGGCAGAGACAAAGGATCATCTGTACTGGAGAGTGAGGCCCTTTGATTTGGACGGGAAGCCGGCAGGGCCTTTTTCAGCGCCTCGCCGGCTGGAAGGTTCCCTGGTCCCCATCCATCGCTATGCGCCGCTTCCCCGCCCCTATGATGAGGGGGAGAAGGGAGGAGCCCTTCTGTATCCCGTATATTCCTACATCGGCATTCCCGGAGCGGACTCCTACGAAGTGGAAGTGACCAGCCGGTATCCGGAAAATGAAGATGGATATGCCCCTTCCCGGTATCGTGTCTATGCAGGGGTCACTACGCTTACTGATCTCTATGACCCGGCACCCAGGAAGGGAACGTATTACTGGAGGGTACGGGGACTGGACCGGGAAGGCCATCCGGTAGGTATCTGGAGCCTTCCCCAGAAGAGGACACTGGATGTACATGGCTGGACAGTGGGAGTCTTCGGCGACAGTATCAGCCATGGCGGAGGCCACCTGTCCTTCAGTCCGGCGGACAGGGCCTACAGCTATGAATCCTATCTGTCTTTTCCTGTGGTGAATCTGTCTCAAAGCGGCGACACCAGTGCCATGATGGTGGAACGGTTTGAAAAGGATGTAGTTCCCTTTCATCTGCGCACGGTGCTCATCATGGGAGGAACCAACAGCCTTCGCGCCGGTGTTCCGGCGGAAGAGGTGATTCATGACCTGGAAACGCTGGAAATGATGAGCTATGCCCACGGCATAACTCCTGTATTTCTCACACTGCCTCCCATCAATCCCGCCTCCATTGCCAGAGCCTTTCAGGAACCTACGGCAGAAGACTGGCAGGCCTCCTTCCGCAGGGTGAATGATTTTATCAGAACCAGGAAGCATATTGATACGGCAGCCCCCTTTGAGGGAATGGAGGTGATGCCCCCGTCCCTGGCATTAGACGGCCTGCATGGCGACTGGCGGGCCAAGCAGGACATGGCGGCCGTGATTAATGAAGCATGGAGAAACGGCAGACCGGCTCTGGGTACATCATAAAAGGAGAGATATAGAAAATGGAATTTCGTGTATTGAAATATTTCCTGATGACAGCCCGGCTGGGAAGTATGACCAAAGCCGCCCAAAGTCTCCACATCACCCAGCCCACCCTGTCAAGGCAGATCGCAGAACTGGAAGAAGAGACGGGCGTTCACCTTTTTGAAAGGGGAAACCGCCGGCTCGTTCTGACAGAGGAGGGTCATCTTCTTCGGAGAAGGGCGGAGGAAATGATGGAACTCATGGAAAAGACAGAGGAAGAACTTTCTTCCAGCGAAAAAAAGCTGAGAGGCTGCATCATGGTGGGCGGCGGAGAGCTGATGGTGACGGAGCGTTTTGCCTCTCTCATTTTTGCATTTCAAAAACAGCATCCCTTTGTCCGGTTCAACTATTTCACCGGGACTACCGATGAAATTGATGAACGGATGAATCATGGCCTGATTGATGCGGCCATCCTGGTCTGCCCTTTTGATACAGAAGCCTTTGATTATATATCGCTGGGGCCGGATGCCCGGTGGGGAGTCTACCTGCGGACAGATGATGTGCTCGCATCCAAAGACCATATCAAGCCTTCTGATCTTCACGGGCGTGCACTGATTCTTCCCAGCAGAAAAAAGCTGAAAAAGGAAATCATCAGCTGGCTGGGGGAGGAGTTCCAGAGTATGACCGTCCCGATGACAGAGAATCTGGGCGGCAATGCGGGACTCTTCGTGGAAGCATCAGGCTTCTGTGCCCTGTCTTCCGAAGGCGCGGTGCCTATGTACGACGAGAAGAAACTGAAGTTTATTCCTTTAACTCCGGAGCGCCGTATCCAGACTGCCATTGCCTGGAAGAGGAATGTACCCCGCACGCCGGCGGTGAAGGCATTTCTCCGTTTCTGTAAGGAAGCGCTGTCAGACAGGTAATCCATGACGGCAGCTTTCCATCATGATAGGGCGGGTAGGGGCACCGATGGCGGCCTGCTGCCTTTGGGCTTCCCTGTTTCATAAAGCCTTATGACAAGACATCTGAAAGGAGAGGAAGATGACATGAAAACGAAAATCATACTGCTCCTTGTTCTGCTGCTCATAGGACTGGGAGACTGGAGCGAACATTATTTTACCTGCGTTGCCGGGGAAGCACAGCGGCTTCCTATTTCCTATACCGATGAGGAAATCGGAAGAAAGGAGAAGAAGCCGGCCGATACAAAGAGGGCGGAGGAAAAGGACAAAACAGACTTCCAGAGATCAGTGAAGACGGCAGCGGCGGAGAAAGAATCGGGATTTTACAGGATTTCCTGAGCGGGCATGGAAAGAAAGGGGTAGAAGAAATCCAATCCGTGGCAGCTATGCTACGAAAGAAGGGACATGGGGAAAAGAGGGACTGCGCTGCGCCCGTCGGACCGTCAAAGGACGCCTTTCCGGCGTCTTTTTTAGTGGGAACGGGACATATGGAGCATCCTTTTCTAAGGAAGCGCTGATTCAATCGTTATCGGATTTCATTCTTGCATTTTTTTTCAATGCAAGGAATAAGTCGACGCAAATAGCGAGCTATTTAAGGAGGCTTA
>DCJJ01000097.1:4466-8261 GCA_002320515.1 Dialister sp. UBA1703 | reverse complement strand
AGTTCGGTGTCTGCATGGTCTACGGCCGCTGCTGTGTTATGACACGACGGCGCGAGCCAGTCATGAGTCTCCCGTCATTTCTGCCGTGATAGATGAGGAAGTTACGGATTTCTCTGCGTTTTCTTTTTACCTGATCAGGGAGGGGGGGTAAAAGAGGTTAACCCATGGACGCCTGCCTTCCATACTTGCATCCCCTATGGCCATCTTGGGAATCTATGGATGACTTCTTTCCATTCTGCAGGTCTTTCACATCCCTCTACTATATAAATCGAAAAAATCGCGTTTTTGTGAACGCGAAAATGAAAAGTTTAATGATATTCTCATATTCCCTTCTGATAATTGATATATATCGCCAGAGCGCACCCTTTCCTTAGTGATTCATAAAATTTCAAAGGCAGGTTGTAAAAAGAGGGGGCTTATGCAATATAAATGTATGGAGAGACAAAGCAGGAATCTTTCCATGGAAGGATTCCACTTTCCTTTCTACTATGCACATCGCGAATATTCCGGCCGGAATGCAGCTTTGGCAGAAGGAAATAAAGAATCCCTGTATACAGATTTCCTGCTTTCTCTCTCCGGCTCCCCAGGCGCCTGGGAAGCAAAACGGATTCTGCAGAATACGTTAAAGCAAGATAACATCAAAAACACAGATAGCATCCCACACAGCATGAGCCCGCATTCCCGGACGACAAGTTCAGGGCAGCTGCAGGATTTTCTTGTATGCTCAGCGTTGACGCCTGATTCTGAGAGGCCCGCAATACTGACTGCCACGGATAGCATCCGTGTTTTTGTGCTGTCTTTTTCATGACACTAAAAAAGGGGCCGTGAAAAAATGTAGAAATGATACAGATACCACTCCGCCTCACCATCATTTCGATGGTCGGAAGCGAAGTGGAGAAATCTCACTTCTACGCTCCGGGATTTTCTTCACCGCCGCAGACAGCCCCATCCACCGGCTACACAGGAATACAGCCATAATAAAAACTCCCCTGCCTGAGGGGAGTTTTTTATTGGAATGATTATAAATCTTCGTAAAGCGGATATTTCTTGCAGAGAGCTGCTACTCTGTCTGCACAGGCAGCTTTGATGGCAGCGTCTTCGGGATTCTTGATTACCGTGGCAATGATGTCGGCTACTTCTTTGAAGTCGTCTTCTTTCAATCCTCTGGTGGTAAGGGCCGGGGAGCCGAGGCGGATACCGCTGGTAACGAATGGGGAGAGTGTTTCGAAGGGGATGGTGTTTCTGTTGGCGGTGATGCCGATTTCATCCAGTACGTTCTGGGCTACTTTGCCGGTAATGCCGATGGCTTTCATATCGGCCAGGAGGACGTGGGTGTCGGTGCCGCCGGATACGACGCGGATGCCCTGTTTCTGCAGTTCGTCGGAGAGGACTTTTTCGTTCTTCTTAATCTGCTTCGCATACTGTTTGAAGTCGTCGGTGAGGTCTTCGCCGAAGGCTACGGCCTTGGCTGCAATGACGTGCATGAGGGGACCGCCCTGCATGCCGGGGAATACGGCCTTGTCGATGGCTTTAGCGTATTTTTCACGGCACATGATGATACCGCCTCTGGGGCCACGGAGGGTCTTGTGGGTGGTGGTGGTTACAATATCTGCATAGGGCACAGGGCTGGGATATTCGCCGCCGGCTACGAGGCCTGCGAAGTGGGCCATGTCTACCATGAAGAGGGCTCCTACTTCGTGGGCAATGGCTGCCATTCTTTCGAAATCAATAATTCTGGAGTAGGCGCTGGTGCCGCCGATAATGAGCTTCGGGCGGACTTCTTTGGCTATTTTTTCCATGGCTTCGTAGTCCAGGAGTTCGTCGTCCTTACGAACGCCATAGGGAACTACGTTGAAATAGTTGCCGGAAATATTGACAGGGCTGCCGTGGGACAGGTGTCCGCCGTCGGTGAGGTTCATGCCCATCATGGTATCTCCCGGTTTGAGGAGGCCGTAGTATACGGCAAAGTTGGCCTGGGAGCCGGAATGGGGCTGTACGTTTACATGTTCAGCGCCGAAAAGTTCCTTGGCCCGGTCAATGGCCAGCTGTTCTACTTTATCTACAAATTCGCAGCCACCGTAGTATCTTTTGCCCGGATAGCCTTCGGCATACTTATTGGTAAGTACGCTGCCCTGGGCTTCCATCACTGCGTAGCTGACAATATTTTCGGAAGCAATCATTTCCAGTTTGTTTCTCTGTCTGTTCAGTTCTTCCTGAATGGCTTCATACACCGGCTTGTCATCTTTTAAATGGTTCATTGAATAAACTCCCTTCCTGCACAACCTGCCGTTTGCTGCAGCAAAATCCCTAATCTATAGATAACTGAAATTTTTTCAGGTATCAGCAGCTTCATTGTACCATACCCATGGCACTGCTATAAACGAAAAGAGGCTTAAAACAGGGACTTATCTCCCCGCTTCAAACCTCTTCATTGAGTCTTTTATTGTCTTATGAAATTATATCAGAAAGCGCCACGGTTGTCATCTTTTTCATAGCGGGCTCTTTCTCCGCCAATCAAAGGCGGTCTGGTACGGGCGCCGGTGACAATGGCTTCCCCTATCCTGTTATGGGTCAGGTGTACCGGCACTGCCACCCGTTTAAGGTGCATACCGATCAACGTAAGACCGATGTCCAGTCCCCCGTCGGCTCTGATTTCTTCTACTGCCACAGGATCTTTGAAATGGTAGTAGGCGTTGGTGGCAAAGGCACCGCCGCCGTGAAGCCAGGGTACCACTGTCACTTCTTCATAGCTGAATTTTTCAGCCGTTTCTCTTTCCATAATCAGGGCACGGTTCAAATGCTCGCAGCACTGGAAGGCCAGGCGAAGGTGGTATTTCTTCGCTTCTTCCAGGAGAGTTTCCACCACTTCTGTCCCTACTTCGTAGGAACTATCCTTCCCGATGCGGCCGCCCCGGATTTCACTGGAGGAGCCGCCGATAACGATGAGGCTGCCTTCCCGGAAATGGGACTGGGCCACAAGCTCTTCGAAGGCCTCTTTTGCCTCTTTCTTCAAATCCTCATACATGGGACTCTTCCTCTTCTATTTTGGCAATCTTGCCGATTCTTCTGGCATGACGGCCTCCTTCAAAGGGGGTCTTCAGGAATTCATCAAGAATAAACTCTGCCAGCCCCGGTCCGATGACCCGGGCGCCCATGGTAATGACATTGGCATCATTGTGGGCTCTGGTGAAATGGGCGGAAAAAGTATCGCCGCAGAGGGCTGCACGGATGCCTTTCATCTTATTGGCTGCAATGCACATACCGATACCGGTGCCGCAGATAAGGCAAGCATAGGTCACTTCCCCCTTCTGCACCAGACGGCAGGCCTTTTCTGCAAAGTCCGGATAGTCACAGGATTCCGTAGAATCGGTGCCGCAGTCAATGTATTCGATTTTTTCTTCATCCAGATGCTTCTTCAAAGAAGCCTTCAGTTCAAATCCGCCATGATCACTGGCAATGGCAATTTTCATAGGACTCATCCTTTCCATGAACAATGTAACTTTCATACGGACTTATTGTACATCAGAATTGACAGGGATGTAAAGGAAAAAGGGTCCAGGGCAGAGGGGGGGCGGCTGACGCCGCGGGTTGTGTAGAAGGGTCGCGGAAAAAGGTTCTTAGGATGGATGGGCCTTGGACACACCTACGGTGTGAGGGTTCAGAGCGTTCAGAAGGTTCAAAGGGTTCAGAGGGTGGTGGTATCGCCCTTCGGGCGATGAGTATAAAGTCAGCGTTACGGATTTACCTATCTGCATCATATGGCATGAAAAACATTCTGCTGACTGGCTCGCTGCG
>DCJJ01000097.1:0-4356 GCA_002320515.1 Dialister sp. UBA1703 | reverse complement strand
CCTTACGAATCGTGTTCCCTTGCCACCCCTGTTCAGGGGGAAGAATAAAACACCGCGAAGCATTCCTTTCATAAGTCGCTCACAGCATAACGGAGCTTTATAGTCCCACTGTGAAGGTCCTGCATAGGACCTCCAAGTGGGGCGAAGTAAGGCGCCTAGCCTGCCCATTAAGGCGCTTTCCTTTTGCCGCCCCACCGAACTGCGGGGGGAAGGTGGTGGCGCCAGCCACCAAAGGGGGAAAACGCCGAAATGGTACGTGAAATATATGACTCGCTGTTTTTTCCCTCATATCTCTCGTTTTCCCTTGAGGGGAAATGCCACGTAGTGGCAAAAGGGTGTACGAGGGTAAGCATACCAATGGAACTCACCATCATTCACCGCGAACCAGCTTTGCCCGACTTGGCAATTCTATGCAGAATTGCCACCTAAGGAAGGGCCTGACGTTACGTGCTTCCCTTTGTGTCTCCAGTGGTGCATGACGAAGTGCCGGAGTCTCAGTCTTCCCCTTTCTTTTCCACCACGATATGGTACCCCGACGCTTTGGTAAGGCGGTTCATGATGGCGAGTCCCAAGCCTTTGTTGTCGGTGCCTTCTCCGATAATCTGGTCTACGGGATGTTTATTGAAGAAGAGAAGGCCGGAGAAAAGGTTATGGGCGAAGCTTTCCTGGCTGTCCCGGCTGCCCCATACGAAGACGGGAAGGTTTTTATCCAGTTTGTCTGCGATTTCACGGCTTACAAAGAAACCGTAGGTTTTATCCTTTTTATCAGCAAAGGATAAGATTTCCTTTTCCACTTCTTCCTGATTTCCTGTATACACGGTGAGCGGCGATGAGGGGGCGTAGTGCCTGTACTTCATGCCCGGCGCTTTCGGATGGGCGCTGCCGGTGGTGAGGGCGCTGTCCACTCTGGTGGGGGCGAAAGCGGAGAGCATTTCCAAGGTAATGCCGCCGGGGCGATAAATCACGATTTCTTCATTTTCAATGCCTATGACCGTGGATTCCACGCCGATACGGCAGGGGCCGTCGTCAATGATGGCTTCAATGCGTCCCTCCATATCATGGTACACGTCTTCTGCAGTGGTAGGGCTGGGCCTGGTGGAAATATTGGCACTGGGGCCGGAGACAGGTACGCCGGCTGCGCGGATGAGGGCTCTGGTGGCCTCGTTGGCAGGGCAGCGGATGGCGATGGTGTCAAGGCCGCCGGAAGTTTCCTTGGGGATGATGTCTTTCTTTGGAAATACGATGGTCAAAGGTCCCGGCCAGAAGGCATCCATGAGCTTTTCTTCCAGCGGTGTCACTTCTTTCACATACCGGGCCACTTCATCCTTATCTGCTACGTGGACAATGAGAGGATTGTCCGAGGGCCTGCCTTTGGCTGCATAGGTTTTTCTGGCTGCTTCTGCGTCAAGGGCATTGGCGCCAAGGCCGTAGACCGTTTCTGTGGGGAAGGAGACCAGTCCCCCTTCCCGGATAATGTTTCCCAGTTCAAAAACTTTATGGTTGAAATAATCTTCATCCACCGGTACGATTTCCGTTTTCATTCTTTCCCCTTCTTTCTGCAGTATACCGCTCTTTCAATGCCGCCATAATCTTCTATCACCTCAAAGGAATCAAATTTTCCGGATTCCTTCAGAAGGTTCACCACACTCTCTGCCTGATGAATGCCGAACTCCGCTGCCAGGAAACCGCCGTCCTTCAGATGATCCGCTGCTGTTTCCGCCAGTTTCCTGTAGAAATCAAGGCCGTCTTTCCCGCCGTCCAGAGCCAGCATCGGTTCGTGGCGCACTTCCTCCGCCAGTCCCCTTATATCGGCAGAGGGAATGTAGGGCGGATTGGTCAGGATGCCGTCAAACATTTCCCCTTCTTCCAGGGCGGTGAGGTAGTCTCCTTCCCGAAAAGCAGCGCGGTCATCGAGCTTCAGCCTTTTTCCGTTTTCTTCCGCCACTTTGAGGGCGTCGGGAGAAATATCCACGCCAATTCCGGTGTCTTCTTTACAGTAATAGAGGAAGCTTAAAAGAATGGCGCCGCTGCCGGTACCGAGATCTGCCACTTTGAGACCCGGTTCATTTCTGTGGTACTGGATTACCTTTTCCAGCCAGGTTTCCGTATCGGGACGGGGAATAAGCACCTTTTCATTCACATGGAAGGTAAGTCCCATGAATTCCTTTTCCCCGATGATGGCGGCGGTGGAAATGCCGCTCACCCTTTTCTTGATATATTCTCTGTACCGGGCCAGTTCCGACGGTTCTACAATCAGGTCAAAGTCCGTGTATAAGTAGATTCTCTGTTTATGAAGGACATGGGCCAGAAGCAGTTCCGCATCCAGCCGGGGAGAGTCCAGATGGTGCTGCTGGAAATAATGGGTGGTCCAGGTAAGCAGTTTCTTAATGGTCCAGATGGTATTACCGGCCATTGGCTTCCCCTTCTTTCATTCTTCTGGCCAGGTCTTCTTCCATAAGGCGGTCCAGGATGGGGTCCATGTTTCCGTTCATGAAATCGTCCAGCTGGTAAATGCTCATGTTCACGCGATGGTCCGTCACCCTTCCCTGAGGGTAATTATAGGTGCGGATGCGTTCAGACCGGTCACCGGAGCCTACCTGGCTCTTCCTGTCTGCCGCTTCCTTGCTGATGGATGCACGGAGAGCCTGGTCGTAGAGCCGGGATTTCAGAATCTGCAGTGCCTTTTCCTTGTTCTGCCGCTGGCTTCTTTCGTTCTGGCAGGTGACCACCATACCTGTGGGCAGATGGGTAATGCGGATGGCAGAGGAGGTCTTATTGATATGCTGTCCGCCGGCGCCGGAGGAACGGTACACATCGATACGAAGATCTTCCCTCTTGATGTCAATGTCCACATCTTCCGCTTCCGGAAGCACTGCCACGGTGACAGCGGAGGTATGAACCCGGCCCTGGCTTTCCGTCTCCGGTATACGCTGCACTCGATGCACACCGCTTTCAAATTTCAGGATGGAATAGGCATTCTTTCCTTCGATGGTGCAGGTCACTTCCTTGAAACCGCCCAGATCCGTTTCATTGGCATCGGCGATTTCCAGTTTCCAGCCCTTTCTTTCTGCAAACTTGATATACATCTTCAGAAGGTCTGCAGCAAAGAGAGCAGCCTCTTCTCCACCGGTACCGGCGCGGATTTCAAGGATAACGTTCTTGCCGTCATTGGGGTCCTTGGGAATAAGCATTTTATGGATTTCCAGATCCAGCTCTTCCATTTTCTTTTCATTTTCCTTCAGGTCTTCCTTGGCCAAATCATGCAGGTCAGCCTGGGATTTGTCTTCCAGAATCTCCTTTGCATCCTTCACCGCCTCGTCCGCTTCCTTGTACTCTCTGTACTTGGCCACAATGTCCCCCAGCTCCGCATGCTCCTTGGACAGGGCCCGCCATTTATTCTGGTCTGCAATAACAGAGGGGTCGCTGAGCTGGTCCTCCAGGGTCACATACCGGGCTTCCATGCCCTCCAGTTTACTCGTCTGCATCTGTTTACTCCTTTATTTGCAAATTCCATTTATTATGTATATATAATTATAAGTATATCACAGGGTAAAAATGGGCAGTAAAAAACAGGGCCTGCGCCCTGTTTTTTAGTCGGATGTTTTTCCGTAACGTTTGTTGAACTTTTCGATACGGCCGCGAGCCTTTCCGAAACGCTGCTGTCCTGTATAGAACGGATGGGATTTACTGCTGATATCAATATTGATCAGCGGATATTCATTGCCATCTTCCCATTTCACAGTCTGGTTGGAAGTAGCTGTAGAACGGGTCAGGAAAGAGTAGTCAGCACCGATATCACGGAAAACGACTGGATGATAATCCGGATGGATTCCCTTCTTCACTTGTTGCACCTCATTTCAAATACATAGATAATTCTTTGCTATTATAACAAACGGGCGCCTCGAATGCAAGGGATATTTTAATAAAAAGTGACTGCGGGGGAAGGAGCTTCTTCTACATATAGTCCCACTGCCTGCGGGGGGGTAGATGGTGATGCAGCACCAAAAGGGGGGGCGGGTCCTTTGGGCCCGAGGGTTGTGAGTGAAAAGGTTCTAAAGTTTGACCGGCCTGTCGGCCGGAGGGTTCTTAAGTTTGACATCCGCTTCGCGGCTGAGGGTTGCGGTGGCGGCTGACGCCGCAGTATAAAAAGGGGCGCGGCTGACGCCGCAGGTTGTGCAAAAGGGTTGTGTTTCAAGGGGCGAAGAAAGGTTCAAAGGGTTCAGAGGGTTCCCTCCCCCATTTATTGTCCCACCGCTTGCGGGGTAGCAAGGGAACTGGAGTCACTCCAGCGAACTGGATTCGTAGGGGAGCCTAAGCGACCTGAGAATCCAGTGAGTCGGTGATAGCCGTGCTGTA
>DCJJ01000061.1 GCA_002320515.1 Dialister sp. UBA1703 | reverse complement strand
ATGAATGAATCAGTGCTTCCCTAAAAAAGCAGTAAAGAAATGTCAATCATTTCTTCACTGCTTTTTTCATTTCGACACATAGGGGCTCCCTTTCAGGAGGAAGCGCCAGGGGAAGTCTTTGCCCCAGATGGCGTAGTCTATGTTTTTCCGTTTTGTAATTTCCAGGGGCCAGGGGCCTTTTTCTCTTGTTTCCACGTAGAGGGTATCTCCGGTAAGGTCCATGCCGTAATAGGACATGTCGATGCCCAGGGCCTGGGTGAGGCGGCCGGGGCCGCTGGTGAGGAGTTTTTCTTTTGTCTGGTGCCTTCTTTTTTTCATAAGGTCCAGTCCTTCCAGCGGTTCCAGGGCGCGGATGAGGACGGAGCCGGATTCTCCTTCGTGGCCGCAGACAAAGTTGAGGCAGGTGTACATGCCGTAGATGAGGTAGACGTAGGCATGGCCGCCTTCTCCGAAAATGATTCTGGTCCGGGGAGTGAGGCCTTTGAATACGTGGGCGCCGTCGTCTTTATGGCCCTGGTATGTTTCGCCGTAGGCTTCGCATTCCACGATGCGGCCGGCGGTGATGCCTTCGGGGGTTTTTGAGACTACCACGGTGCCTATGAGTTTTCTGGCGGTGGTGACGGCGTCACCCAGGAAGTCTTCTCTTGTCCATTTCATTTCACGTCTACCTGCATGCCCATGTCCAGGCTCTTGGGCGGGTCTGTAATCACCCGGTCCCCTTCTGCCAGTCCGTCCATAATAAGGACGTAGCCGCCGGTGTCGCTGGCGATGGATACGGATTTCATGTCCACCAGGTTGTCGTCATTCACTACGGCCACGGTGCTGTCGCCGATAACGGCGGATTTGGGAATCATGAAGCAGGAAACGTTCTGTCCGCTTTCGATGCGGATGCTGTATTCGTTTCCGATGGTGATTTCATCGTCTGTGTTGTCCACCTGCACTTTGTAGGTGGTGAATTTATCGCCGTCTTCGTTGGGCTGTTTTTTGAGTTCGCCGTACCAGATTTCAGAGCCGTCGCTCATGGTGACGGTCAAGGTTTTGTCGTCTTTGGCTTTTTCCATCACGTTATCCAGTTTCGCCGGAATCTGGACGGAGGCGGTGACCGGGGAGTCCTGGCGGATAACCAGGGCCGGTTTCCCCGCCATGGCCAGATGGGTGTCGCCGATGTAAACCTGGGAAATCACGCCGCTGATGGGAGCCCGCACGGTGCAGTTGGCAATGGTTTTTTCCAGTGTCTGCAGGGAGGCCACCAGCTGGGCCGGTGCCTGGGCGGGCGCTGCTGCGGGAGCCTGCTGCAGGTTGCCGCCTTTTCTTCCTTTGATTCTCTCATATTCCGCCCGGGTAATAATGCCCTGTTTCAGGAGGGATGCTTCCAGGCTGTCATCTACGGCGGGAGCGCTGTAACTGTAGGAAGGAGCCGCTGCCTGGGAGGCGGCGGCAATTTGGCTCCGGAGGGCCGCTGCCTGGGATTCGTACTGGGAGGAGTCGATTTTGAAGAGCTCGTCTCCCGCATTGACTACGGTGCCCACGTCAGGGGGGGTGAAAATCAGATTTCCTGAAACCTGGGGAATCACCGGCGCCGTATGGAGTGCTTCCGGCGCTGCCTTTGTTTCCAGGGTAAAGGGTTCCCTCGACTGCTGTGCTTTCATGACGTGAACCGAGGGACGGCTCCCGCAGCCTGAAAGAAGCATGGCGGCGGACAAGCAGAGTGCCGCCGCATAGGCCATCCATTTATTCATTTTCATGCCTTCTTTTCTTTCATTATGTCGCCGGCAATGAGTTTTGCCAGATTTTCAAGGGTGTCATCATCGGCGGGGGATGAGGAGATATGGACCCCATCGCCCAAGATGGTGCATTTCTTCAAAGCGCCTGTCTTTTCCATCATGAGCTTCCCGCTCACATTGGGAGCCCAGCTGCTGTTTCCGATGATGGAAATGGTGCGGTTCTGCAGGTCCATTTCTTTGCAGAGGTCCAGGAATGCATTCATCACGGGGTTCAGGCCCATGTTCATGGTCACCGCCGCCAGCACCATATGGCTCCGGCGGAGTACCTCCGGGAATGCTTCCGTCACGGAGCTGCTGCAGAGGTCCACCAGCTTCAGGTTTTTCACGCCCTCCGCCGCCAGCTTTCCTGCCAGGATCTGGGCCGCCATGGCCGTATTGCCATAGGGAGAGGCAAAGAAGATGGAAACGGACCGTTCCTCCGGCTCCCAGGATGCCCATTTCCTGTAGAGGGACATCATCTTTGCAATGTCTTCCGGCCTTCTGAACACCGGGCCGTGGAGGGAGCAGAGATAGCGGATATCCAGCTTTTCCGCCTTCTTCAGGGCCATGAGCACCTGCATGCCGTAGCGGGCCACAATATTGGCGTAGTATTTCCGGCAGCTCGGGAGGTATTCTTCGTCGTAGTCCACATCGTCCGCAAAAACAGAGCCGTTCAGCACGCCGAAGGTGCCGAAGGCGTCGGCGCAGAAAAGCACCTTTTCCCTTTCTTCATAGGTAAAAGTCACCTCCGGCCAGTGCACCATAGGCGCCTTCAAGAAATGGAGCCGGTGGGCACCCAGCTCGATTTCCAGCTTTTCATCGGAGGTGATGAACCGGTCCTTCATGGAAATGTGGAAATACTGTCCCACCATCTTCTGCGCCTGGGACGTGGCCACGATCTTCGCTTCCGGATAGGCCGTTGCCAGGGCCAGGAGGGATCCGCTGTGGTCCGGCTCCATGTGGTTGATGATAATGTAGTCCAGCTTCCTCCCCTGCAGAAGATGGGACACATTGTCCATAAACACATCCCGGATGACCGAATCCACCGTATCCATAACCGCCGTCTTTTCATCGTCAATGAAATAGCTGTTATAGGAAATGCCCCGGGAAATGGGAATCAGATTTTCAAAGCGGGAAGATACGAAATCATTGCCGCCGATCCAGTAAATATGGTCAGTTATTTTTTGTTCGTTATGCATGGATTAGCCCCTTGTCATGTGCTGATAAAAACAGTCATTTTCGCTTTTTAAGTATACCACGAATGGGAAAAGGGTTCAAAAGGTTCAAAGGGGAAGGTTCTTACGTTTGACGGGCCTACGGCCCGAGGGTTGTGGTGGCGGCTGACGCCGCAAGTAAAAAGGGGCGCGGCTGACGCCGCAGGTTGTGTAGAAGGGTTGTGACGAGAAAGGTTGACGGCCCTCCGGGCC
>DCJJ01000077.1:7761-22102 GCA_002320515.1 Dialister sp. UBA1703 | reverse complement strand
TAATCAGCGCTTCCCTAAGAACCCCTTGGGTCCATAGGGCCCATCAATCTTAAAAATCTTTCTACATAACCTTTCTACACAACCTGCCACCGAGAGGCGGCCACAACCTTCGGGCACGAAGGGCCCGTCAACCTTTCCCTCTGAACCTGGGGCCGCAAAGCGGCCCCATATGATATAATACAGGACAGGAGGATTTTATGATTACTTTACTCACTGCCCTTTTTGTTACCATTTTTGACCAGCTGGTGAAGTGGTTTGTCGTGAACCATATGGAACTGGGAGAGACCATTCCCGTTATCCGGAATGTATTTCATCTGACCTATATCCTGAATCCCGGTGCCGCTTTTGGTATCCTGCCCCATCAGGACTGGTTTTTCCTTGCCATTGTGGTGGCACTTTTTATTGCTTTTTTCGTAATGCGGAAAAGGATTCCTGAAAACCCCCTCTATTTTCCCTCTGCCGTAGGCATGCTGCTTGGCGGCGCTCTGGGAAATGGACTGGACCGTGCCCGGCTTGGGGCGGTGGTGGATTTCTTTGATTTCCGCATTTGGCCTATCTTTAATATTGCAGATATTTTTATCTGTGCAGGGGTAGGACTTATTGCCTTTTATTTTTGGAGACACAGCTCATGAACCAGATTACCTGCCATATTTCAGAAACAGAAGAAGGAGCGCGGCTGGATAAGATCCTGCAGGACGCTTCAGGACTGACCAGGTCCGAGGTCCAGAAGTGGATGAAAGAGGGGAAAGCGACGCTCTTAACCGGCAAAATGCTCAGACCTAATTACCATGTGAAGGCAGGGGACGAGATTTCCTTTTCCTGGGAAGAAAAGGAAGAGCTTTCCCTTGTTCCACAGGATTTGCCGCTGGACATTCTTTATGAAGATGAGGATATCATCGTTATCAATAAGGCCCGGGGCATGGTGGTACATCCGGGTTTTGGAAATCCTGACGGTACGCTGGCCAATGCTCTTCTTTACCACTGCGGCCCGTCCCTTCTGTCCGCCTGTGAGGATCCTATCCGGCCCGGCATTGTGCACCGGCTGGACAAGGACACATCCGGCGTCATGGTGGCAGCCAAGTCTGCCCGTGCTTTTCCTGTGCTGAAGGCGGAAATCAAGGCCCATGAGGCTCAGCGCCATTATCTGGCCCTGGTGCACGGGCAGATGGAGGGAAATACCGGCGTCATCCGCCTTCCCCTGGGGCGGAGCGTGAAGGACCGCATGAAATGGGATGTAGCGCCCAAAACCGGAAAGCCCGCGGTTACCCATTATCGGGTGGAAGAATTCATGCCGGGCTATTCCTTCCTTGAACTGAAGCTGGAAACAGGGCGTACCCACCAGATCCGCGTGCACATGGCCCATATCGGTCATCCGGTGGTGAACGATCCCCTCTACGGCTGGAAGAAGGATCATTTCCCCATCGAAGGGCAGGCCCTCCATTCCTGGACTCTGGATTTGACACATCCTGTTACCGGAAAGGCGCTTCACTTTGAAGCACCGTTACCGGAGGATTTGAAACTCTGCCTTGCCATGGCAAGAAAAGGGGAAGCATAATGGAAACGAGAACACTTCATGTACCGGGTTTTGCTATCGGTACGGCGGAAGATAGAAAAGGACTTACAGGAGTAACTGTCATTCTGGCGCCGGAAGGCGGCGCTGCAGCCGGGGTGGACGTACGGGGCTGCGCTCCCGGCACCAGGGAAACGGACCTTCTGAGTCCTGAAAAGACGGTGCAGAAAATTCACGCGGTAGTTCTCTCCGGCGGTTCCGCCTTCGGACTGGAATCGGACTGCGGCGTTATGAACTTCCTTGCGGAAAAGGGAATCGGATTTCCTGTGGGAGATGTGACCGTTCCTATCGTCTGCGGTGCTGTGCTCTTCGACCTTTCCATAGGAGATCCCAAGGTTCATCCGGGCCTTGTTATGGGCTATGAAGCGGCTTCCAGGGCTTCAAACACTTTCCCTGTGGGCTGCTATGGCGCCGGTACCGGCGCTTCTGTCGGAAAGCTCCGGGGCTTTGACCACGCCATGAAAAGCGGCGCCGGTTATGCTGAATTTAGTCTCCCCAGCGGCCTCTTTGTGGGGGCATACATGGCAGTGAATGCCTGTGGAGAAATCTATGATAAGGATGAAATCCTGGCAGGAGCTCTCGCAGATGATGACGCCCATTTCATTTCATCCCATGAACTGATGATGCAGGGCTTTAAAAGGCAGACGGGTACCAATACATCCATCGGATGCGTCATGACCAATGCCAGGCTCACCAAGGCCGAATGCAAAGCGGTTTCGGGCATGGCCCATGACGGCTATGCCCGGGCCATCCGGCCTGTCCATACCACCATGGATGGAGACACCGTCTTTACCATGGCTTCCGGTGAGGTGGAAGCACCGGTGGATACGGTGGGCTATTTGGCGGAAGAAGCTATCCGCCTTGCCATTCTGGACGCCGTTAAAAATGCGGAAAGCATGGGAGGAAGACCGGCATATAGAAACATAATTACATAAAGTAGTTAAATGAAAAAAGCGCCCTGATGAAAAGGGGCGCTTTTTTGTGGGGAGGGCTGGAGAACGGTATTCCGGCAGGGGCCTGCGTATTAGGTTCAGAGGGGCGTGTATCCATCGGGCTTTCCTCCCTTGGTGCGGGGCTCCGTCAGACTTTTTCTCTATCCCCTCTGAAGCCCGGCTGCTCCGGGGCCTTTTTTTCTCACAAATCCTATGGAAAAACAGGTGTGGATGAGATAAAATAGAGGTCGTTTGCAGAAAAGACGCATAAATCGTATGCGATGAAATAGAAAATTTCCGGGGCAGGCCCGGGAAGAAAGAAGAAAAATGGAAAATCATTTAGCTGCAGCAAAGGATGCTGCTTTAGATATAGAAAAGGGGCAGCCCCTGCCTTTGAAAAACAAGGGGAGCCGCATTGCCGGACTGGACGGGCTCAGGACGCTGGCCATTACGGGAGTCACCTTATTTCATATGTTTCCTCAGGGTTTTAAAGGCGGATGGCTGGGGGTGTCCCTCTTTTTTGTAATCACCGGCTATCTTCTGGCCTATACCGGTGAGAAGGAGAGGGCGTCCCATGGGTTCTCCCTTCTGTCCTACCTGTGGAAGAGGATAAAAAGGATTTATCCTTCCCTGATTATTATGATTCTCATGACCGTAGGCATTTATTCCTTCTTTGCACCGGATATTATCACAGCTATCCGGCCGGAGGTGCTTTCGGTGCTGCTGGGTGTGAATAACTGGTGGCAGATTGAGCAGAATGCGGACTATTTCACAAGGATAGCCAGCCAGTCCCCTTTTACCCACCTTTGGTTTCTGGGCATTGAAATCCAGTACTATCTCAGCTGGCCCCTTCTGTATGGTTTTTACATACTGATCGAAAAAATTTCCGGCCCGAAGGCTGGCACCGCCTTTTTCTTCCTGGTCGGCCTTGGTGCCATGACTGTCATGCCCTACGATTTTAAAGAAGGCATGGATATGACAAGGCTTTATTATGGCACTGACACCAGAATGTATGCCCTGCTTTTAGGGGCGGCCCTTGGGCTTAGCCACGCCCACAGGGCTTACGACGGTGAAAGCAGGAACCGGGAAAAGACTGTCATTTCGTTTCTTTACATGGCAGGTATTGTTCTGACCGCAGCGGGGTATGTCTTTCTGGACGGCAGGCTCCCTGCAGTCTATGAATGGGCCATGGCTGCCTATACCATCCTTTTTCTGCTTCTTCTGGTATGGACAGCGGATACGTCTCTTCCTTTTGGAAAATGGATGGATAATCCTCTCTTTTGCTGGATTGGAAAGTACAGCTATGGTATTTTCCTGTGGCAGTATCCCGTCATTTTTCTATTCCGTTATATGAAATGGGAAGGAATCATGCCCTATGTGATGGAAACAGCGGAAATTTTTCTCATTGTCCTTCTTGCCGTATGGAGCAGTCTGGTAGAAAATCTCCTGACCGGGCACATTCATTTCATAGGCCACCCAAGGAAAACCTTTTTGAAAGCCCTGGCCATTCTTCTTATTTCCCTGCCTGCCTTTCCCTTCATGGTCTACGGCTGCCGGGGCCTCTGGAATTCCTCTACAGAGCGGGTATCGGACATGGGGGAAATGAAGGAACGGTTTGCGGAGAATGAAAAAATGCTGGAAAATCAGCAGGTAGAAGCCATTCCCGTTCCGGAAGAAACAAAGGCGAAGAGCCATCCTACCCTGGATCACGTGGCCTGTATCGGTGACTCCGTCATGCTGGGCTCCGCCATGGATATTCATGATGTGCTTCCCGACTGCTATATTGATGCCAAAGTTTCCCGCTACGTAGGCGCCGGCCTTGGCATTGCCAGGCAGATAGAAAATATGGGACTTCTTGGAAATACGGTGGTTATCGCCCTTGGGACCAATGGTCCTCTGGACGGCCAGTACGAAGGGGAAACCCGCGCTCTTCTGGACTATCTGGGACCGGAGCGCCACATTTTCTGGGTCACTGTCCACTGCCCTGCTACCGGCTGGCAGGACAGCAATAATGCCTATCTAAGGAAGATTACACAGGAATATCCCAATGTCACCTTGGTTGACTGGCAGGAAGCGGTTACCAGACACCCGGAATGGCTGGGCGGAGACAACATCCATCCCAACAACGAAGGTACCAGAGCCTACGCCGCTCTGATCCACGATGCCATTGCTGCAAAGATGTGAAAGGGCTGCCGGGGAGGCAGTCCCCGGATGAAAAGAGAAAGTAAAATAGAGTAGAGGAGCCGCAAAGCGGCTCCTCTGCTCTATTTTACCTTGCTATCCCTATTCTCATTTGCTAAAATAAAAGCTACGGGTTTTGCTTACATATGAAAATGACATCCGTATATAGATTTCTTTAAGATAGTAACAGCAGGAGGAAAAATGGCAGATTTGACAGCCCTTATTCTGGCGGCGGGGCAGGGTACCCGCATGAAGTCCGCTCTGCCCAAGGTACTGCACCGCGTGTGCGGCGTGCCTATGGTGGAGCAGGTCATCCGGGTGGTCCGGAAGGCCGGTTTCGGCAGATGTGTGGTAATTACAGGTTTTAAGGAAGAGCTGGTGCGGCAGGATCTGGCCGGAAAGGGCGTAGATTTTGTTCACCAGGCTGAGCAGCTCGGCACGGGCCATGCGGTTATGCAGGGGGCGCCTCTTCTGACAGATCGGGATGGCTATGTACTGGTGATCTGCGGCGACACACCTCTTCTTCGCAGCGAAACCATTTCATCCCTTACGGAAACCTGCCAAAAGGAAAATGCATCGGCTGCGGTGCTGACGGCGGTGCTGGATGATCCTTTCGGCTACGGCCGTGTGCTTCGGGATGAAAAGGGACAGATGACTTCCATTGTGGAGCAGAAGGACGGTACGCCGGAAGAACTTGCTGTCCATGAAATCAATACAGGCACCTACGTGTTCAAGGTGGGGCCTCTTCTGGATGCACTGAAGAAAATCGACAACAAGAATGCCCAGGGCGAGTATTACTTGACCGATGTGTTTGAAATCATGATTCGTGAGGGTCAGAAAGTAGTTCCTGTGGCTGCAGATGATGCAGATGAGACCATGGGCGTCAATTCCAGAACCCAGCTGGCAGCAGCTGACCGGGTGCTTCGTCTCCGCAAGGCAGAGGAGCTTATGGCGAAGGGCGTTTCCATTATCAATCCGGAAAACACCTATGTGGAGCAGGATGTGGAAGTGGGGCAGGATACGGTTCTTTATCCCGGCACCATTCTTGAGGGTAAGACGGTGATTGGCAGAGACTGCGTCATCGGTCCCGATACCCAGCTCACTGACGTAACAGTGGGAGAGGGGACACACCTGAACCGGGTGTATGCCCATGAATGCAGCATCGGAAATTTCGATGAAATCGGGCCTTTCGTCCATCTCCGTCCGAATACGGTGCTCCATGACCACATCAAAATCGGCAATTTCGTAGAAGTGAAGAATTCCACCGTAGATGATGGCACGAAGCTGCCGCACCTCATTTACTGCGGCGATTCGGATCTTGGAAAGAATGTAAATTTCGGCTGCGGTACAGTGACTGTCAATTTCGACGGAAAGGAAAAGCATCGCTGCAAAGTAGATGACCATGCCTTTATCGGCTGCAATACAAATCTGGTAGCACCGGTGCACGTAGGAGAGAGAGCCTTCACAGCCGCCGGCTCCACCATTACAAAAGATGTACCTGCCAGGGCACTGTCCGTGGCAAGGGCCCGTCAGACAAATATCGAGGGCTGGGTCAAAGAGGATACCTATAAGGATTAATTTCCTCATTAAATAGGATGAAATCGTATTTTTGACTGTTAATTTACCGGTAAACTGGTATATAATAAGAACAGTGATAGTGGATGACTGGGTTTATATCCGCTGATCAGAAAAACTTGTACACTTTCATATTTGAAAGGAAAGGGAGAGGCAGCAAAATGGACATGGAAGATACTTCTAAATTGAAGATTTTTACAGGAAACGCACACCCGGCGCTGGCAAGGGAAATTTCCGACTACATCGGAGTGCCGCTGGGAAAAGCTATCTGCGGACGGTTCAACAACGGCGAAATTCAGGTCATGATCAATGAAAGTGTCCGCGGCAAGGACTGCTTCATTATCCAGCCCACCGGCGCACCGGTGAATGATAACCTTATGGAAATGCTGATTATGGTAGATGCGCTGAAGAGAGCTTCTGCCCGCCATATTACTGTGGTCGTTCCTTACTACGGCTATGCCCGTCAGGACAGAAAGACCAGAGGCCGTGAACCGATCAGCTCCAAGCTGGTGGCAGATCTCATGTCCACTGCCGGTGTTACCCGCGTAGTTACCATGGATCTCCATGCAGGCCAGATCCAGGGCTTCTTCGACGTACCGGTGGATCACCTCATGTCTGCATCCCTTCTGGCAGACTATGTAAAATCCAAGAACCTGGACAACCTGACCATCGTTTCTCCGGACCTGGGCGGTGTTACCCGTGCCCGCGAACTGGCTGACCGCGTAGGTGCCCCCATTGCCATCATTGAAAAACGCCGTCCGGAACCGGGCGTAGCCAAAGTCATGAACATTATCGGCAATGTGAAAGACAGAAACTGCTTCATCGTAGATGATATTGTAGATACTGCCGGCTCCCTCTGCGAAGGCGCCAAAGCACTGGCCGAATATGGTGCAAGAAATGTGTATGCTGCCGTATGCCATCCTGTACTTACTGACCCGGCTACTGAAAGAATCAAGAACTCCAACATCAAGGAACTGATCGTTACCAATTCCCTGCCTATCCCGAAAGAAAAGATCCAGGACAAACTCACCGTCCTCTCCATCGCTCCGCTTCTGGGCGAAGCCATCCTCCGTATTTTCCACGACGCTTCCGTAAGCCAGCTTTTCGATAAATAATGAAGATTATTGCAGGACTTGGAAATCCGGGAAAAGAGTACGAGCACACCCGCCACAACATGGGCTTTGACGTCATTGACGAACTGGCCCGCCGCTGGAATGTCACTCTCTGGAAAGAAGATATGAAAGCGGAAATCGGCCAGGTCGTGGTGAAGGGAGAAAAAGTGCTTCTGGTGAAACCGCTCACCTACATGAACAACAGCGGCGAGGCGGTAGGTGCCATTGCCCGTTACTACAAGGTGGACCTGGATAATATTTACATCATCTGCGACGATCTGGACCTTCCTCCGGGAAAGACCAGAATCCGCAAAAAGGGTGCCTCCGGCGGACATAACGGTATCAAATCCCTCATCGCCCATCTGGGCAGCGAGAACTTCAACCGCTTCCGCATCGGCGTGGGCCACCCTAAAGATGGACACACCGTGATAGAACACGTGCTCAGCCGTCCCTATGGAGAAGATATAAAAAGAATCGAAGACGCCAAAATTCATACCGCCGATTCCATTGAAGCGGCGCTGGAATACGGCGTAGACCACGCCATGAACGCCTTCAACCCTAAAAGGAAAGGATAATTCATGATGCAAAAGGCAGTTTCTAAAAAGGAAACTGCCTTTTTTATGGAAGGAGAAACTATGAAAGGAAAACTTATCGTACTGGAAGGAATCGACGGCAGCGGCAAAGAAACCCAGTCCAATCTTCTGGAAAAGAAACTGAAAGAAAAGGGCAGGGAAGTAATGCATATTTCCTTCCCCGACTACGAGAGCCCCTCTTCTGCCCTGGTAAAAATGTACCTTAAAGGGGACTTTGGAAAAAATCCGGAAGACGTCAATCCCTACGCCGCATCCCTTTTCTACGCGGTGGATCGTTTTGCATCCTATCGCATGAAGTGGAAGGATTTTTATGAAAAAGGAGGCATCGTTATTGCTGACCGCTACACCACCAGCAACATGGTACACCAGATGACCAAGTACGAGGATGAAGTAAAAAGAAAAGATTTCCTTTCCTGGCTGGAAAAAATGGAATACGGGGAACTAGAACTCCCACGGCCGGACCTGGTCATTCTTCTGGATATTCCGCTGGCAGTCTCTGAAAACCTGGTCAAAGAAAGAGCCAAAAAAGGAGGCTCCATGGATATTCACGAACAGCACCTGGATTACCTCCGAAAATGCCACGATGCCTATCGTCAGCTGGTTGCCCTCTACCACTGGAAACGGATCCCCTGTACGGAGGAAGGAAGACTCAGAAGCATAGAGGATATCGGAAAAGACGTGGAAAAGGCAGTGGCGGCAGTGATGGAATAGTCTGCATCCTGCAGGCGGGATTTCCAACAGGGCAGGCCTTTATACATGGGCAGTGTCATGGCTGGAAGGCTTATCCTGCCTTTCCTTTGCCCTCTTGCCTTTCCTGTTCAATCTGTTATAATAATAGAGAATTTTGAATCTCTTCAGGGCGGGGTGCAAGTCCCCACCGGTGGTAAAGCCCACGAACCTCCCTATGAGGTAGGTCTGGTGAAATTCCAGAGCCGACGGTATAGTCCGGATGAAAGAAGAGTGGACCTGGCATGATGAATCCACCTCCCTGGAAGAAAGGAAGGTGGATTTTTTGCGTATCGATGAAGATAGAAAATTTATGGCCCGGGCTCTGGAGCTGGCTGTTCGCGGTATGGGCCACGCCAGGCCGAATCCCATGGTAGGTGCGGTGATTGTAAAGGACGGCAGGATTATCGGGGAAGGCTGGCATGAAAAGTTCGGCGGTCCTCACGCAGAGGTGAATGCTTTTGCTCACTGTACAGAGGATCCTTCCGGCGCTACGCTCTATGTGACACTGGAACCCTGCAGCCATTATGGGAAGACGCCGCCCTGCGCGGATCTCATTATTGAGAAGGATATTGACCGGGTGGTGACAGCCATGGTGGATCCGAATCCTCTGGTTTCCGGAAAGGGAATCCGCCGCCTCCGGGACGCAGGCATTTTTGTTACTGTAGGCGTCATGGAAAAGGAAGCACGGAAGCTGAATGAGGTATTTCTGAAATATGTGACGGAACACAAGCCCTTTGTTCTTTATAAAGCGGCCATGTCCCTGGATGGAAAAACAGCCTGCCATACAGGGGACTCCAAGTGGATTTCTTCAGAGGATTCCCGGGAGGAGGTTCATGTACTCCGGGGCTGCTATAGAGGCATTATGGCAGGCGCCGGTACGGTGATCGCAGACAATCCGCTCCTTACGGCCCGCACGGAAGGCCTTGATGATCCGGTGCGGATTATTGTAGACGGCAATCTGTCGGTACCGCTGAAGGCCAAGGTCTTCCAGGAGCCCGGCGAGGTAATTGTCCTTACTACCACATCTTCCGATGAGAAGAAAAGGCAGGCCCTGACGGACATGGGGGTGGACATCATCATGACCGACGGCGATGAAAAGGGGAAGGTAGACCTTGATTCCGCCATGACCGGCCTTGCGCTGAAGGGGATTGACGGCATCCTTCTGGAAGGCGGTGCCACCCTGGCGGCTTCTGCCTTTGAAGCAGGGATTGTGGACAAGGTGCGGATTTATGCAGCACCTAAAATTATCGGCGGCGTATCGGCTCCGGGACTTATTGGAGGAGAAGGGGCCTCATCCATGGATAAGGCAGTAAAGCTGAAAGATATGAGTACGGAAACCTGCGGGCCGGACCTGGTGATTGAAGCCTATGTGGATAAGGGAAAGACCGATGTCGCCGACGAACGAATCGACCGGCTGGAAGAGGAAATCAGGGAAGGATCGGAGGCTCTAGCAGAGAAAGAGCCTTCCGGTGATGGAAAGTAATATGTTTACAGGAATTGTAGAAGAAATCGGACGTATCCATCATATTTCCAAAACGAACAGGGCGGAAAAGCTGGTGATTTCCTGCAGCAAAGTGCTGGAGGGTACGAAAATCGGTGACAGCATCGCTGTAAACGGCACCTGCCTTACAGTGACCGCCATGAACAGCAGCACATTCACTGCCGACGTGACACCGGAAACCATGCGCCGCACTGCCTTTTCCCTCTTCCGCCCCGGCACGCCGGTGAATCTGGAAAGGGCGCTTCGGCTTTCCGACCGCCTGGGAGGCCATATCATGATGGGCCATGTGGACGGTACAGGCCGCATTCTTTCCATGGAAAAGGATGACAATGCAGTCGATATTTCTATTTCCACTGACAGGAAATGGATGCGCTATATTATAGAAAAGGGGTCCGTGGCGGTGGATGGTATCAGTCTCACCGTGGCGGCGCGTCGGGAGGATTCGTTCTCCATCGCCCTCATTCCCCATACGGGCAGTGAGACGGCGCTCCTTTTGAAACGCCCGGGAGATATAGTGAATATAGAATGTGATTACTTGGGTAAATATGTAGAGCAGCTCCTGAAAGAAGGTCCGAAAGAAGGCCTCACCATGAGCATGCTGGAAACTTTGGGGCATGGAGGACATTATGGATTATAAATTTGACAGCATTGAAGAAATTATAGAAGAAATCCGGAAAGGGCATATCGTCATTATGCAGGATGCGGAATCCCGTGAAAATGAAGGGGATTACATCTGCGCCGCTGAATTTGCCACACCGGAAAATGTAAACCGCATGGCGTCGGAGGCTAAAGGGGTCATCTGCATGCCCATGTCCGAAGAAATGGCGGATACCCTGTACCTGGGGCCCATGATCCGCCATAATACGGACAATCACCACACCGCCTTCCTGGAATCCATCGATTATAAGGATTCCGGCACCGGCGTTTCCGCTGCAGCCCGTTCCATGACTGCCCTGGAAGCTGTAAAGGACGGCGCTAAACCGGAAGATTTCAGAAGACCGGGGCACCTGTTTCCGCTGAAAGCAAAGAAATGGGGCGTGCTGGAAAGGCAGGGCCATACAGAGGCCACCGTAGATCTGGCCCGTCTGGCAGGTTTGAAGCCTGCCGGCCTCTGCTGCGAAATCATGAACGAAGACGGTACCATGGCCAGAAGGGATGACCTTTTCAAACTGGCCAGGGAAAAGGGGATGAAAATAGGCAACATCCAGGACCTTATCGAATACAGGAAAAAGCATGAAAAACTGGTGGAGGAAGTGGCTGAAGCAAAGATGCCTACCAAGTACGGCCATTTTGAAATCCACGGTTTTGTGAATCTCTTGAACGGCGAACACCATGTAGCCCTCACCATGGGCGACGTGTCCGATGGGAAACCGGTACTCTGCCGCATTCACTCTGAATGCCTTACCGGCGACTGCTTCGGGTCTCTCCGCTGTGACTGCGGACAGCAGCTTGCCGCTGCCATGAAGCAGATTGCCAGAGAAGGAAGAGGGGTGCTGGTGTACCTCCGCCAGGAGGGGAGAGGTATCGGCCTCATCAATAAAATCCGTGCCTATGCTCTCCAGGATGAAGGCTATGACACGGTGGAAGCGAACCTGAAACTGGGATTTGCCGCCGACCTTCGTGAATATATGACCGGCGCCCAGATTCTGAAAGACCTGGGAGTTTCCAATATTAAACTTCTCACCAACAATCCACAGAAAATGGATGAAGTGAAAGACTACGGCATCACCATTACAGAAAGAGTGCCCATTGAAATCGCTCCCACCAGAGAAGACGAATTCTACCTCAAGACAAAGCAGGAAAAAATGGGGCACATGCTGAAACTGGACAAGGAAATCGAAGAGCCAAAGGCATAATGTGATTGGGCCGGGGAGCTCCATCTCCCACCAGCCCACCAGTCCACCAGCTCACCAGCCCACCAGCCCACCAGCTCACTAGCTCACTAGTACACTATTAATTAAAGGAGAACAAAATGAATATTATTTCCGGACTTTTTAATGAAAATCAAATTCGCGTAGGCATTGTGGCTTCCCGTTTCAACGAAGTCATTGTTTCCAAACTCATCGACGGAGCAGCCGACGGCCTTTCCCGTCATGGCGTGGACATGGACAAGGTGGACCTGGCCTGGGTACCCGGCGCCTTTGAAATACCTCTCGCTGCCAAGAAGATGGCGGAAAGCGGAAAGTATGATGCAGTCATCTGCCTTGGGGCTGTGATCCGCGGGGAAACGGACCATTACGAACATGTGGCTACGGAAGTGACGAAGGGGGTAGCTATGGCATCCCTTTCCAGCGGCGTGCCGGTGCTTTACGGCGTGCTTACCACCGACACCATTGAGCAGGCTATCAACCGGGCGGGACTCAAGTCCGGCAATAAGGGCTTTGAATGCGCCATGGACGCTTTGGAAATGGCCAGCCTTTTCAAAAAGCTGGACAAATAAAATGAAAAAAGCCATCCGCCGGGGTGGCTTTTTCATTTTCATCCTATCCGACGGATATGATATAATATTATGATAACGATTCTATTGATGCATTGCTCACAGGAGGTAAGTCGTGGAAGAAAAACGGCTCGCAGAGAATAAGTTCTACTATACCCTTACGTATGGCTGCCAGATGAATGAAAATGATACGGAACGTATTAACGGCCAGCTGGAGGATCTGGGATACAAGCCGGCGGAGAAAATGGAAGACGCCGATATTGTGATTATGAATACCTGCTCCGTCCGCCAGAATGCAGAGGAAAAGGTGTACGGCAAAATTGGGGAAATCAAGAAGCTGAAGGATAAGAATCCCCGTCTTCTTTTAGGCATTGCAGGCTGCATGGCCCAGGAAAACAAGGGAAAGCTTATCGAGCGCATGCCCATCATCGATTTTGTTATCGGACCCTACCATATCCACGATCTGAAGGATATTATCACCAGAGAAAATGCAAGGGGCGGCCACGTGGTGAAGACGGAACGGAATCCCCACAGTGTGAAGGACTACAGCGAGCTTCGTTCGGTGAGAAAGTCCAAAATTTTTGCCTGGGTACCTATTATGCAGGGGTGCAACAAGTTCTGCACCTACTGTATTGTTCCCTATGTAAGAGGCAGGGAAATCAGCCGCACCATCGACGACATCTGCCGTGAAATCAGAGGACTGGCTGAAGAGGGATACAAGGAAGTAACCCTCCTTGGCCAGAATGTGAACTCCTATGGCCTTGATTTTAGAAACGGCACCAGCTTTGCCGACCTGATCCGGGCTATTGATGAAATCGACGGCATCGAAAGGGTGCGCTACATGACATCCCACCCCAGAGATATGACCTTTGATATGGTGGACGCCATGGCTGCTTCTCCCAAGGTGGTGCGCCACATGCACCTTCCCGTACAGCATGGATCCAATGAAATGCTTAAGCGCATGAACCGGGGATACACCATCGAACATTTTAAAGAACTGGTGGATTATGTACGGAAGAAAATGCCGGACGTTGCCCTTACCACCGACTTGATCACCGGATTCCCGGGAGAAACGGAAGAAATGCATCAGGAAACCCTGAAGCTCATGAAGGAAGTGCGTTTCGACTCTGCTTACACCTTCATCTACTCTCCAAGAACCGGCACGCCGGCAGCCCGTATGGAAAACCAGATTGATGATGAAACAAAACACCGCCGGCTCCAGGAACTCATGGACACGGAAAATGAAATTTCCCTGGCCCTTAATAAGGAAATGGAAGGAAAGACCTATGAAATCATAGTGGAAGGTCCGTCCAAACAGGATGAAAGCCACTGGTACGGCAGAACTTCCACCAATAAAATGATCCTCTTCCCCTATGAAGAAGGAATTAAAGTGGGAGACACCAGAATGGCCAGAGTCACCACAGCCCAGACATGGGTGCTGAAGGGAGAGCTCTGCTGACACTGACTCACCGGATTTTCGGGACGCTGCTCTTCCCTTCGAATCCGGTTTGTATAGTGCAAAATATGTTTACTGTGCACTGCGAAGTGGCGGTACCACAATACGCTGAACCTTTTGAACCTTTCAATATCAAATACCAGGAAACTAAGGAAGCACTGATTCATTCATAGAGTCTGCTTTTATAAGGATTTTTATGCACTGCTTTGTCATGGGGCTCCTTAAATAGCCCGCTATTCGCGTTGTCCCATTCCT
>DCJJ01000077.1:0-7741 GCA_002320515.1 Dialister sp. UBA1703 | reverse complement strand
TGATTGAATCAGCGCTTCCCTAAGACAATCCAACCAACAGAACGGGGTGATGACATGGCGAAAACGCCTTTGATGGAACAATATAAACAGGTGAAGGACAAGTATCAGGACTGTCTTCTTTTTTACCGGCTGGGCGATTTCTATGAGCTTTTTTATGACGATGCTGTGACTGCATCCCATGAACTGGAGCTTACGCTTACCGGGAAGAACGCAGGCGCCGAGGGACGGGTGCCTATGTGCGGCGTTCCATTTCATGCAGCGGAAATTTATATTTACCGTCTGATCCAGAAGGGCTACAAGGTGGCCATCTGTGAGCAGCTGGAGGATCCGAAGAAGGCAAAGGGGCTGGTGAAGCGGGATGTGATCCGTGTCATCACGCCGGGCACCATTCTTTTTGAAAATTCCATTGCCGATAAGTCCAACAATTACCTGATTTATATTTTGGAAGAAGATAAGGAACTGGATGCAGTGCTGGCAGATGTGTCCACCGGCGAATGCTGGTGGGGTGTCTGGGATAAAAAGAAGGAAAGGGACGATTTCTTTGATATGCTTTCCGTCTATTCTCCTGCCGAGGCGGTGTGCAGTGTATCCGATGATTTCTACGGGAAACTCACCGGTTTTGCAGCTGCCCGTCTGGGGTCCTGCCTTATGTCCCGGGCGGAAGGGGAGGAGGAAGGGAATCTTCCTGATGCTGCAGTTTCCCTTGAAAATGACAATGTGAAGACGGTGTTCCGCCGCCTTTCCGCCTACATCAAAGATGTAATGAAGTCCGACGTGTCCGTATTTCATTCGGTGCTTCCCATCCGGGAGGATCATACATTAACCCTTTCGGAGGAGTGTCTCAGAAATCTGGAAATTACCCGCAATATGCGGGACGGCGGACGGAAGGGAACGCTTCTGGAACTTCTGGACTACACCCATACGGCCATGGGGGCCAGGCTTTTGAGGCGGTGGCTGGAGCGGCCTTTGACGGATGTGAACCGTATCATTCTCAGGCAGGATGGCATCGAAGAGCTGACGAACTACATGACGGAACTCACGAATCTGGAGGACATGCTGTCCCAGGTCTTCGACTTTGAACGCATTCTTTCCCGTATTGAAGCGAATTCCACTTCCCCTAAAGACCTGCTTGCCCTGAAAGCCAGTCTTCGCATGATTCCGGAAATTAAACATCTTCTGTCCGGCGCCGGTTCTGTGATTCTGAAGAAGCTGAACAGCCAGATCGGCCTTCATGGCCCGGTGTTTGATCTTCTGGACCGTTCCATGAATGAAAACGGCACCGGAAATATCCGTGACGGAAAGTATATTAAAGAAGGCTTCTCTGCAGAACTGGACGAGGTGCGCTCCCTTTCCGAAAACAGCCAGCAGTATATTGCAGACCTGGAGGAAAAAGAAAAGGCAAAAACCGGCATTAAGCTGAAAATCGGCTTTAATAATGTGTTCGGCTACTATTTCGAAATTTCCAATGCCAATAAGATTCCCATTCCGCCCTATTATATGAGAAAGCAGACTTTGGTGAATGCGGAGCGCTACATTACGCCGGAGCTGAAGGAGTTCGAGGCCAAGGCGCTGACGGCAAAGGAAAAAACGGAGGAGCTGGAGCTTAAGATTTACCAGGCAGTGAAGGCAGAAATCCGTCCGGAAATTCCGGATATGCAGAAAACGGCAAGGGCACTGGCGGAGCTGGACTGTATCGCCAGCCTTGCCAGGGCGGCGCTGAAGGACCGCTATACCAGGCCCCGGATTACGAACAGCCGGGAAGGCCGTATTTCCATTAAGGACGGCCGCCATCCCATGGTGGAGCACGCGTTGAAGCGGGAAATGTTTGTGCCCAATGATACGGAGCTCAACCATGAGAACCAGGAAATTCTGGTCATTACAGGCCCGAACATGGCGGGCAAATCCACCTACATGCGGCAGGTGGCGGTTTTGACCATTATGGCCCAGACAGGCTCCTTCATTCCTGCCAGAAGTGCTTCCTTCTCGCCGGTGGACCGGATATTCACAAGGGTTGGCGCTACGGATGATATTTCTACCGGCCAGAGTACATTCATGGTGGAAATGCAGGAAGTGTCCCATATCCTTCGCCATGCCACCAGAAACAGCCTTATCCTTCTGGATGAAATCGGCCGGGGCACCAGTACCTACGACGGCATGAGCATTGCCCGGGCGGTGGTGGAGTATATTGATGAAAAGATTCACGGCTTTACCCTTTTCGCTACCCATTACCACGAACTTTCCGTTATGGCAGATACGAGCAGCCATATTAAAAACTATACGGTATCGGTGAAGGAAAGGGGAAAGGAAATCACTTTCCTGCGCCGTATCGTTCCCGGCTGCGCCGACAGGAGCTATGGCATCCATGTGGCAAGGCTGGCAGGCCTTCCCGAATCTCTCTTGAAGCGGGCAGATGATATTCTGGAAGGACTGGAAGAGGAAGGAAAGGGGCCTGTGCCGGTGAAGGCAGCAAAGAAGGAAGAGCCCATGGGCTTTGACCTTTTCACTTCCCCGATTATTGATGAACTGGCGGATATGGATGTTATGAGCAAGACCCCCATTGAAGCCATGGAAATCTTATTCCGCTTAAGTAAGGAAGCCAAGGAGGCCCGATAATGGCAGTGATTCATATACTGGATGAGGTGACAGCCAACCAGATTGCCGCCGGTGAAGTGGTGGAACGGCCGGTGAATGCGGTGAAGGAGCTGGTGGAAAATGCAGTGGACGCCGGTGCCTCTTCCATTGAAGTGGAAATTGCCGACGGCGGCATGACCTATATCCGGGTCACCGATGACGGCTGCGGCATGACGGAGGAAGACGCCAGGCTTTCCGTTATCCGCCATGCCACCAGCAAGATTTCCTCTGTGGATAATATTTACCACATTGCGTCTCTGGGATTTCGGGGCGAAGCCCTTCCCAGTATCGCCTCCGTTTCCAGGGCCACCATTACTACCAGAAGGCATGAAGATGCGGAAGGCACGGCAGTGGAAATGACCGGCGGGGAAATCACGGAAGTGAAGCCTGCAGGCACTCCTGCCGGCACCACGGTGGAAGTGCGGGATCTTTTCTATAACGTGCCTGCCAGAAAGAAATTTCTGAAATCGGAGAGAACAGAATCGTCCCGCATCAACAGTATGGTGGGGAAACTGTCCCTGGCCAATCCGGACATTGCTTTCCGCCTCATCAATAACGGCAGGACGGTGATTGAGACTCCGGGAAACGGCAGGCTGGTGGATGTGATTTCCGCCCTTTACGGCACGAAAACCGCCGGTGAAATGCTGCCGGTGGAGGAGGATGGAGAAAACGTAACTCTGGAAGGTCTCATTTCAAAGCCCTCTCTCCTGAAAAGCAGCCGCCAGTACCAGACTATTATCATCAACCGCAGGGTGGTGGAAAGCGCAGTGGTGTCCAAGGCAGTGGATAATGCTTACCATTCCCTGCTTCCGAAAAACGGTTATCCCCTTATGGTGCTGTCTTTTACCGTGCCGCCGGAAAGCATTGATGTGAACGTGCATCCCCAGAAACGGGAAATCAAATTTTCCGATGAACAGTCCATTTTCCGTATGGTGTACCACGGCGTGCTGGGGACGCTGACATCCCAGTCCACCGCCGATACCATTGCCAGGGAAATGATTCATGACCCCGGCCACCAGGTGGTGGAGGAAAAAGATTTTGCTCCCGGCTCAATCAAAGTGGAAGAAGCGCCTACGGGGAAGCCGGATATCGGTCTTTCGGAAGAAACAAGGCCTGCTGCTTCCTGGGGAGAACCTCAGCCCTCATCCTATATGGGCCGGAGAGGAACGCCACCCTTCCGCCAAAGTGAGGAAAATAGGACTCTCTCCTTTACGCCGGACACAGACAGAAAGGATCTTTTCTCCAATGTCTCGGTGTTTGCGGATTTCCGAAAGGAAGAGCCCCGTCAGCAGGATGAGATGAAAGCGGAGCCCCTCTTTGAAGAAAAGGTGGAAACGGATCCGGTGATTCCGCTGGGACAGGTGTCGGACTGTTTCATCCTCTGCCAGCATGGGAAAGACCTTCTCATCATCGACCAGCACGCCGCCCATGAAAGGGTGCGCTATGACCATCTGGCGGAAAGGGCAGAAGGCATTCCGGTGCAGGAAATCCTGATTCCCTACCTCATCCATGTGGACGCAGGGGATATGGACCTTTTAGACGAGCACCGGGAAGATTTGAACCGTCTTGGCATTACCTTTGAACAGGCAGGCCCCGACGTGATCCGCATTACCGGTTCGCCGGAAGATCTCTCCTCTTCCGAAATGGAAAGGGTTGTGGGAGATATTGTGAAAGCCTACCATGAAAAAGACGTACCTTCGCCGGAAACAATGCGCCATCGCATGATGGCCTACGCTGCCTGTCGGGGTGCCATCAAGAGAGGAGATCCCCTGAATATCCGGCAGATGAAGGAACTGATAGAAGATCTTTTCCATACATCAAGGCCCTTCGTCTGCCCCCACGGCCGGCCGACCATTGTGAAATTCACACCCGGTGAATTGGGAAGGCTCTTCAAACGGCCATGAATATTGCTGTCACCACCATTCGAAACTACAGCCGCTCCGTAAGGGAGGAGGCGGAAGAGAGGGGAAGAGCCCTTTCCCTTCCCTTTGTGCCTCGGGAAGGCACCCTGGAGGACATGAGAGCGCGCTGTCATAAGGAAGGATTTCTGATTTACGGGAAAAAGCAGCCCTCCTTCTGGATTGGCGGCGAGGAGTACCGTTTTCATCTGGGTACCGCCGTGCTCCGATGCGAGCAGATGAGAAGGGGCCATGAGGACCGCCTCTGCCGCCTTCTTCCGGAAGGCACGGTGTCCGTGCTGGATGCCACCTTCGGACAGGGTGGAGACTCTACGGTCCTCAGCTGGTTTCTGGGAGACAGGGGACAGGTCACTGCCCTTGAAAAAAGCATTCCCCTCTATGAAATCGGACGGGCAGGCCTTGCTTCCTTTACCGATAAAAAAGAGGAGAGCCTCACAAAAGCGCTTCGCCGTATCCGCCTCCTTCATGAGGATTTCCGCCATTTTCTGGAGAACGCAGAGCCCAAGAGCTTTGATGTCATTTACTTTGACACCATGTTCCGTTCGCCGGTGAAAAGGGAAGTGAACCGCATGGAGGGCTTCCGGAAGGCTGCGTCCTATGACCGGCTGGATGAAGGAATCCTTACCCTGGCTTTGCATATTGCAGGAAAAAGAATTATAGTAAAAGAAAGGCCCTTTTCGCCTTTATTTCAAAACCATCTCTTTTCTTCCGTCCATTCTCACAAGGGACAGTCTACGGCTTACGGGGTAATCGATCTATGAAAAAAGACAAACTTATCACCATCCTGGGGCCCACGGCCTCGGGGAAGACAGACCTTTCCCTCTACCTGGCACGGGAGCTGGGGTCCTCCATTATTTCTGGAGACGCCTTCCAGATTTATAAACACATGGACATCGGTACCGCCAAGGTGACAAAGGAGGAAGCCCGGGGCATCCGCCATTTCCTGGTGGATGAGCTGGAGCCTGACGAACCCTACTCTGCCGCCGATTTCCAGGAAAAAGCATCAAAAATCATTCATGAGGAAAATGAATCGGGACGGATTCCTATCGTCTGCGGCGGCACAGGCCTCTACATCCAGGGACTTCTGGAGGGCTACACCTTCCTCCCCAAGGGAGAGGGAAGAAAGAAGTTTGAAAAGGTATGGGAAGAAAAGGGCAGGGAAGGACTGGAAGCCCTGCTTCGTGAAAAAGGAGAAAAGGATATTCCCCCTGACGCCCAGCGCATGATACGGAAACTGGAGCTTCTGGAGGCGGGGGAGGGGAAAAAGGAGCCTTTTAAATCCGATTCTCTCCTGTATGACGGCCCGGTTATAGGAATTACTATGGACAGAGCCGTTTTATATGATAGAATAAATAAGCGAGTCCACCGCATGATGGAAAATGGACTGCCGGAGGAAGTGAGAAAGCTTCTTTCCTCCGGTCTTTCTGAAAAAGCACAGTCACTGAAAGGAATCGGCTATAAAGAAATGATTCCCGTGGTGAAAGGAGAACTCTCCCTTGAGGAAGGAGAAGAGCTGATTCAGAAAAATACCCGGCACTTTGCCAAAAGACAACTGACCTGGTACAGAAGAATGCCATATATTCACTGGGTGGAACGCAGCCCATCAGAGGAAGACATATGGTACAGGGAAATCAAGGCCTATGTCATTTCATATTTTGGAGGAGAAACAAGATGGAAGGAAAAATGAATCTGCAGGACACATTTCTGAATGAAGCCAGAAAAGAAAATGTTCCGGTCAGTATATTTCTCATGAACGGCGTACAGCTGAAGGGGAAGGTCAAATCCTTCGACAGCTTCACCGTTCTTCTGGTGAGCGAAAACCGTTCCCAGCTGATTTACAAGCACGCAATATCTACTATTCAAAGGATCTGAAACTAACAAATGAATCAAAAACTTGAACAGGTACAGAAAGAGGCGCTCGCTCTTTGTGCGCCTGTTTTTCATGAAATGGAAGAGATTTCTCTCTTCAACACAGAAAAAGTATTAACCGCATTCCGCAAACACCACCTCTCCGCCTACCACTTTGCCCCCTCCAACGGCTACGGCTACGGCGACCCGGGCAGAGAGAAGCTGGAAGAAATCTGGTGCGACATATTCCACGCAGAAAGCGCCCTGGTGCGTCCCCAGTTCGTATCCGGCACCCATGCCCTGGCTACGGTCCTTCTGGCCCTTCTCCAGCCCGGCGACACCATGGTGTCTGCGGTAGGAGCTCCCTACGATACCATGGAAAGTGTCATCGGCATTACAGGAAATGCTCCGGGAAATCTGATTTCCAAAGGCGTTCACTACAAAGAAGTGCCCCTTAAGGGAAATACCTATGACCTCAAAGCCATTGCGGACGCGGTGGATGAAAATACGAAGCTTGTAGAGATCCAGCGCTCCCGGGGCTACATGCTGAGGGACTCCCTCTTCCCTGAAGATATTAAGAAAATCATTGATACGGTGAAAGCAAAGAACCCGGAAACCATCTGCTTTGTGGATAACTGCTACGGTGAATTTACAAATAAAGAAGAGCCCATCGAACTGGGCGCCGACATTACCGCCGGTTCCCTCATTAAAAACGCCGGCGGCGGCCTGGCTCCCACCGGTGCCTACATCTGCGGCAGAAAAGACCTGGTGGAACTCTGCTCCTACGTATGGACAGCCCCGGGACTGGGCGCTGAAATGGGCTCCTACGCCGCTTCCTACCGCCCCTTCTTCGAAGGCCTATTCCTGGCGCCACACATGACAAGACAGGCCATGATGAGCGCTGAATTCTGCGCTGCGGTTTTCAAGCTCATCGGCTTCAAGACAAGCCCCGAACCGGGTCATCTTCGTACTGACCTCATTACTACGGTCACACTGGACTCCGAAGAAAATATGTGCCGCTTCGCTGAAGCCATCCAGAACTGGTCTCCCGTAGACTCCGACGCCACCCCTGTGCCGGGACCTATGCCGGGATACGTAGACCCTATCCTCATGGCAGCAGGCACCTTTGTCCAGGGATCCACCATTGAAATGTCCGCCGACGGCCCTGTGCGCCCGCCCTACGTCATGTACTTCCAGGGCGGCCTCACCTTCGAATCCGCCCAGCTGGCCATCATGGGAGCTGCAGAAAAAGTGCTGGAAGCCCAGGGAAAATTAGGATAAGAGTGAGACGATAGAAATTAGATGATAGACGATAGATATTAGGGAAGCGCTGATTCAATCAC
>DCJJ01000151.1:6249-8711 GCA_002320515.1 Dialister sp. UBA1703 | reverse complement strand
AATTAATCAGTGCTTCCCTAGTACACCCGCCCACTAATTATCCCTTGGATCCAGCACATCCCGGAGGGCGTCGCCCCAGAGGTTGAAGATGACTACGGAAATGAAGATGGCAAGCCCCGGGAAGACCATGAGCCAAGGCGCTGTCTGCAGCTGCTGACGGCCCTCGTTAAGCATGAGGCCCCATTCCGGTGCCGGCGGCTGGCTGCCGAAGCCCAGGAAAGACAGGCCTGCCAGTTCCATCATCATGGCGCCGATATCGGACACCGCCGTAATCACAAGGATGGGCACCACGTTGGGCATGATGTGTTGCCAGAGGATATGGGCGTCGGTACCGCCGCTGACGATGGCGGCGTCCACGAAGTCTCGTTTCCTGATTTTCAAAACCATGGATCTTGAAAGCCTGGCGTACTTTGTCCAGGTCACCGCGGTCAGGGCGATCATGGCGTTCACCAGACTGCCGCCCATGATACCGGCGATGGCAATGGCCAGGATAACGCCGGGGAAGGAAATCATCATATCTGCTATACGCATGATGACAGTGTCAATGAGGCCGCCAAAGTAGCCGGCCACCAGGCCCAGGAAGGTGCCCAGGCAGAAGATAATGGCCACCAGGGCCAGCACGCTGGACAGGGAGTAGGCACCGCCGTAGAGAATGCGAGACAGCACGTCCCGTCCCAGCTTGTCCGTGCCGAAGAGGTGGGCCATGGAAGGCGCCTGGTTGGCGTCCTTCATCACCGCTTCCAGGGGGTTATAGGGAGCAATCACCGGCGCCAGCACCACCAGGGCGATAAGCAGGATAACCAGCAGGCTGGTGAACCGGAACGTCCGATGTTCTTTGAATCCTTTCCAAAGATTCCCCATATTACCGGCCTCCTTTCCGAAGTCTCGGATCCAGATGGCGATAGGACAGATCCACCACCAGATTAATCACCATGTACATGAAAGCGATCCAGAGCACAATGGCCTGCACCGTTTGGAAATCGCGGTAGGTAATGGCTTCTACCACCCTATATCCCAGGCCCGGCCAGGAAAATACGATTTCCACCACCGCTGCGCCGCCCAGAAGGGAGCCGAAAGCCAGCCCCAGCAGGGTCACCAGAGGAAGCAGGGCATTGGGAAGCACTTCCTTCCAGAGGATATGGGATTCCGAAAAGCCCCGGGCTCTGGCACCCATGACGTAGTCCTGGTTCAGTTCTTCCAGCACCGCCGCCCGCACCTGCCTGGTATACTTGGACGTCATAACCACGCCCAGCGTCACCATGGGAAGGATGAGGTTTTCCAGGGTAATGCTGCCGCCTACGATGGGGAGAAGGCCCAGTTTCAAAGCAAAAATCCAGAGAAGCATGAGGCCCATCCAGAAATTCGGTACCGATACGCCCAGGAAGGAAAAACCGCGGACAAGGTAGTCAAACCAGCTGTTTTTCTTGACCGCCGTATAAATCCCCAGAGGAATGGAAAAAACAAGCATAAACGCAGTAGATGCCAGCGCCAGAATCAGGGTAGCCGGCAGGCCTCCCATGAGGGCCTCCAGTACCGGCTTCTTCATCATGAAGGAATAGCCGAAATTACCATGAAGCACCCTTCCCAGCCAGTCCAGATACTGGAAAAGGAAAGGCTTATCCAATCCCAGCTCATGACGAAGAGCATCGATTTCTATCTGGCTCACCACAATATCTTCATTGCCTGCAATCATCTGACGCACCGGATCCCCCGGCGCCAGCATGACCAGACAGAAGGTAATGAAGCTGATGCCCAAAAGGACCAGCACCATCTCCCCCAGACGCATAGCCAACTGTTTCTTTCCCAAATCCAACCATCTCCTGTACGTCAACTGAAAACACTGAAAAAAGCACGAAAAAAGCAAGGCCGGAAACTGGGACCTTGTAGAAATAACAAATCATGGCGCAAACTTTACCCTCATAGCAGATAAAGAGCCGTTTCCAATATACTCTTTCAACCGCCAATCATACCGGCGGCGTCCTTCTTGGCGTGACGTCTCACCCTTGGGTATCATTGGTTTTTCGTGAAATAGTATAACACTTATTTTAATGTATTGCAATGATTCACTCAGAATAAGTTTATTAAACAGAGCTTTCCCATAATCAAACCGGCCTGCTTTATAATTTTTCCTGCTTGAAGAAATAAAAAACGCCGGCAGGCGTGGGGCAGAGGGTTCTAAGGGTTCTAAGGGAAGGTTAACGCCCGCTCCGCAGGCGATGGGGCTTTGCCCTTCGGGCAAAAGGTTGTGTTCGCTGGCGCTCAGGGGGCCTCAGCGCCTATGGCGCTGAGAGGTTGTGGATTGCCCATGGACACGCCTGCGGCGTGAGGGTTCAGAGGGTTCAGAGGGAAGGGCTGACGGGGCTGCGCCCCGAGGGTTGTGGCCGCCCTTGGACACACCTTCGGTGTGAGGGTTCAGAGGGTTCAAAAGGTTCACAGGGTTCAGAGGGGAAGGTTGACGGCCC
>DCJJ01000151.1:0-6128 GCA_002320515.1 Dialister sp. UBA1703 | reverse complement strand
GCCACCCCCTATCCGGGCTGCGCCGGACTTCTCCACGGGAAAGGTGGTGGCGCCAGCCACCAAAGGGGGGAATGCTGGAGTAGTACATGAAGCATATGACTCCCCCGTTTTTCTCTTCATATCTCTCGTTTCCCCTTGAGGGGAAGTCCCGCGAAGCGGGAAAGGGTCTACGGGGCATAGCGCCGATATGATTCTCCATCGCGATCCTGACCGCCAATCGGTGGCCCCCTGAGCGAAGCGATGCAACCTTTCTACACAACCCTTGGCACCGAGGGCCGACAGGCCCGATGGATGCCATAGGCCCCTCTGCGCCGCAGGTGCAGGTCCCTTCGGGAATACGGGAAAGCACCGCCCCGGTCCCGATCCCGACCGCGCCGAAGGCGCTTGAACCCTCAAGCCCGTCAGGGCTTGTCCATAAGGCGTGAGGGCCTTCGGGAATACTGGAAAGCACCGTCCCGATCCCTACCCTTCCAGTCTTCCTTCCCGGATTCTCAGCACCCGGGTGTGGTACTTATCCAGGGTAGACCTGTGGCCTACGCTGATGAGGGTGATGCCGGGCAGGGAGGAAAGAAGGCGGTAGAGACGGTTTTCCGTTTCCTCGTCCATGGCGGAGGTGGCTTCGTCCAGGAAGACCCAGCGGGGGCGGGTGATGAAGATACGGACGAAGGCCAGTTTCTGCTGTTCCCCCAGGGAGAGGATGTGGCTCCAGTCTCCTTCATCCTCCAGATGGGCTGCCCAGGAAGCAAGGCCGCATGTTTCCATAAGTTTCTTCAGTTCTTCTTCCTTCCCTTCCCCGCGGGGATAGAGGGCCGCTTCTTTCAGGGTGCCTATGGGCATGTAGGGTTTCTGTGGGATGAAGAGACTGTTTTGGGAAGAAGGCAGGTGGATTTCTCCTTCCCCATAGGGCCAGAGGCCTGCCAGCAGGCGGAGGAGGGTGGATTTTCCTGAGCCCGAGGGGCCTTTCAGGATGACCCTTTCCCCTTCTTCTATGGTGCAGAAAAGGCCGGTGAGAAGGGGCTTCCCGTCAGGGAGGGACACATTGACATGAGAGAGGGTAAGAGCCTCCCCTTCCTTTCTTGCCAGTTTCTTCTCTTTTCCCTCCGTTTCCTCTGCCATCCGGTCCATGTGTTCGTCGAAGGTGAGCAGTCGTTCCACGCAGGACATCCATTCCGCCAGGGAGGCGTATACGTCCACGAAGTAGGACATGGATTCCTGTACCTTGCCAAAGCAGTTGGCCACCTGCATGAGACCGCCAAGGGAAATATTTCTGGACAGGTACCGCGGCGCCGCCACCACGAAGGGGAAGATAATGGCGATCTGGCCGTAGGAATTGGTGAGCCAGGAAAGCTGTTTCTGTTTCCTGATGATATACACCGTGTTCACCAGAAGTTTGTGAAACCGGCCTTCAAGGATTTTCTTTTCCTCGCCTCCCCCGTGGTAGAAGGCAACGCTTTCCGATGTTTCACGAAGCCGCACCATGGCATAGCGGAAGTCCGCTTCCAGTTTCTGCTGCAGGAAATTGAGGCCTACCAGTTTATGGCCCACTTTGTGGGTAAGCCAGGTGCCGATGACCGAATAGGCCAGGGCCGTCCATACCAGGTAGCCGTACACATGGAAGGTGCTGCCGAAGAGGATAAAGGACAGGGGCTCCGACAGGGACCAGAGGACAAAGATGAAGCAGAAGATGGTGGTCACCGCCCGAAGGAGGCCGGCCATGAAGGACAGGGTGCGGGAGGTAAAAAGGTTGATGTCTTCGGAAATACGCTGATCCGGGTTGTCGGAGCGGCCGCCGGAAAACATTTCCAGCCGGTAGAACATCTGCCGGGCAGTCCAGCAGGAAAGGTACTTTTCCGTCATCCACCGCCGCCAGCGGAGAGCCAGGGTCTGCTGCAGGTAGTAGGCATACACGGAAAAGGCAATGTGTCCGAAGGCGATGGCGGTGAAGCGGACAAGGCCATGATATACGGCGCCGCTGTCATAATTCTGCAGGGCGCTGTAAAACTCATTGAACCAGTCATTCAGAAGAAGGGTCATGTACACCGCCGCCATGGTGAGGACCACAATGCCCAGAAGGTACAGCCAGGCACTCTTCTTCTCTTCACTTTTCCAATACCGGGCCGTGAGCTGCCACAAAGCCTTCACCGTCTGCCGGTTCCACTGTCCCGAAACCATAGTCCCTCCTTATTTCTACGTTCCATATAGGAAATATTTTTTATTATACTACAGGCGGAAAGGCCGGTGAAAATCACACAGCAAAAGACCCGGAAAAGAGGGACTGCTCTTTTCCGGGTCTTTCTTAAGGGGTGGTTTGTATGAACAAATTAATAGATTTGGGAGGGAGATAATGTAAGAAAAGCAATTGAAACAAAGGATTGAGCCTGCCGCCGGACCGTGCTTCCGGCGGCAGGGCTCAGCATAGTGAAACTATTTCCATTCGCATCACCAGGAATCTTCCTTACAACCTATCAGTCAATGGAAATCCGATGGGACGCTTCCACTGCCTTAGGATCTTCTTTCGGAAGGGTAATCTTCAGCACGCCATCCTTCAGGCTGGCTTTAATGCCTTCTTCTTTAATGCCCTTCACAGAGAACTGACGGGAGAATCCAACGGCGCTCCGCTCGTGACGGATGTAATGTTTCTCTTCGTCTTTCGTTTCCTTCTTGTCGTCCCGTTTAGCGGCGATAGAAAGAATGCCGTTTTCGTAGTTAATGTGGATTTCATCTTTTGTGAATCCCGGCATATCGCAGGTCACCTCATAGCAGTCTTTCAAATCCTCAATATCCACCTTCGGTACGGCTACGTAATCTTTATAAACGGTGGGAATGTCATCAAAGAAATGATCCAGAACGCTGTCACCAAATAAACCTTCAAACGGAATCATGCTGCCCATAATCAAAGACCTCTTTCCTTTGTATTTGTTATGATGTTCAGGTGTCCGGGAACCTTTCCGGTTTCCCTTCGGGCTCCCTTTCCTCCTGACAACTATAGTATAGCACTTTTAGCACTCTTGTCAATAGAGTGCTAAATTATTTTTGACTTTTATTTTTATCATTTTGACTATTCTTGTGTTTTCCGTTTGTTTACTATTGTTTATTTGACTATTTTGACAAGGCAGGAAGTAAAAAGGGAGGGGCGCGGCTGACGCCGCAGGTTGTGCAGAAGGGTTGTGGAGGAAAAGGTTGACGGAGCCTGTGGGCCCGAGGGTTCTTAAGGTTCTTAGGTTTGACGGCGCCTTTGGCCGCTGAGGGTTGTGGCGGCGGCTCCGCCGCAATAAAAAAGGGGCACGGCTTCGCCGTAGGTTATGGCCTGCTGACGCAGGCGGGTTGTGCAGAAGGGTTGTGGAAAAGGTTCATGGACACGCCTGCGGCGTGAGGTTTTTTTCCCCCTCTCTTATTGTCCCCCCGCTTCAGCGGGGGAAAAGATGGTGCCGCAGGCACCAAAAGGGGGGTGTTTCCATCGCGCCGCAGGCGCGGTCGTATGGTTTTCGCTGCCGACAGCCGATAGAGGACAGCCGATAGAGGACAGCGGTCTCACCATCCCCCATTTCTCTGGCCCCTCCTTGCCTGCTATGCTATAATGAAAAGAGAATATCGACATTTATAACAAGGTAGGGAGACGCCATGCTTGACATAGAACATCTTTATTTCTCCTACACCGGCAGGGAGCCCTGGCTTCTGGAGGACATTTCCCTCCATGTGCCGAAGGGGGCCTATATTTCCATCGTTGGAAACAACGGCAGCGGGAAGAGTACTCTTTTGAAGCTGATTCTGGGATTCCTGTCCCCGGTGAAGGGCACCATTTCCTGCCGCTCCCGGCGTGTGGGCTATGTACCCCAGATGCCTGCCCGGGACCATGCCTTTCCCATTACCGTGGCAGAGGTGATTTATTCCTACGGGAAGCTCCTTCACTTGAAATCCATTTCCGTGAAGGACACTCTTGCCGTCACCGGCATGGAAGATTATGCAGGCGAGCTCATGGGGAACCTGTCCGGCGGGCAGCACCAGAAGGTGCTCATTGCCCGGGCCCTCATGGGAAGTCCGGATCTCCTCATGCTGGACGAACCTTCCACCGGCGTGGATCTGGAAAGCCAGCGGGAAATCTACGGGGAGCTCTCCCGGCTGAACCGGGAAAAGGCCCTCACCGTACTGGCGGTGGAGCATAATATGGAAGAGGCGGGACAGGTGTCCACAGGCCTTTACCATGTGGACGGCGGCAGGGGCCATCTCTGCAACGTGTCCCATTATATTGAAGAATATATAAAGAAGGAGGGCGGCCATGTTCAGTTATGATTTCATGCAGAATGCCCTTTTCATTTCCCTCTGCATCGCCATCCTCTGCCCCTGTATCGGCATTTTCATCGTGCTGAAGCGCTACTCCATGATCGGCGACACCCTGGCCCATTCCTCCCTGGCCGGCGTCACCCTGGGCCTCCTCTTCCGGGAAAGCCCGGTGCTGGTGTCCTTTGCCTTCACCGCCCTGGCGGGACTTTCCATCGAGTTTCTGCGCCAGTATTTCAAGAAATATACAGACCTGATTCTCTCCATCGTGCTGTCCATTTCCGTGGGCATTGCCATCACCCTCATCAGTTCCGGCCATCTTCATGCCAATGCCGACGCCTACCTCTTCGGCTCCATGCTCACCGTGTCTCCCGTAGACATGGCTGTCACCGCCGTACTGAGCCTCTTCGCCGTGGTGACGGTGATTCTGAACTACCACCAGCTCCTCTACATTACCTATGACGAGGAAGTCTCCCGCATTGCCGGCGTCCACGTGAAGCGGCTGAACTACCTCTTCGCCTTCCTGGTGGCTGCCGCCATTTCCGTATCCATCCGCTCCGTCGGCATCCTGGTGATTACCTCCATGATTACCCTCCCCGTGGCCAGCGCCCTGCAGCTGAAGAAGGGATTCAAAACCACCTTCCTGGCCTCCCTCCTTTACAGCTTTGCCTCCATCCTTTCGGGATTCTTCCTCTCCTACTTCATCGGCGCAGCCCCCGGCGGCGTCACCGCCCTGACCGCCGCCTTCCTGCTCCTTTCCACCATTTTCGTAAAGCAGGTGCTCCGTCCATGAAATCCCATTTCAAAAAAGAAATCGCCCTCCTCCTTACCGCCCTGGCCTTCACCGCCGGCTGCGGAAAAGAGCCGCCCGCCGGCGGTGAGGGGAAAATCCCGGTGGTCGTTTCCTTCGGCGCCATGGAAAAGCTCACCGAAGCCATCGGCGGAGACGCCGTTTCCATTTCCGTCATGGTGCCCGACGGCACTGAGCCCCACGACTTCGAGCCCCGGGCGGGGGACCTGGTGAAACTGAAGGAAGCGAAGGTCTTCGTGTACAACGGCATGGGCATGGAGCACTGGGCGGACAAGGCCCTCCAAAGTGCCGGAAGCGACAACCGGGTGGTGGTCAAGGCGTCGGAAAAGGTCACGCCCATCCTGCTGGAAGATGAGGAAGAAAGGGAAGAACACGGAGACTACGACCCCCACACCTGGCTGGGCCTCTCCGAAGCCAAAGAAGAGGCCCGTGCCATCCGGGACGGCCTCATCGCCGCCTCCCCGGAAAACAGGGACCTCTTCATGAAGAACTATGACACCTTCGCCGCTGGCATCGACGGCCTCAGGGACGAATACAGGGACAAACTGGCCCGCGCCCCCAGGAAAGAACTGGTCACCGGCCACGCCGCCTTCGGCTACCTGGCAAGGGACTTCTCCCTCACCCAGGAAAGCGTGGAAGACGCCTTCGCCACCGGAGAACCGCCGGCCCGGAAACTGGTAGAACTCATCCGCTTCTGCCGCGCCCACCAGGTAAAAACCATATTCACCGAAGAAATGATGGACCCTGCCTTGGCCAGAACCTTGGCAGCTGAAGCCGGCGCCGACGCCGAAACCCTCTCCACACTGGAAGAGCCGGGCAAAGAAAGCTATCTGGACACCATGAGGGAGAATCTGGAGAAAATAGAAAAGGCGATGAAATAGGGGCCGCCTGCGGCGTGAGGGTTCAGAGGGAAGGGGGCGCGGCTGACGCCGCAGGTTGGGACCGCCTGCCGGCGGCGGGTTGTGTAGAAGGGTTGTGAGGGGAAAAGGTTCTCAAGTTTGACCGGCCTACGGCGGGTCGGGTTCTTAGGTTTGACAGC
>DCJJ01000045.1 GCA_002320515.1 Dialister sp. UBA1703 | reverse complement strand
AATTAATCAGTGCTTCCCTAGGGAGGCATTAACGACTTGTACCGTAGTACACCCCCTCGCCACTTCGTGGCCTTCTCTCCATGGGAAAGCGTCTCACGAAATTTTCAGTCGCCTTTGGCTCCCTACAAATTTCGTTCGCTTGCCACCCCTGAAAGGGGGCGCAAGGGGTGGGGCAGAGCCGCAAAGCGGCTCCCCTATTCCTGTATCTCCCTGATTTCTTCCATAGTCACTTTTGCCTCATAGAGGGCTTTGCCAGTGATGGCTCCATAGACGCCCATGGCCGAAAGTTTCCGGAGGTCTTCGGCGCCGGAGACGCCGCCGGAGGCGATGAGGCGGATGCCTTCCAGGGCCTGGAGTTTTTTCATCATGTCGAAGTTCGGGCCGGTAAGCATGCCGTCACGGCTGATGTCGGTGTAGATGATGGTGTTCACTCCATGGGTGAGGAGGGTTTCTACGAAGGTCATGACTTTCCGGCTGCTGCCGTCCACCCAGCCGTGGGTGGCGACTTCGTCGCCCTTGGCGTCTACGGATACGGCGATATGGTCCGGGCCGTAGTTATTAGCGGCCTGGATGGCGAAGTAGGGGGAGGCTACGGCTTTGGAGCCGATGATGACGCGGTAGACGCCCATGTCCAGGTAGTCTTTGATGGCTTTTTCTGTACGGATGCCGCCGCCCACTTCGATGGGGATGGTGAGGGCTTCGCACATTTTACGGATGATTTCAATGTTCATGCCGTTTCCCTTGAAGGCGCCGTCCAGGTCTACCACATGAAGGGCTTTAGCCCCTTCGGCTTCCCATTTCAGTGCCATTTTTACAGGGTCGTCGCCGTAGACGGTAAGGTCTTCTTTGCGGCCCTGTTTCAGGCGGACGCAGTGTCCGTCTTCTATATCAATCGCTGGAAATATTTTCATTTCATCAACCACTTTGCTAAACGGTTCCAGATGGCCATGCCTACTTGTCCTGATTTTTCGGGATGGAACTGGAAGCCCAAAACATTGTCCTTCCCCACCACCGCCGGCACGGTGACGCCGTAGTCCGCCGAAGCGATAACGTCTTCCGTATTTCCAGGGGTTTTGTAGTAGGAATGGACGAAATAAACGTAGGAATGAGGGGGAAGGCCTTCCAGCACTTCGTGGGGCCGGTGGATGACCAGCTCATTCCACCCCATGTGGGGCACTTTGAGTTTCCCTTCAGGGAAACGGACGATGCTGCCCGGGAGAAGGCCCAGGGCAGGGATGTGGCCGTTTTCTTCAGATACTTCATAAAGGGCCTGCATGCCAAGGCATATGCCTGACAGTTTCTTGCCCTTTTTCACTTCTTCCCGGATAAGGCCTGAAAGGCCGTAGCCGTCCAGGTGCTCCATGGCATCTTTCATAGCGCCTACGCCGGGAAGGATGAGGGCGGAAGCATTTTTGATTTCTTCCGGGTCCCTTGTCACCACCACGTCCAGGCCGGCGCGGGCGGCGGCCCGCACTACGTTGGCCAGGTTGCCTGCATCGTAATCTATAACTGCTGTTTTCATCAGAGCACCCCTTTGGTCGATAACAGAGCGCCGCCTTCCACGGTAACCGCTTCCTTCAGTGCGTGTCCCAGTCCTTTGAAAAGGGATTCCACCATATGGTGGCCGTTTTCACCGTAGAGGCAGGCCATGTGAAGGTTCATCATGCCGTGCATGGCGAAGGCCAGGAAGAATTCCCTGGTCATTTCCGTTTCAAAGGTGCCGATGCGCTCCACCGGGATTTTCACGTCGTACACGAAGTAGGGACGGCCGGAGAGGTCCAGCACAATGCGGGAGAGGACTTCGTCCATGGGGCAGAAGAAGGTGCCGTAGCGGCGGATGCCTTTCTTGTCTCCCAAGGCCTTCAGCAGGGCATCGCCAAGGGTAATGCCCAGGTCTTCGATGGTATGGTGATTGTCCACTTCCAGATCTCCCTGACAGGAAATGGAAATGTCCATGCCGCTGTGGCAGGCAAGGAGGTTCATCATATGGTCGAAGAATCCGATGCCCGTGGTGCCTTCAAAGCGGCCGGAGCCGTCGATGGAAAGGTTGACGGAAATATCGGTTTCCCCCGTTTTTCTGTGAATGGCTGCCTGTCTCATGAAAGCTCCTTCCGGAATACCTCAAGAAGGGTATCGTCCACGTCCTTTGTGGTTACTGAAATGCGGTAGGCCTCCGGAAGTTCTGCGCTGTTGCGGTAAATCTTCACCAGAATGTCCTTTGCCTTCAGTGCTTTGAAAATTTCTTCATGCTTGTTTTCCACCTGTACCAGAAGGAAATTGGTGCAGGAGGGATATACGGTAAGGCCCGGGATTTTCACCAGTTCGTCGAAGAGGCGGTTTCTTTCCTTTACAATGTCATCCCGCAATTTAAGGATTTCATCCCGATGCTTCAGCACAATGGGTGCAAAGAGCTGGGTGAAGGAGTTCAGGTTATAGGGCGCCTTGATTTTACCGATGGCGTTGATGATTTCTTCATCGGCCACCAGGTAGCCGCAGCGCATGCCCGCCAGGCCGAAGGCTTTGGACAGGGTACGGAGCACCACCAGGTTCGGATATTTACTGATAAGGGACACCACGCTTTCCTTCTGGGCAAATTCCATGTACGCTTCGTCCACGAAGACCAGGTTGTCCGCCGCCTTCAGCACTTCTTCGATGAAAGACGCAGGCAGGAGGTCGCCGGTGGGGTTGTTCGGATTGCAGATTACCGTCATTTTCGGCTGGTATTTCTTCACGGCATCAAGCAGCCCTTCCTTGTCGCGGCGGTAGCCTGCCAGGTCCCGCACCTTGATGGTGGAGGCACCCAGGGTTTCCGCTCCCAGCTCGTACATGTCGAAGGTGGGAGAATGAACGAGAAGGGTGTCGCCGGGGTTCATGAAGGTGCCCAGGAGGTAGGAAATCATTTCATCGCCGCCGTTGCCACAGATAATGTTTTCCGGCCTTGCACCGATGTAGTCAGCCAGAGTTTCCCGAAGGCCATCGGCCATGGGTTTCGGGTAAATCTGGGGTTTGAAAGTATCCAGCGCCTTGATCAGTTCCTGCTTTACCGCCGGAATGGAAAGCACATTGAAATGGTTTTCATTGGCATTAATGACGTGTTTCTCCGCAATGGGAGCCACGAAGTAGGGTTCAAAATCCTTAATCGTATTTCTCAGCCATTCAGTCTTCATCCCGCACCTCCATAGCATGAGCATGGGCGGTGAGCCCTTCTGCTTTGGCAAAAAGCTGTACTTTCTTAGAAATCTTCCGGAATGCTTCTTCGCTGTAGCATTCCACGCTGCTGTGCTTTACGAAATCGTAAACACCAAGGGGCGAGGAGAAGGCAGCGGTGCCGGACGTGGGGAGCGTGTGGTTCGGGCCTGCCATGTAGTCCCCAAGAGGTTCGGATGTATATTTTCCAAGGAAAATAGCGCCGGCATTATAAATGAGGGGCAGGTACTTCTTCGGATCCGGCAGCTCCACCTCCAGGTGTTCCGGTGCGATTTTATTGACAATGTCAAAGCACTGCTCTGCGTCTTTGCAGAGGAAGGCTTTGGCGTACTGGTCCACGGAGCTCTTCATGATTTCATAACGGGAAAGCTCCTTCATCTGCTTTTCCATTTCCTGCTGCACCGCAAGGCCGAACTCTTTATCCGGCGTAATGAGGAATACAGCAGCCCTAGGGTCATGTTCCGCCTGGGACAGGAGGTCGGCGGCAATCCACTTCGGGTTGGCGCTGCCGTCAGCCACGCAGCATACTTCCGACGGGCCCGCAATCATATCAATGCCTACGGTGCCGAAAACAAGGCGCTTAGCCATGGCTACGAAAGCATTGCCGGGGCCTACGATTTTAAACACAGGCTCCACGGTTTCCGTGCCGTAGGCCAGCATGCCGATACCCTGGGCGCCGCCTACTTTGTAGATTTCCTTCACCCCTACCACATAGGCAGCAGCCAGGATGTTGGGATTTACCTTGCCGTCCTTTCCGGGAGGGGTAGCCATGGCCACCGACGGGCAGCCTGCCACCATGGCAGGCACCGTGTCCATAAGGACCGTGGACGGATAAGCAGCCCGGCCGCCGGGTACGTAGACTCCCACACGCTGGATGGGGAGGAATCTTTCTCCCAGTTCCACACCGTCCCTGAAATTCTTGGACCAGGATTTCCGCACCTGTTCCTTATGGAAGGCTTCGATATTTTCCTTTGCTTCCTTCAGTACAGCCAGGAACTCCGGCCCTACTTCCTTCACCGCCTCTTCGATTTCCTCTTCACTCACCCGAAAATCGGCAATATCCACGCCGTCAAATTTCTTCGTGAGAGCCCGGATGGCTTCGTCTCCTCCTTCCCTGACCTGGGTAAGGATGGCGGATACCGCCTTTTCCAGATCGTCAGACAGATTCACATTTCTATTGGTCATGGTCCTCACTTCACGGAGGGTCAGCCCTTTTTCCGGTACTTCAATCCAATCCATGCTATGCCTTCTTTCCGGTGTCAGTCTTGCTGACCACCTGAATAAACTGTTTTAATTCGTCCTGCTTCATCTTATAGGATACCCTGTTGCAGATGAGGCGGGCGGAAAAATCCATGAAATAATCATAGGCCTCCAGTCCGTTTTCACGAAGGGTGGTGCCTGTTTCCACAATATCCACAATCACATCGGAGAGACCCACCAGGGGAGCCAGCTCCACGGAACCGTTCAGCTTGATAATATCAATGGGCTGGAAACGGCCGGCGAAATATTTCCGCGCAATGGAGGGATACTTGGATGCCACGGTGAGAATGCGCTTGTTCATTACATCCTTCTTTCCCTTGATACCGGACACCGCCATGCGGCACTTGCCGATACCCAGGTCAAGGATTTCATACACATCCTCCTCCCCGTCCTCCATGAGCACATCCTTCCCCACAATGCCGGCGTCGGCGGCGCCCCGCCGCACATACACCGTCACATCGGGAGACTTCACCAGGGTCACCCGGATGCGGTCCTTATCGTCTGTAAATATGAGCTTTCTGCTGTCATCGGAATAATCGGGGAAATGATACCCTCCATCAGACAGGCTTTTCATCACTTTCTTGGCAATACGCCCCTTCGCCAGTGCTATATGAAGCATATCAAAGTCCTCCCAGTTTTCTTTCCATTTCCTCTTTCGACAGTTTCTCCTCCCCTGTCAGGAAGAAACCATCCTTATACGATGCTATCATGCGGTAATCGCCGGAGTTGATACGGTTCCCTGCGCTCACACCCAGGACGGAGAACCCTTTATGCCGCCAGTCCATGAGGGTCAGGACCAGATTTCTATCCGCTTCCTCATATACCACTGCCAGGTCGCAGGAAGGAACCTGTGCCTCCAGAAGATCCGCCTCCGCCATGACCTCGTAAAGAAGATTCATATTCATGCCGAAACCGCAGGCCGGCCGGGGCACCTGGAACTGGGCGGCCAGAGAATCATACCGTCCGCCGCTGATGAGGGAATAAAGAGCGCCGTCGGCGTAAATCTTGAACACCATATCCGTATAATACCCCATGTGGGAAGTAAAAGCGAAATCCAGCTGCACCGAATCACTGTACCCTGCCACATCCAGGTACTCATACACCTTTCGGAGCCGGTTAAGCGCCTCCATCATGCCATGATTCAGGCACAGCCCCTCCGCCCGCTTCAGGGTGGATTCATAGTCCCCGAAAAGCCGGGGCAGCTCCAGCAGCACATCCCGCTGGATCTTCGTAATGGGAAGCGTATCCACCAGCCCGTCAAAGGCCACCAGATTCCGTTTCTCCATGTACTCCCGCACCTGGAAAAGCTGCTCCTTCATCAGATGAAGCTCATCAAACAGAGCATCCATATAAGCCACAGTCCCCAGGTCGATACGCATATGGGAAATCCCCACGGACTTCAAAAACTCCGCCGCAATAACCATCACTTCCCCGTCACACTCCGGCGTCTCATCCCCCAGAACCTCTACCCCGCTCTGAAGGAAATACTTCCCGTGGGTGGACTTTCCGTAATACTCACGGAACACCATGGACACATAGCCGAACTTCAGAAGCTGGGAAGCATCGGGATACTCCCGGGCCACCGTCTTCACCAGCGGCACCGTCACATCAGGACGCATCACCAGCACCTCCCCGTCAGGACCGATGGTCTTGATCATCTCCCGCTGCAGCTGGGGGAAATAGGTGCCGTAGGTATCATAATCCTCAAACGTAGGCGTCTGGATGATCTTGCACCCGTGCCGCCTCATGACAGACACCACCGCACTCTCAATGCGGTCAAAATTATTCATTTCCTCTTCATGGACCATTTTCAGGTCATCTATGGTACGAGCCATTTGCGCCCTCCTCTCTTTCTTATGGTTAATACATTACCACGCTAAAGTAAGAAAGTAAAGAGGGCGGGCGGTAAAAATTGTAAAAAAGTAGAAAAAGCTTCCTCTACGGAGTAAGAAGCATCGTTAGGGGGACTAGCCTTTGTGGCTGCTGCGCCCTGATGCTCTGTATCGTAAAATAAAAGGAGCTGTGAAGAAATGAGGATTCATTTCTTCACAGCTCCTTTTTTTGTTGGGCCAACCGGTCTATGGATTCAGAAGTGTGAATGTCAATGAAAAAGTATACATGACCGTGAACTCCTGAACCACTTTGACCGTAAAAAACTACGACTTCCTTTTGCACGCCTTTTGGAAGCGATACAATTCGCCATTCATGTTAAGGATATGGGAGTGATAGGTCAGGAGATCTACCAATGCCGCAACCAGCATGGCATTCTTGAATATCTCGGCCCATTTGAAAAACTAAAGATTAGTCGTGATCATGGGGCTTGTTCGTTCTGAACGTTCGGCTATGACCTTGAAAAGGAGCTCCAATTCATGAATAACCAGTTTACTATCTCTCATATATACTGCTATTATTCAGGCTTTGATCTTTTGAGCGTTATGGATTCACGTCCCTTCTTATAAGTTATTTCGTCCCCTTCTATTTTAACTACTTTCCATGAATCATCTAATACTGGAGATGTCGCTTTAATATAAGCTTCTTCTAGTTCTCGATGAAATTCTCCAAAAATTCTATCCCATTCCTTCTTTCTTCTTTTTTCTTCTTCTTTCTTTCTTCTTTTTTCTTCAATGTGTTTTTTTATATGATCTATAGCACCTTCTTCATTTTCATATTCATTGAACCCAAGCATGTATGAGAAACCCTTTACTGCTCGGCGATAGCAAGGATAGTAAACCGGTTTTCCCTTTCTCACGTCTATATCAACATAGTATTCATTGCCATTATATGTCTCTACTATTTTTATGTCATTCAATATGTGAAAATAATCGTATATTTGATATATGACATCGTTATAAAGATCCTCTTCATCATAATATTCACCAGGTCTAAAATAATGCTTCTCGTCTTCATTATCTATGAAACCAAAATCATAACCAAATATCTTTCTTTCAGATCGTTTTTCCCCTTTTATACATATGATCTTTACTCTTACATAAGTCCTACTTTTACCATACTTCTGCCACAAACTGTAGTCTACTTTCCCAATAACATTCCAACCTAAAGCTTCTGCAAGTTTAGATGCTATTCTTTCTATCATGTTTTCCAACTTTAAGTCTCTCATATTTGCCCCCTTGGTTGCTCAATCAATGTTAACAAGGATTTCCCCTGTGAATAGTCCCCTTTTTCTCCTTTCTTTAGTGAACTTAGTAAAAACTTTGTTTAACTAATGTGTTCACTTTTTAGTATAGGTAAACACATAATCACGCTATTTAATATTGAATCTTTGGTTCATTAATTACATCATAATTTTTGTACATTCTTGAAAAACATAATATGTAGAATTCGCCTCTCTCCTTCTTGGCATTGACTGCAAATTCTCTCAGGAAATACTCATATACATGACCAATCAGGTCCTTTTCTTCCCCAAACTGCTTATGGCTGATCTTGCTCACTTCATCGATCAGTTTTTTGATGTCGTTCGCCCCAAGGTTTCGTGTGGTAAAGGTCCCCTCCACAAAGCAGCCCTTCAACTGTTTGGAGCCTGCCGCAATGCTATGGAGTGCGTTATCCAGTGCTACATTCAGCTTGGGAGCCGGAGTATCGATGATGGTAGACCATCTTGCCTCCGGCGGCAGGTTGTAGGTGCCGTCCGTAAAGGTGGCATCATCAAAGAATGCCGCACGGATATTTTCATCGTCCGGGTCAAGCCCCTGCTCCTGCAAGATCTGGCGGAGTTTCTCTACCCCATCTTCATATTTTTCACCGATGAAACGCAGGAACACCAGCATCAGCATCATATCCCGCTTCTCAAAGAAAGAGCCGGAGTTCCGTGCTCCACGCAGTATGTCTCTACACTTGAAGTGAATCGCATCCAGATTGATGGTCTCCTCCTTCTTTTTCTTCGCCATTTCATTTCCTCCACATCTCCCCGACCATACCCGCCTTCGAGACATGGTAGGGAGAGATCAATTTCTAGTCAATAGGTTCTATCAGCACTCACTATAATGATCTTTGACAAATATTATAGCATAGAGCACACAAGAACACGAAAAAAGGGCTGTGAAATAATAGCTCCATGAACACAAAAAGGGACTTTCGATTTTTGCGAATCAAAAGTCCTTTTTCGTGTTAGAATTTAACTGCAATGAAAAACCTAACTGTATATTATGGTACTCCCAAACAGGGAATTTTAACAGCATTTTTTTCTGAGTGCCTAGATATCACAGATCCGGTTTTCACGTTTGAAAGATTTATGGAGGAAATCGATTTACGCAAATATCTGAGCAAACTCCCTGCTCATAAGTTGGGAAGAATCAGATATAATCCCGTCAATATGTTGAAAACGGTTCTGTTCGGGTTTATGGATGAAGGATGCATCTCTCTCAGAAAGCTGGAAGACAATTGCAAAGTCAATATCCGCTATAAATACCTTATGGACGGTAAATGTCCATCCTATCGGACTTTCGGATATTTCATCAATAATGTCCTGATGAATCAAGCTGAATCGCTCTTTTATGAAATCACCCAGGAAATCATCACCAAAGAGCATGTGGACCTGGACCACCTCTATATCGATGGCTCCAAATTCGAAGCCAATGCCAACAAGTACTCCTGGGTCTGGAAAAAAGGTACGGAGAAGTCGAGATTCCGTCTGTATACCAAAATTTCAGCACTCCTGGAAGAAATCAATGGAATGTTGGGCTGTAGTGGCCTGAAAGTCGAGATCAATTCAGAATATGCTCCTGAATATCTGGAGCTCATCCTGAGCAAACTTCATGAAATCCGGAGCCTGGACGAGGAAAAATTTGTCCATGGCAAAGGGCACCATAAGAGTCCGGAACAGCGGAATTACGAAAAGCTAAAAATGTATCTGCATAAAATTAAGGAATATGGGGAAAAGTTGCGTATCTATGGGGAGAATCGTAACAGCTATTCCAAAACGGATCATTCAGCTACGTTCATGCGGATCAAGAGAGACTACATGGGGAACGACCAGCTGCTGCCGGCATATAACGTCCAAGTTGGCATAGTCGATGAATACATCGCAGTCCTTGACGTAAACCAGTACAGGTCAGATATGGACTGCTTCGTTCTCCTTCTGGAAAAGTTTTATGAGCACCATGGGATATATCCAAAATATCCAGTAGCTGACGCAGGGTATGGTTCATTTAATAACTATCTGTACTGCAGCAAACATGGGATGGAAGCCTGTATGAAATTCCCCATGTTCTTCAAAGAAACGACGGACAAGAAGTATCACGAGGACCCATTCCGTGCCGTCAATTTCAAGACGACGGTGGATGGAGCGCTGCTCTGTCCCAACGGAAAGAAGTTCAAATTCGTCTACAGGAAAAACATTCAAGGCAACCAATATGGCCGTCAGGAAGAAATCTATGAATGTGAGGAATGCAGTGGCTGTCCTTATGCAGAGCGTTGTAAGAAAACACCTCATAACAGACGGATCAGCCTGAATCGTGAACTTACAAAGGTCCATGCTGAAGTCATTGGACGCTTGACAGATACCCGTGGATTTCTGCTGAGGAGGAACCGTGCGATTCAGGCAGAAGGTACTTTCGGAGTGATGAAGAACGATCGGGAATATGACCGGATTGTCCGAAGAGGCATGGATTCAGTGAAAATGGAAGTTTTTCTGGTTTCTATTGGCTTCAAGCTGTACAAATACCATAGGAAGCAACAGGCACATATGGATATAGCAGCTTAATTTTAAAAAGCTGATTTTTTGGGGGAAAGGGGGAAGTATGCCCTTTTCCTCTTGTTTTTTACTACCAGGAGTGAAAAAGGACACAAAAGAAGGAGCTGTGAAGAAATGAATCCTCATTTCTTCACAGCTCCAGCGCCCGAAGGGCGGCGGAGGACAGAGGTATCATTTGAGCAATAGGTATACCACAAAATCTCCGGTATCTTTCAAGGCCATATCGGTCAGGTGAGGCATCTGGCCATCTGACGTCTACCTTCTCTCCAATATCTTCTCCGCCCTCCCTATATCCTTCTGAATCTGTGCCGCCAGTGCTTCCGGCGAGGGAAAGCGGATTTCGCCGCGGATTCTTTCCACCCATTCCAGGGTAAAGGATTTTCCATAAATATTGCTGTCGAAGTGGAAGATGAAGGTTTCTATGGTTCTTTCCTTGGCCTGGAAGGTGGGGTTTTTGCCTATGTTAGTAATGGCAGGGTATTTCTTTCCATCTATGATGGCGAAGGTGGCGTAGACGCCGTCGGCGGGGAGGACGCGGTCTTCGGTGAAGGAGAGGTTGGCGGTAGGAAAGCCCAGGACTTCATGGCCCCGCCGGAAGCCGTGGACTACGTCGCCGGTGATGGTGTAGTTCCGTCCCAGGAGGCGGGCGGCCTTTGTCATATCACCGCTTTGGATGAGGCGGCGGATGGCGGTGCTGGAGATGGTGTCGTTTCCTTCTTCCTCCAGCCGCACCACTTCCACCGGGATTCCCCTTGTCTCAAGGCCCTCTTTGAGAAGGGCGCTGCTTCCTTTGGCGCCCCTGCCGAAGGTGAAGTTTTCGCCTGCTGCAAGGCCGGAGAGGCCGGGGATGGCCTCCAGGGTTTCCATGAATTCTTCCGGCGATTCCGCCAGAAATTTTTCGTCAGGCTTATAGAAGATGACGAAATCCATGCCTGCTTTTTCCATGGAAGCTGCTTTTTCTTCCCTGCTCTGGAGAAGGGGCACGTGCCTGGAGGGCGCGATGACTGTCATGGGATGGGGCCAGAAGGTGAGGACGCCAGGGATGGCTCCCGTTTTTTCCGCCAGCCTGCCGGCGGCGCGGAAGACTTCCCGATGGCCCAGATGGCAGCCGTCGAAGAAGCCCAGGGCCAGCACGATTTTTTTGTTTTTGGGAAGGTCTTCCCATGAATCAATGATTTCCATAATCGCCTCAGGAAAAAACTTTTTTCGGATGAATTATGTTTTTGGAAATGGACGCGATGCCCAGAAAACGGGTGCCGCAGAAGGCGGCGGCTGCTTTTCGGTCTTCTCCATGGAAGCGGAGCCTTTTCCCCTGGAGGAAATCAGCTCCTTCCTTTTCCGAAAGTTCCAGGGCCGGCAGGGCGGAAAGGACGGGATGGAGGTCGGAAATCACCGCTCCTTCCGGATCCTTTTCGATTTCTTCCAGTGTCCGGGCGTCTTTCAGGGAAAAGGGGCCCATTTCCGTTCTGGTAAGGGCGCACATGGTGAGGAGGCAGCCCGCTTCTTTTCCCAGATCCCGCCCCAGGGCGCGGATGTAGGTGCCGGCGGAGCAGGTGACGGTCATGGAAAGGAAGGGCGGCGCGATTTCTGTGATTTCCAGCTCATAAATGGTGACCGGCCGGGCAGGAAGTTCCACTTTCTTCCCCTCCCTGGCCAGCTTGTAGGCCCGCTCTCCATTCACCTTCAAAGCGGAGTAGCTGGAGGGCACCTGCATAATGGGGCCCCGGAATTTTTCCGCCGCCCTTTCAAAGACAGAGAGGTCTTCGGGAATGGGGCCTTCTTCCACCACGGTGCCGGTCATGTCTTCCGTGTCCGTGGCAAGGCCCATTTGAAATCGGGCTTCGTAGGTTTTGGTATGGATGGGAGCATACTCGATGAGCCGGGCCGCCCGTCCCAGAAAGACGGGAAGCACCCCCTCCGCCATAGGGTCCAGGGTGCCGCCGTGGCCGATTTTCTTCTGGTGGTAAATCTTCCGGAGCCTGGCGATGACGTCGAAGGAAGTCCAGTCTTTGGGCTTCACCACATTGATGACGCCGTCCATCAGATATATTTCTCCGCAGCCTTCACGAAGAGGGGCTCTGCGTCTTCAAAGCTTTCATGAATGGTGCAGCCGGAAGCCTTCCAGTGGCCGCCGCCGCCGAATTCCGCCGCCAGGTCGCCTACATTGGCATGTTCCGTGGAACGCAGGGAAATCCTTGTTTCCTTTTCCCCCTTGTACTTGAAGAGGGCCGCAATCTGGCAGCCCCGGATGCTGCGGGGAATGGAGGCGTAGAAATCGGAGTTTTCGCCGTCCAGCTCCATGGCTTCCTTCCCCATGTAGGCGATGACGATCTGCCCGTCATGGTAGGAATGGACCGTACCTGCCACCAGCTGGTAGCATTTCATGGCTTCCTCCGTCTTCTCATCCAGCCTGTTGGCAATGTAGTCCGGCTTGGCGCCCATGGCCACCAGCCGGCTGGCCATGAGAAGGGTATGGGCGGAGGTGCAGGAAAACTTGAAGAAACCGCTGTCCGTGCCGATGGCCATGTAGAGGGCGTTGCAGGTGTCCTCGTCCATGGAAATCCCGGCGTCGAAGAACATTTCCGCCATCATTTCCGCAGTGGCAGCGTACTTGTACTGGAGGTAGAGGTAGTCGGTGTAACGCTCATTGGACCGGTGATGGTCGATGCAGAGGCTGTCTACATCGGGGAAATCGAAATTCCCGCCGCGCTCCAGATTTCCCAGATCCGTAAACACCAGGGCATCGTAATCCTTCCCCTCCGGCATTTCCGTATGCACAAGGGCGGAGGTTTTGATAAGGCGGTACACCTGGGGCACCGGATCCGGCAGCAGGATGTCCGCCTCCTTCCCCAACTGCACCAGTACATTGTGGAGGGCGCAGATGGAACCTACATCGTCTCCATCGGGATGCTCGTGGCCCACCAGAAGGAAGCGGTGATGGTTCATCAGGAAATCCCAGGCTTCCTTCTTCCCGATTTCCTTCGCATGATTCAAACCAAGGCTCATTCTTCGTCCTCCTTATGAATCTTCTTCAAAAGGCCGTCAATATGCATGCCGTAGTCCAAGGATTTGTCCTCTGCAAAGGAAACCTCCGGCGTATAGTAAATCTTCAGCCGCTGGCCCAGCTCTCGGCGCACAAAGCCCTTCCCCTTGTTCAGCGCTTCCAGAGAAGCCTTCTTCTCCTCGTCGCTGCCGAAAAGGGACACATAAATCTTCGCCTCCCGCAGATCGCCGGTCACCTCCACACCGGTTACCGTCACAAAGCCGATGCGTGGATCCTTCAAATCATGGAGGAGCATATTGCTTACTTCCTGCTTGATAAATTCCTGTATTTTCCGTACTCGTAATTCAGACATGGGTTTCACCTCACGTTTTTATAAAAATATCCGCCTTCTATGCAGTTGGATAAAGGCGGATACGATGAAATCATTATATGTGTGGGGCCTTGCGGCCCCGGGTTCAGAAGGTTCAGAGGGTTCTGCCTGCCTTCGGCAGGCGGGTTCAAAGGGGAAGGTATCGCCTATCGGCAATGAGTTTTACATGCAGCCTGAGGCGGCAGCGCTGCCAAAGGCTGCGAAAACCGCAAAACCGGGCATTTCCCTCGCCCGCAGGGCGGTTGTATGGTTTTCCCACGGGCGAAGCCCGGTAGTAAAGGTTTTACCATAATGGCGCCTTCAATTATTTTAAGGCACCACCACCCTATGAACCTTTTGAACCAGCCTGCTTTCAGCGGGCCAAACCCTTTGAACCCTCACGCCCGAAGGGCGTGTCCTTACTTCAGTTCAGCAGCTTCTTCTTTCAGTTCGAAGGCTTCCAGCTGGTCTCCTTCTTTTACGTCGCGGTAGCTGTCGATGGAGATGCCGCATTCGTAGCCTGCTGCCACTTCTTTGACGTCATCCTTGAAGCGGCGGAGGGAGTTGATCTTGCCTTCGTGGATTACGATGCCGTCACGGATAAGGCGGAGCTGGCAGTTGCTGGTGATCTTGCCGTCCTGTACGTAGGAGCCGGCAACGATGACTTTCGGGGTATGGATGACCTGGCGGACTTCCGCATGACCCAGGAGGACTTCCCGGATGGTGGGGGAGAGCATGCCGGCCATAGCGGCTTTCACATCGTCGATGCAGTCGTAGATGACGCGGTAGAGGCGGATGTCTACGCCGTCTTTTTCGGCCATGGCTCTGGCGTTGGCGTCAGGACGGACGTTGAAGCCGATGATGAGGGCGTGGGAAGCGGAGGCCAGCATGACGTCGGACTCGTTGATGGCGCCTACGGCAGAGTGGACGATGGAGATGCGGACTTCTTCGCTCTTGATGCCCTGGAGGGACTGTACCAGTGCTTCTACGGAGCCCTGGACATCGGCTTTGATGATGATATCCAGTTCCTTCATTTCCCCTTCCTTAATCTTTTCGAAGATGTTGTCCAGGGTGACTTTCTGTACGTTTCTCTGTTCTTCTTCCTTGGCCTTGGATGCCCGGAGTTCAGCGATGGCTCTGGCTTTCTTTTCATCCATCACGTAGAAATGGTCGCCTGCTTCCGGTACGCTATCCATGCCCAGGATTTCAGCCGGTGCGGAGGGTTCTGCATTCTTCAGCTTTCTTCCGTTTTCATTGGTCATGGCGCGGACACGGCCCCAGCTCTTGCCGGCCAGGATGCCGTCGCCTACATGGAGGGTACCGTTCTGCACGAGGACGCTCATGACGGGGCCTCTTCCCTTATCCAGCTGGGCTTCGACTACGACGCCGTAGGCTTCGCGGTTCGGATTGGCTTTCAGTTCCTGCATTTCTGCTACCAGCAGGATGTTTTCCAGAAGGTCGTCCAGGCCGATTTTTTTCTTGGCGGAAATAGGGGTCATAATGACATCGCCGCCCCAGTCTTCAGCCAAAAGGCCTTCCTTGGACAGTTCTTCCTTGATACGGTCCGGGTTGGCGCCGGGTTTATCGATTTTATTGATGGCTACCATAATGGGCACGCCTGCATTCTTGGCGTGGTGGATAGCTTCGATGGTCTGGGGCATAACGCCGTCGTCCGCTGCTACGATGAGGACCGCAATATCGGTGATCTGGGCACCTCTGGAACGCATGGCGGTGAAGGCTTCATGGCCCGGAGTATCCAGGAATGTGATCTTATGTCCCTTGTAGCGGATCTGGTAGGCGCCGATGCGCTGGGTAATGCCGCCGGCTTCGTGCATGGCCACATTGGTCTGGCGGAGGGCGTCCAGCAGGGTGGTCTTGCCGTGGTCTACATGGCCCATGATGGTAACCACTGCCGGTCTGGGCTTGAGGAAACGGGGATCATCGGGAGCGGGGATGTATTCGGTGGGATCTGCGGCAGCTTCCGCTTCCTTCAGGGTAACGCCGAATTCTTCCGCCAGGATTTCGATGGTGTCTCTGTCCAGGTTCTGGTTGATGGTGGCCATGACGCCGTCCATCATCAGGTGTTTGATGATTTCGCTTACTTCGCGGCCGAAAAGTTCTGCCAGTTCCTTTACGGTCACGCTGGGCGGCAGTTCCACTTCCGTAGGATAGGAAACGGCCTTCTTTTCAGACATATGCTTTTTCTTCTTGTTCTGGTTGAGGGATCTGGCCATGAGGGAGCCGCCTTCCTTTTCCCTGCGGCTTCTTTCCCAGTCCTTCTTTGTCTTCTTCTTCGCCGGTTTTTCCCTTCTCTGTGCGGGAGCCGGAGTTTCTTCCACAGGCGCAGCCGCTGTCGGACGGTTATTCCGGTCATTTCTCCTGTCCTGGTTCGGACGGCCGTTTCTGTCCTGGCGCTGGCCCTTGTCATTTCTGTTTTCGCTGCGGTCGTTTCTGGAAGGCCTGCCATTTTCGTGGCCATTTCTTCCGTCCCTTCCGGAGCGGTCATTCCGGTCGCCTCTGCCCTGGCGGTCATTTCTTCCGTCCCGCGGGCTCTCCCGTCTTTCCTCTTTATTCCGGTTTTCCTTCTTTTCCGCCTTCGGTGCCTGCTTCGGTTCCTCATGGGCCGGAGCCTTCACTTCCGCCGGCTTTTCTGCCTTCGGCGCTTCCACTTTGGGAGCGGGCTTCGGTTCTTCCGGCACTTCGAAGGAGGAGTAGGACTTCCGTCCCGTTTCCTGTCTCTTCCTATCCGTAGGACGGCCCTGCTGGTCGAAACGGACAGTCCGCATAGCCGGCCGCTTTGCCGGTTTCTTCCTGGCGGAAAATTCCTTTTCAAGGATGGCGCAGCCATTGTCATCCACACCGCTCAGACGGCTGTTCACATCCACATTGTGGCTTTTCAGTACATCCAGTACCTCTTTATCTGTTTTGCCATACTGTCTGGCTAATTCATATACTCTCTTCTTTTTCTGCATAAGCAGCCTCCCAACCTTTATGATTTCCGGTGGTCAATCTTCTCTGCGATTGCCCTGCCGAATCCTTTATCTGTAATCAGCGCCGCCGTCCTGACCCCTTTGCCCAGGGCCTGTCCCAGCCTTTCCTTCTCGCCGAAAAGGCGGCAGGAAATATGGAACCGCCCGGCGGCTTTTGTATATTCATCCTTTGTGCGCGGGGAGCTGTCTTCTGTAACAATCAGCAGGACACCCTGCCCTTTCTTCAGTCCTTCCGACACCTGTTCATTCCCGGAAAGCAGTCTTCCTGCTTTCATGCAAAGGCCAAGCATCCTGTAAATCGGTTCATCCATTTTCAATCTGTGCTTTCAGTGCTTCATACACATCTTTGGAAACCGGACGCTTCAGCGATTTTTCCAGTCCGTGGTTCTCATAGGCCTTGTTGAAGCAGTCCATGCTGTCGCACACATACACGCCCCGGCCCGATTTCTTGCCCGTCCTGTCCAGCTCGATCACCCCTGTAGGGAGCACCACGATGCGGACCAGTTCCTTCTTGGGCCTCAATTCCTTGCAGCCCACGCACATGCGCATGGGAATCTTTTTTGCCTTCATTCCTTATCCTCCTGCGCTTCCTCTGCTGCCGGAGCCTCAGCATCGCCGCCGGTTTCGATATCTCCCAGGATATCGTCATCTTCCTCTTCAGCCGCCTGGCCGAAGCCCTCTTCCTTCGCCTGGGTTTCGCTCTTGATATCGATCTTCCAGCCTGTCAGCTTCGCAGCCAGCCTTGCATTCTGGCCTGCCTTGCCGATGGCCAGGGACAACTGGTAATCAGGAACAATGACGTAGGACGACTTTTCCTCTTCCCATACGGAAACGGAAATCACCTTCGCCGGAGACAGGGCATTGGCGATATACACAGCAGGATCCTCATCCCAGCGGACGATATCGATTTTCTCATCATGAAGCTCGTTCACAATGTTCTGCACCCTCTGGCCCTTCGGTCCTACGCAGGCGCCGACCGGATCCACATTGGGGTCCATGGCGTAAACGGCGATCTTGGAGCGGGAGCCCGCTTCCCGGACCACGCTCTTGATTTCCACCGTGCCGCTGTAGATTTCCGGCACCTCCAGCTCAAAGAGCCGCTTCAAGAGTCCCGGATGGGTTCTGGACAGAATGATTTCCGGACCCTTCGTGGTCTTTCTCACTTCCAGCACATAGCACTTGATCTTGTCATTGGGATGGAACTCCTCCCCTTCGATCTGTTCCGCAAAGGGAAGAATCCCTTCCACACGGCCCAGATCCACGAAAATGGTGCGGGACTCGCTCCATTTCACAGTGCCCGTAATCACATCACCCTCGCGGCCGGAGAACTCATCATAAATGGAGCCCCTCTCCGCCTCACGCAGCTTCTGGATCATCACCTGCTTGGCAGTCTGGGCAGCCACACGGCCGAAATTCTTCGGTGTCACCTCAATGCGGAGCATATCACCCGCTTCATAGGTCTTATCGATCTTCTTCGCATCGGCCACAGTGATTTCATTGATGGCATTTTCAGCCAGCGGATCGATTTCCTCCACCACCGTCTTTTCCTCATAAATATGGTAATCCCCGGTCTCCCGGTTCAGAGTGACAGAAGTCTTCGCATTGCTGCCGCTCTCCTTCTTGTACGCCGTCAGCAGAACCATTTCCAGCGCATCAAAAACGATCTTCTCGTCTACCTTCTTCGCCTTCACCAGGCCCTTGATTGCTTCGATTAAATCCAAATTCACGATGACTATTCCCTCCCGGAACTAAAATGAAAAATGCAGTCTCACCTGCGAAATCTTATCTCTCTCTAAAGAAATCCGGCCGTCCTCCGTCTCCAGAAGAAGAGCTCCATCCTCGCCAAGGCCGAGCAGCCTGGCAGTAAAAGCCTTCACCTTCGTCCCCTCCAGAGGAGCAAAGAGCTTCACATCCACATCCTCACCGGCATAGCGAATGAAATCCCTGTCCTTCTTCAGCACACGGTCAAGACCAGGAGACGAAACCTCAAGCATGTAATTATCCGGAATCAAATCCGCCTCGTCCAAAAGCGCTCCGGCCCTCTCGCTCACCGTCTGGCAGTCGTTCAAATCCACGCCGCCCTCCTTGTCGATGTAAATGCGGAGAATCCAATTTCTCTCACACACATACTCCACATCCACAAGCTCCAGACCATCAGCCTCCAAACGAGACTCCAGCAGCTTCTCCACTGCCTCTTCCACATCCCTGCGCGCCATATGCCCTCCCTTAAGGAAACGAAGATACAACGAAATAGAACTTCACTAATAAGAAAGAGTGAGCCGAAGCTCACTCCACAGGAAACTCTATACACACACTTACGGTTTGATTATATCACATATTGTAAAGAGAGGCAATAAGGGGGGGCGTGCCCATGGACACGCCTGTGGGACTCCCCCTCCTATTGTCCCCCGCCTGCCGGATTTTCTCCCCTCTTATTGTCCCCTCCCGCTTGCAGGGGGAAGGTGGTGCGTTAGCACCAAAGGGGGGCGGGCCTTTGGCCCCGAAGGTTGTA
>DCJJ01000048.1 GCA_002320515.1 Dialister sp. UBA1703 | reverse complement strand
CATCAACCCTCGCCCGCGAAAGCGTGCGGCAACCTTCGGGAATACTGGAAAGCACCGCTCAAATCTTAAAATCTCAAATTTCAAGGGAGAACATCATGGAAAAGACCTTATCCATCAATAAAGAGCGAACCACGGTCATGGACTGCTGCGAAACGGCCCTTCTGGCCGTACTCATCGCCGTAAGCGGCACCTTCCGCATTCCCGGCATTGTACCGGGCACGGAGTTCCAGCTGTCGGCGCCCATTGCCGTGGCCATCTGCGGCGTTTTTGGATTTAAGAAATATATCATCGCTGGTATTCTGGCTTCCCTTATGGGCCTTTCCCTCGGCACCTGCACCATCCTGAATGTGGCTATCCAGATGTCCTTCCGTCTGGGAGTCGGTGCCTTCTGGCTCCTTTCGGGATCAAACCGGTTTTTCTATATTTTTTCCGGCCCCTTCGGCACCGCCCTGGCCCGGGTGGTGATGTACTTCCTTCTGGGCAAGGGCCTCACCCTGATGCTCATCGCCGCCGCACCCGGCATGGCCTTCACCGCCGCCACGGCCTGGGCCTTCGGGAAAATCTTCACCCGCTGCCGGAAAGCAGTGAGAACCCTGTAAATCTGTTTCCATCATTTTTCTCAAACCTGCAGGGGGGTGTCCGTAGTGACATCCCCCTTTCTTCATGTTACAATGATTTCATCCATTGAAAATTATCTATGAAACAGAAGGAGGCCTCCATGGCAGACTCAAAAATCATTTATCTTACAAAAAACGTACATGACCTGGTGAAAGAATACCCGGAACTCATTCCTATTATGAAGGAACTGGGATTTACCCGCATTACCGAAAAAACAGCCCTCAACACCCTGGGCCGTTTCATGACCATTCCCAAAGGGGCCATGATGATGCACATCGACATGGGAAAGGTGATTTCCACCCTCATGGCCCACGGCTTTACCCTGGGCGGTTCCTTCGCCCAGGCGCCTGAGGAGAAAGCGGCTCCTTCCGTGGAAACTGCACCGGATGAAAGAACCGCCAGAATCACTGAATATATCCGCCGCCTTTCCGCCGGAGAGGATCTGGAAAAGGTGCGGGCAGACTTTGTAAAGCACTTCAAAGACGTGGACCCCGGCGAAATCGCCCTGGCAGAACAGTCCCTTCTGAAAGGCGGCGTCCCCCTCCGGGATGTGCAGCGGCTCTGCGACGTCCACTCCGCCCTCTTCCACGGCGCCACCAGAGCGGAAAAAATTGCCGCCGCCGAAGCCAAAGTACAGGAATCCCTGGGCCGCTTCTCCCCTGCCGCCCTGGAGCGGAAAGACGGCGCCGACGGCCTTTACGAAACCCTCCGCGCCATCCCCGGCCACCCCCTGTCCATCCTTTCCCTGGAAAACGAAGCCATCGCAAGCCGCCTGGAAAAAGTGCGGAAAACTCTGGACACAGGAGAAAACCTGATGGACGAACTGGCAGCTCTCCGCCGGATCTCCTTCCATTACAATAAAAAGAACGTCCTCTACCCCATCCTGAAGATGAACTACGGCTTCTCCGGCCCCTCCGACGTCATGTGGAGCGTGGACGATGAAATCAGGGACACCCTGAGAAATCTGGAAAAACGGGGCCTTGCCAGCCCCGCCGTCCGCAAGACGCCCCAGTGGCAGGAGCGGCTCTCCTCCGCCCTCACCAGAGCCGAAGAAATGATTTACAAGGAAAACAACATCCTCTTCCCCCTCTGTGCCAAGAATTTCAAAGAAGAAGAATGGAAAGCCATTGCCCGGGACTTCTCCCACATGGAACCCTGCCTCACCGGCCCCCAGCCCCGCTGGCAGGAAGCCTTCCCGAAGGAAAAGGAAGAAAGCTCCCTCTCCGACGGAATCATCCATCTCCCCACAGGCCGGCTCACGGTGAAAGAACTCACCGCCCTGCTGAATACCCTCCCCTTTGAAATCACCTTCGTAGACGCCCATGACATCAACCGCTACTGGAACGACGACGGCGCCCCCAAACTCTTCTCCCGCCCCGCCACCGCCCTGGGCCGGGAAGTCTATACCTGCCACCCGCCAAAGGTGGTGCCCATGGTGAAAAACCTGATTGACTCCTTCCGCACAGGAAAACAGGACCTCTTCGACGTATGGATGGAAAAAGAAGGGGAGCCGGTACTGGTGCGGTACATGGCCGTCAGGGACGCTAAAGGCACCTTCGTGGGAACCCTGGAAATCGTACAGAAAATGGGATTTGCCAAAGAGCATTTTGTGAAATAAAGAGGGGGTTCTGCGCCCAAAGGGCGCAGAAGGGGCGCGGCTCTCGCCGCAGGTTGTGTAGAAGGGTTGAGGATGAGGTTGTGGAAAAGGTTCTCAAGTTTGACCGGCCTTAGGCCCGAGGGTTGTGGATTGCCCATGGAGCCACTGCGTGGCAGGGTTCAGAGGGTGGTGGATTGCCCTTTTGGCAATGAAATTTTATATGCCTGTCGGCGGCATAGCCCGCTCTGCAGGCAAGGCCCATCGTCCTGTGCGAAGCTGCGAAGCACGGACGATGGAACCCGGGCGCTGGGCTCTTGCTTTTTCCATGGAATAGAGTAAAATACAGGCAATAACCCATTTTGCGGGGTATCCTACCATGCCCCACAGTAGGAGAGGAGAATAGTAGAATGAATTTGAAAAAAGTATTTGCCATGATTCTGGCAGGCATACTGGCCCTCACCGTATCCCTGTCATTTGCAGGCTGCGGCAAAGGCCCGGGAAGCACGTCCGCCGGCGGTGAGAAAAAGCCGGTGAAGGTCACGCTGGGTATGCTCCGGCTCACCAGCAGCGCACCCCTTTTCATTGCCATGGAAAAGGGCTATTTTAAGGATGAGGGCATTGACATCGATCCCCAGTGGTTTGATGCAGCCCAGCCCATTGCCGTAGCCACCGCTTCCTCCAAAGTCGATGTAGGCGCCACCGGCATTACGGCCGGCCTGTACAATATGGCAGCCAAAGGACAGAAGCTTTACATTGTGGCCGATAAAGGCAGGGAAGAAAAGGGATACTCCTCCTCCGCCCTGCTGGCCGCTTCTGCCGAATACGACAATGGCCTGACTTCCATCGAAGCACTGAAGGGCAAACGGGTAGGCATTACCCAGAAAGGCTCCACCTTCCATTACATGCTGGGCCGGATGCTGGAAGCCAAAGGCCTTTCCCTGGATGATGTAACCATCGTTCCTCTGGGCAAACTGTCCGCTGTCATGGCAGCCCTGCAGAGCGGCCAGATCGACGCCTGCATCCTGAACGAACCGAACATTACGAAAGTCAGGAACGAAGGCTACGGCAAGGTCATCACCCAGGTCAGTGAAATCATGCCCTACCAGACCAGCGGCATTTTCTACTCCCCCGAATTCGCCAAGAACAAGGACGCAGCCGTTCGTTTCATGAAAGCCTACAATAAGGCCTGCAATGAGTACTACAGCGCCGTAGTAGACAAAAAGGATCCGGCTAAACTGGACGAAATGGTAAAAATCATCTCCAAGTACGTAAAGACGCCGGAAGCGGACATCCGCCTGGGCCTGCCCTATGTAGATAAAAACGGCGTGCTCATGGCTGATGACATCAAAACCCAGATCGACTGGTACTCCTCCCATGGCATGATCGACGGGAAACTGGATGCCAAAGATGTGGTAAACACTTCCTTCCTGGAAGAAGCCATGAAGAAATAATAAAAAGCGCCGCAGACAAAGCGGCGCTTTCTGCGTAATGGGGGCTCCCTTCCCACAGGCGAAGCCGCCACCACAACCCTCGGCCCGAAGGGCCGTTGCCCCCTGAGCGAAGCGATACACAACCCGCCGCC
>DCJJ01000122.1 GCA_002320515.1 Dialister sp. UBA1703 | reverse complement strand
CGCTGCGGCTATCCACAACCCTCGGCGCCATAGGCGCCGTCAAACCTAAGAGCCCTCCGGCCATAGGCCGGTCAATCTTAAGAACCTTACGGCGCCCGCGGAGCGGTCGCCCCCCCTTTCCTCGTTCTTGTGAAAAGTATATAATAAGGTATACAACTATTGAATTTAAAGGTTTTCTGCATTCCGGCAGGAGCATTTCTCAGGGAAGGCATTTCTATGAATCTGATTGGCCGCGTGATTTCCCATTTCCGGGATTCTTCTTTTGACGGTGACAGGGAAGATGAGCGGATCGGGAAAATCGATGAAGGGGCGCTCTGTATCCTCCGAAAATTGAATGATGAGGGGAAAGAGGCCTATGTGGTGGGGGGCTGCGTGCGGGATCTTCTCATGGGTCTGGTGCCCCATGACTGGGATATAACGACGTCTGCCCGTCCTGATGAAATCGTTTCCATTGCCAAATCTTCCGGCTGGAAGGCCATTGACGGCGGGGGACGTCGTTTTGGCACGGTGATTGTGGTGCGGGAGGGAAAGTCCTATGAGGTCACCACTTTTCGCAGGGAGTTTTACGGCGAAGATTCCCATAGGCCGTCGGAGGTTTCTTTTTCTGATACGCTGAAGGAGGATGTGAGCCGCCGGGATTTCACGGTGAATGCCATGGCGGTGGATGTGGACGGATGCCTTTATGACTATTTCCATGGTCTTCGTGATTTGAAGAATAAGAAGCTCCGTACTGTAGGGGATGCAGAGAGCCGTTTCAAAGAGGATGCCCTTCGTCTTTTCCGGGCCTGCCGTTTTCTGGGGCAGCTTGATCTCATGGCGGACAAAAGTCTGGTGGAGGGCATGGAAGGGGCCTTTCCCCGGGTGGAAGGGCTTTCTCTGGAACGGGTGCGGGATGAGGTGAACCGTCTTCTGGTAACGGCCCATGCAGCCCGGGGGCTGGATCTTATGGTACGCACCGGGCTTTCTGACAGGAGCTGCCGGGTGAAGGAGAACGGTGTTTACCGGCTCGTTCCCATTCTGCCGGAGCTTTCCCATCTGGTGGGACTTCCCCAACAGAAGGAATTCCACAAGTATGACGGCTGGTACCATACCCTGGCGGTGGTGGATGCTTCATCGCCCCTGCTTTTGAACCGCTGGGCGGCTCTTCTCCACGATGTGGGAAAAGGGATGCCCGGTATCCGGGCAGTGCGGAAGGGAAAGCTCACCGATTACGGCCATGACACGGAAGGGGCACGCATGGCCCGTGAAATCCTGACCCGCTGGCAGATGCCCGCCGATTTCACGGACCGGGTGGTCTGGCTTGTGGAGAATCACATGAAATTTCACTATTTCGCCAATTTCGGCGAAGCCAACGGGCTGAAGTGGGTGAGGAGCCTGGCCAGGAAGGGCGTTTTCCGTTCGTCCAAGGATATGGCAGAGGCTTTCCATCAGATGACGGATCTGGGGAATGCGGATATTATCGGCTGCGGACGTCCTTTTTCCGCTACCGAAGGCCACAGCGCCTTCGGCCGGTACATGGAGGATCTGGCTTTATCCGTGCCGGTAACCACCCGGGAGCTCCATTATGATAAGAATGTACCCCAGGTGCTGGGGAGCATGGTGGGGGAAGGAATGAAAAATCTTCTCCTCCGCGTGCAGAACGGAAATCTGGAAAATAATCCTGCTGCCCTTTATGATGCAGCAGTAAGGTTTAAGAGGAGAAGGGACCATGAGGAAGGAATTGCCCAGAAATAGGATGAGGAAGCGAAGCGTGAAACTTTCCTTTTTCATCTGCCTCATAGGAGGTCTTCTGCTCCTTCGTCTCATGTGGGTGCAGATTGTGCGGGGCCATTACTATGAGGAAATGGCCATAAACCAGACGGAAGGGGTGCAGACCCTCTATTCCCCCAGAGGCACCATTTATGACAGGAACGGCAGGGAACTGGCCTTTTCCATTATGGTGAAATCTTTCTATGTGGACCCGGGCACCATGAACGTGAGCCCCGCAGAGGCGGCAAAGGAACTGGCGCCGCTCCTTCACCGGAAGGAAGGGGATCTGGAAAAGGACCTGTCCCAGGACACCCGTTTCGTGTGGATGGAACGGATTATGGACCCCGAAGATTCGGATAAGGTTATCGCCCTCATTAAGGAAAAGGGCTGGAAGGGCTTCGGTTTCTTCGATGAAAGCCGCCGTTTCTATCCCAATGGCTCCATGGCCGCCAATGTGCTTGGCTTCGTGGGATTGGACGACAAGGGCCTGGACGGGCTGGAAATGTCCCTGGACAGCCTTATCCGCGGCGGGGCAAATAAGCAGCATATACTTACGGACGCCAGAGGGAATCCCATATTGAAATCGGCCATGGCGCCCTACAAGGCAAAGAAGGAAAAATCAGTATACCTTACCATTGACCAGAATATCCAGTTCTATGCGGAAAGAGCACTGGACCGGGCCATGGCATCCACCCATGCGTCCGGCGGTATCATCATTGTCATGGACCCCAAGACCGGAGCCATCCTGGCTTTGGGAAACAGACCGTCCTACGATCCCAACCATTATGACAAAGCAGCGGAAGCCCAGTTCAAGAACCGGGCAGTGGTGGATATTTACGAACCGGGCTCCACCTTTAAGCCCATCATTGCTTCTGCAGCCCTGTCCGCCGGCACCTACGACACCCAGCGGGTGTGGCACGATCCCGGCGCCGTCTGGGCCTCCGGCCATGCCATCCGGAACTGGAACGATGAGTCCTACGGCGACGTGCGGCTGGTGGACATCCTGAAATTTTCCATCAACACCGGCTTTGCCCATATCGGCCTTCTTACCGGCGGTGATACATTAACCGAATACGCCAAGAATTTCGGCTTCGGGAAACCTACGGGCATCGAACTTCCCGGCGAAGGCAGCGGCATCCTCTTTGAACCGAAGGATATGCGCCCCATCGACGTGGCCACCATGTCCATCGGCCAGGGCATTGCCGTCACCCCTCTCCAGATGGTGCAGGCCTACAGTGCCATTGCCAACGGCGGAAAAATGGTGAAGCCCCATATTATCGAAGCCATCAAAAACGCCGACGGCAGCGATTACAAAGTGACGCCGGTGGAATACAGCGGAGATCCTATTTCACAGAAAGTAGCGGACGACGTGAAAGACATGATGGAAAAAGAAGTCTCCGAAGGCGGCGGCACCAATGCCAAAGTGCCGGGCTACCACATGGCAGGCAAAACCGGCACCGCCCAGAAACTGGACCCGGTGAACGGCGGCTACCTGAAAGGCCAGTACATTGCCTCCTTTTGCGGCTTCGGCCCCACAGAAGACGCCAAAGCCATCTGCCTCGTGGTGCTGGATACGCCAAAGGGCACATACTACGGCGGCCAGGTGGCAGCGCCGGTATTCAAGGAAGCCATGACCCAGATCATGCGCTACCTCAAAGTGCCCACCATTGACGACCAGACCATCCACGCCAAGCCCAAAGACCGGCCCATCGAGCTCTACAAGCCCAAACTGCCGGGGGACAATGAAAAAGAATTCCGCCTCCCCAGCTTCACCGGCTGGTCCATGAGAGACGTAGGCGAATGGCTCACCAGAGCAGGCCTGGGATTCCAGCCCGATGGCAGCGGGTATGCAGATAAACAGGATCCGGGCATCGGAGCCAGAGTGAAAAGGGGAGATAATGTAAAAGTGCATTTCTCTCACCATGATTGAAATAAAAAGCAGCACTTCTCTTCAGGAGGCGCTGCTTTTTTTGACATGCCCGGAAGGGCGTGAAGGTTCAGAGGGGGCGTGCAGCCGCGGAGCGGCGGGGATCGGGGCCGGGATCGGGATGCGCCTGGCGGCGCAGTGGCTGGTAGCTGGTGGGCTGGTCGGTATTCCCGAAGGGGCCTGCCGCTGCGCGGCAGAGGGGCATATGGCCCTGTGCTAACGCACGG
>DCJJ01000066.1 GCA_002320515.1 Dialister sp. UBA1703 | reverse complement strand
AATTCTTATAAAAGCAGACTCTATGAATTAATCAGTGCTTCCCTAGCATCTCCCCCTCCGGGGGAGACGCCGCCGAAAGCGGCAGAAGGGGTGCATTTCCCTCGCGCCAAAGGCGCGGTTGTATGGTTTTTACCAGCCCACCAGCTCACTAGTACACCAGCTCACTAGTACACTAGCTCACTAGCACACTATTTTCCCGCCTGGTTCAGAGGGGATGCGAATTCGGGGTGGATCACCGCCGGGATGCCCATGGCGTGTTCCAGGGTGGCCAGGCTGATGTTGTAGTTATAAAGGGCGGTGATGTAGTTGGTGCGGGCTGTGTTAAGCTGCAGTTCTGCATCCAGTACATCCAGGTTGATGCCTACGCCGCTGCTGTAGCGGACGGTGGCGATTTTGTATGCTTCTTCTGCCTGGGCTACAGCCGCTTCGGTGGCGCGGATCTGTTCTTTGTAGGAAAGGACGTTGAGGTAGTCCTGCCGTACTTCCAGTTCCACCGATTCCCTGGCCTGGAGGAGCTGTTCCTGTGCCACTTTGACTCCTTCTTTGGCTTTCTTTACTGCTGCCTGGGTGGAGCCGCCGTCCCAGAGGTTCCAGCTGATTTTTCCAAGGAGGGCCCAGTCATCCTTGTCCACTTTGGAAAGGGCTGCGGAGTCCCAGGAGTAGCCGCCGCCTACGCTGACGGTGGGCATGTAGCCTGATTTGGCAATGCGGAGGGCTTCATTGGCAATGCGTACATTGTAGTCGGACTGAATCAATTCCCAGCGGTATTTCTCCGCCATGGCAATGGCCTGGTCCATGGTAATATCAAAAGCCGGTTCCGGGAAATCTTTATCCAGGGGGTTCAGCTTTGTATTCATGGGGACGCGCATGATGTTATTCAGGTTGGCTTCTGCAATATCCCTTGCATTGTCAGCGGCTATTTTTCTCTGCTTTGCATTGGCCAGGGAAGTACTGGAAGTGAGGACATCCAGTTTGGCCACAATGCCTGCATCGAACTGCTGCTGTACGTTATTCAGATGGCTGGCGTAATCGTTGACGGACATGGCCTGCACATCTGCCAGTTTGATATTTTCCAGATAGCCGTAGTAAGCCTTTACGGCAGAAAGCTTGGTGTCCGCTTCTGTTTTGTAGTAGGTGAGGTCAGCCACGTTCTTTGCATAGCGGGCTCTGTTGATCTGGCCTTCCAGATTTCCGCCGGTCCAGATGGGCATGGATACATTGACGCCCTGGCTGTAGGAGCGGTTATTTATATCTCCTCTGGTGGAAACGACGCGTGTTTTGAACTGGTTTCCCTGCCAGCTGTAGCCTACAGACGGGTTCTTGGCAGCGGCTGCCGCACTGACATCAGCTTCTGCTTCCTTCCGCTGGAGGTCAGCAATGGTGATGTCACGGTTATTCTGGATAGCTGTGGAAACGGCGCCCCGAAGGTCGATGTCCAGGGAGGAGGCTTCCGGCGCTGCTACGTTGGTTAATGCGTCACCCAGATTTTGGGTCATGAGCATGTTGTTGAAATTCACTGTCTTGTCAGGGCTTGCCTGTTTCATCTGGGCGTCAAAGGCCTTCTGGGTAATGGATGGATCAGTGGTGGTGCGGGTCTTTTCACCCTTTGCTTCCGCTCCCACTCCGAAGGTGAGTGCCATAACGATGGAAGCTGCCAAAATACGGTAGGTATATTTATTCATATATTTCATCCCTTCTAATCAGATGTATTAATAGTTATAGCCAAGGCCGATATATTCACCGCCGCCCCTGTTGCTGTGGGGGAAGATGGACTGTCCGGTGAGGAAGAAATGGTCATCCAGCGCATAGCTCCCGCGCACCCGCATGGTCAGATCATCGGGATTGAAGAGATCTGCTGAGAACTTCCACCGGTTTTTCTCGTAATCCACACCGGCACCCAGTTTGTTTCTGATAATGCCTGCATGATAGCCGTAAATCCCTCTCGTCCTACCAAATACGGCATCATATACAGGATCATTGGTCAGCGACTCAATCCCCAGGAGTCCATAGGTACCTTTGCCTACGCGGAAAAACAGATTCGGCGAAAAATCATCCTTTGTTGTATTATATAACAATTCGCCTGAAACAGATACATTAAAATCGGTCTGTCCATTCATTATACCATTAATTTTCCCTGAAATCTCTTTTGCATTGCCTGAAATTTTTCTTGCATTTTCAGAAGCCACTGCCAGATTGTCCATAATCCGGCGGGCATCATTCACTGCCTTGCCGTCGCCGTTCAGCTGGTAGAGCATGGAATTGATCTGGGAGGTAATGCCTTCGATTTCATTGGCCGTCTGGATGCCCTGGGCAGTAAGGATGGCCAGGTTCTGGGAAACGGCGTCGAAGTTGCTGATGCTGTTCTTCACATTTTTCTGGGCCGCCGGATCCGCCACCACCGTATTAATGCCGTCAAGCATGGTCTGGGCGGAATTAATGAGCTTGTCCATTTTGTCCATGGCCTGGTCGATGCCCGGAGCCGCCTTGCCCTGGACGGTCATGCCGTCGGAAAGGTATCCCCTGTCCTGATGGCCGCCGGAGGCTTTGATGAAACGTCCCCCCATGACGGAAGAGGTCTGGATGGAGAAATCCGCATCCCTTGGCACCTGGGCGTCTTTATAGAAACGAAGGCGCACTACCGCTTCCCCGTTTTCCACGGAAATCTTATCTACCATGCCCACTTCCACGCCGGCATAATGGATGGGATTTCCCGGTTCGATGCCTTCCGCTTCTTTGAAATAGCCGGTAACATGAAATCCGCTTTTCCCGAAAATCACCGTATTTCCCAGCTCAATCACAATGGCTGCAAAAAGTATAATGCCCAACAGGGAAAAAGCCCCTACCTTTGCTTCTGTGGACCATTTCAAGGCATGTCACCTTCTTTCAAAAAATCAGGGTCCGACGGCAGTCCTTCCATAAACTGCCTCACCCTTTCGTCTTCCGACGCCTTTAAATCCTCCGGCCTGCCTATGGCCAGGAAGGAACCTTTATAAAGAAATGCCATCCTGTCGGCTATCATTTCCGCCGACTTTAAATCGTGGGTCACCACCACGCTGGTGGCATGCAGGGCCTTCTGAGTATGCTTGATAAGGAGGCTGATATCTGTGGACCGGATGGGGTCCAGCCCCGCCGTGGGCTCATCGTAAAGGATGATCTTCGGTTCCAGTGCAATGGCCCTGGCCAGGCTCACCCTTTTCTTCATGCCGCCGGAAAGGCTTGAGGGCATGAGGTTTTCTATGCCGTCAAGTCCCACCAGGTGGAGCTTTTCCTTCACAATGCGGTCGATTTCCTCCTCGGGAAGTTTCGTATGCATGCGGAGGCCGAAGGCCACATTTTCCTTCACGTTCATGGAGTCGAAGAGGGCGGAGTACTGGAAAACGAAGCCCATATTTCTTCTGGCCTTGTTCAGCTCCTCTTCGCTGAGACGGCCCATGTCCTTCCCGTCCACCAGGACTTCTCCCGATGTAGGCGTAAGAAGGCCGATAATCAGCTTGAGCAGTGTGGATTTGCCTGAACCGGAGGCGCCGAGGATTACCATGGTCTCTCCGTCTTTCACCGTCAGGCTCACGTCTTTTAATATCTGCCTGGACCCGAAGGTCTGGTACACATGTCTGATGGAAATCATAGGGCCTCTCAGAAAAGAATAGACGAAAGAATATAATTGGCTGCAAAGAGCATGATAATGGAGTACACCACGGACTGGGTGGTGGCCTTGCCGACCCCTTCCGCACCGGCGGTGCAGGTCATGCCCCGGTCGCAGCCCACCAGGGCTACGATCATGCCGAAAATGACGGACTTGAATACGCCGATGTAGAGATCCGAAGGCACGCAGTATACGTGGATGGAATGCATGAACACGTAGGACGACACCCCATGGGACAGGGATGCCACCATCATGCCGCCGCCTACGCCGATGGCCACGCCGAAGACGTCAAGAATGGGCAGCATGCACATGCAGGCAATGAGCCTGGGCACCACCAGGTACCCCACCGGGCTTACCGCCATGCAGCGGAGAGCGTCAATCTGCTCGGTGACACGCATGGTACCGATTTCCGCCGTAATGGCAGCGCCCACCCGGCCTGCCAGCACCACGCCGCAGAGCACCGGGCCCAGTTCGCGGCCGATGCCGATGGCCACAATGGCGCCTACCGTAAAATCAGCGCCGTACTTGGTCAGCTCTCCTGCAATCTGCACGGAAAGCACCATGCCTGTGAATAAAAGGGTGAGTGCCACAATGGGAAAGGACAGGACCCCCAGAGAAAGGCACTGCCTGCAGGTTTCCTTCCCGCGGATGGCAGATATTTCCTTCACCGCCGCCAGAAGAAGCAGCACCACCGCTCCCAGCTGGTGAAATATGGACAGGGTCTGCCGGCCCAGAGATTCCAGAAATCCCATATGTCCCTCCTTTCCCTGTAATTATAAATGGGTGAGGAAATGACTCATCCGGAAATAGGAAGCATTCGATTTCTTATCATCGGACTTCTGCCCCTTTTCTTTCTTCGGCTCCTCTTTCCCAGCCTCTTTATCGTTCCCGGAAATGGAATCTTTTCCTTCATTCTTCATATCCGCAATCATCTTCTGGTTCGATTTGGCCAGCTTCTTAAGGGCCTCATCCCGGTCCTCGGGAGCCATGACCTGGAAGGTGAACTGCCCGTCGCCGTAAACCACATAATCGGTGTCCACGCTGCTCTTGGGGCTGTCTTCATCCTTCTCCCCTTCCGCGCTGTCTCCCTTCTTCCCCTTCAGATAGTCCGGGTTCTGGGAAGGTCTCTTATCCTGGATTTCCGCCTTGGTGCCGTTTTCCTCATCTCTGGAAATCATGCTCACATTGGGATCAAGGATTTCAACCACCACCTGGTTGTTTTTATCCTCTTTTTCCAGTTTATCAAATAAATCGTTGAAATCCTTATAGGTGCGGATACGCTCCAGGATTTCATCGGTGAGATTATATTTCTGCTGCTGGATCAGGTAAGGAAGCGGCACTACGCCGCCGCCCCTGACTTCCAGGATCATGGGGCCCAGAGGCTGGTCCTTGGGCACTGTGAAAGCCAGATCTTTGTAGAACACCTCTCCCCGATAGGGAGCCAGTCTTGCCCTTACGTAAATGGTATCTCCCGGAGAAACGACGGTGGGCGAAGCGGAAGCGTCCAGCAGCTGGGCGGTCTTCCTCTCCTTTGTCACCTTCATGTCCACGGAAATATCCCGAAGGGTGTAGGGTTCGAACCGGTTCTGCTCCAGAATGCGGATGACATTGTACATTTCATCCACGCTCCGCTCCGACACATCCTTGGAAGACCAGTACATATTGGACCGGGTAAAGGGCTTCTTCTTCAGATCCTTCGGGTACATGGTGTAGGAAAGGGACACCGTCCCCTCGCCGTTCCTGTCCAGGGTGTTGCTGATATTGTTGTAAACGGAGGTCACCGAAAGCATGGGCAGCATGCGCTCATTCTGCACCATACGCACATTGAGATCCCCCGTCCTTCCCGTATCCTCATCAAGCACGGAAGAATGGAGACGCACGGACTCCGGCACCTTTCCCGAAAGACCGCTGATACCGGAGCCCCGATCCTCGTTCACCGTACCGATTTCCGCACCTACACTGCCCATTTTAAAGGGAATGTTATGGCTGGGAACCACGGTGAAAATATAGGAATTATGCATGAAATAGGAAGAGCTGCCCTTATCCAGGAAAGGATGGCCGAAGGCCACCATATGGTCTCCGTCCACATAGGTCACCGTACCCACGGCGCCAAGCTTCAAATCCCCTGTCACCAGAGTGGCAGACACCGCGCCCCCAGCCTCCAGAGGCCTGGGCGTCTCGTCGGCGCCGGCGGAAGCGGCGGAATAGGGCACCATGTTGAAATCCTTCATCTTATCCGTCAGGAATTCCATGGCCGAAGGCGTATAGCCCGATGCCATAAGGGGCGTAGCCAGCGGAATAAGGCCGCTGTCCGATTTCCTGTTTCCTTCATCCCTACTCGTATCCACCGTCCAGAGGCGGAGCATATCGGAAATAGGAGTCACCATGCCGATACGGCCGTCGGACTGGGGAAAACCGTAGGCAATGGCGCCAAGCAGTTTTCCGTCAATATACACAGGACTGCCGCTCATGCCCTGGGCGATACCGCCGGACGCGTCAATGACCGGGCCCGACACCTTCACCAGCACCAGATCCCCGCCTGTGGCCCCTTTATTCTTCATGATACCCAGCACATCCACGTCAAAAGTGTCAATCTTCGTGCCGTGCACCACCGTTTTCGCATACCCATGCATGCCTTCCTTCACATCGGAAAGAGGAAGAAACTCCTCCGCTGCCGCCGGCAGGACGCATCCCAGCGCCAGGCACACCGAAAGGGCCAGCCTTTTTATTTTCTTGCTTGCAATCGCATGCATTAGAAGCTCCTTATCCATTAATTGGTTTCAATGACAGCCACCGCATCCTGCTTTGCAATCTGCTGTCCCTTCACAACCAGTACCTTCTTCACCACACCGTCCGCATCAGCCCGGGCCGCCGGCACAGGACCTACCAGAGAATCCACCGTAGCCAGCACCTGCCCCTCCTTCACCGTCGTATTCACATCCACCACAGAAGTGACAGTGCCCGAAAGCACTGCATTCTGGGCGATTTCTGCCGCCTCTGCGGGCACACCTATCATCAAAGCAGCCGCCGCTGCCAGACCGGCTTTTTTCCACGTTTCCATAACTATCCCTCATTTCTTCCTGTAATCGGGTATTATCAGTTTTATTGTACCACGGACAATGAATTATTTCTTTAAATTATTTTTAAAAGGGCCCGTTGGATTCAAAGGGTTCCCTCCCGCCCTATTGTCCCCCCGCTGTATCGGTCGGGCGACAAAAGGAAAGCGCCCTTATGGGCAGGCTAGGCGCCTTACTTCGCCCGACTTGCACATCCTATGCAGGATGTGCACAGTGTCCCTATGGACGCTCAGCATTGTGCCACATGAATCCGTGGGAAAGCATTGAGAGGTTTATTCTCCCCCCTGAATAGGGTGGCAAGCGAAC
>DCJJ01000032.1 GCA_002320515.1 Dialister sp. UBA1703 | reverse complement strand
CAATAAGAGGCTTTCCTATTGGCGGCTGACCGGCTCCCGTCGAAATGACAGTGAGGTGGAGTGGCAGCGGTGTCATTTCTGTATTTTTTCACAGCCCCTTTTTGATTGGCCCCGTGCAGCTTTGCTTTGTGGGTGCAGAAGGGCTGTGTAGAAGGGTTGTGTAAAAAGGTTGTGGAAGGAAAAGGTTCTTAAGTTTGACGGGCCTTTGGCCCGAGGGTTGTGGTGGCGGCTGACGCCGCAAGTAAAAAGGGGGCGCGGCTGACGCCGCAGGTTAGGGCCGCCTTTCGGCGGCGCCTTTGCTCCGCAAAGGCCTATCCTCAGCCCTGCCCCCCAGCTCCTTCCAGCGGAAGGAGCCTTACGTTACGCGCTATACTTCCCGCCCTCAACTGTCATCTGAGCTGCAGGCAAAGAATGGCCGGAGGGGCTGCGGGAAGTCTGATGTCTGACTGTCTGACCGTCTCACCGTCTGAACCTCCCCGCTTTCGGGAATACAGTCCATCCGCTCACAGCCAGCAGGCAGCCCATAGCGGACAACGGTCCCCCCTATAGGCTATAATAAAGAAAACCTATTTCCACAAGGAGCATGAAATGATACAGGAAACAGCCTATGCAAAAATCAATCTCACCCTGTCCGTGGGAGAAAGACGGCCGGACGGATACCATGACATTGACTCCGTCATGCACTCCATCTCCCTCCATGACACCATCACCCTCAAAAAGGCGGACACCGTCAGCCTTTCCATCCTGAAGGGCAGCGCCCCGGCGGGCCGGGACAACCTCATGGTGAAGGCGGCGGAGCATTTCCTTGCTGCCCGCCATATCATAGGCGGCGCCTCCATGACCCTTGCCAAGGAAACCCCTTCCGAAGCAGGCATGGGCGGCGGCTCCTCCGACGCTGCCGCCGTCCTCCGGGGACTTTCCGCCCTCTATGAAACAGGGGACACCCCGGAAACACTCGCCGCCTTGGGCGCTGCTCTGGGCGCCGACATCCCCTTCTGCGTCCTTGCCGGCGCCGCCCGCTGTGAAGGTATCGGGGAAAAACTCACCCCCCTTGCCCCCTGGACGGGCCTCCCCCTTCTCATTGTCCGCCCCCAGGTCTCCGTCTCCACCGCCAAAGCCTACGCCGCCATCGATGCCCGGAAACTCCGGCCGGAAAACACCACCGCCCTCTGTGTAAAGGCCCTGGAAACAAGAGACAAAAACCTCCTTCTTTCCTCCCTGTCCAACGACTTCGAAAGCGCCCTCTTCCCCACCCATCCCATCCTCTGCGAAACCGCCTGCGCCCTCCGCGCACTCTCCCGCCCCACTCTCATGACCGGCTCCGGCTCCGCCTTCTTCCTCCTTTTGGAAAATAAAAAAGAGGGCGACGCCCTCCGTGAAACGCTCAAGAGAGACCATCCCCTCTGGTTTGTAGAAACAGCAGAAACCGTGGCGCCATAAATACCTCATGCAAATCAATTTCCTGAACGCTTCCCGTTTTACAAAAGTGCGGCATGCCGCACTTTTGTAAAACGGGCTTTTTCATAAGGCCCATTCTCCCACCATTCCTATTCCCAAAACTTCCTGTTTTTCAAAGTTTTGGGAATAGGATATCTTCATTTCCATCTACTTTTGACAAATAGTCGCTTTCATGAGGGAGTTTTTGGCCGTCTTTCACATTTCATGAGGGAGTTTCCTCCAAGCCCAGCCTGAAGTCTGATTGTCTGATTGTCTGATTGTTTGATTGTCTGCTATCTGACCGTCTGGCACCCCCGTCATTTCGACCGCAGCCGGTCAGCCGACAATAGGAAAACCTCTTATTGGGCAGGCTGGAGGCCAACTTCGGCTGACTTGGAGGTCCTATACAGGATCTCCACAGAGTGGAGAAATCTCCCTGCTCATATGCAGTCCGCTGTATGTGAGAAAAAGTGCATTCCCACCAGTCTGATTGCCTGATTATCTTACAAGCTAATGATTCCTCCCCTGAATCACTCTTTCCTTGCATCCACCTCTTTATTCCCTTACAATATGGATAGAGAAAGAAAGGAGGCGAATCCATGACCGAGCAAAGACTTATCATAACAGAAAATATGATGGATTCCCTATACGGTTCGGATAACGCAAAGTATGACCAGCACGCCAAGCACCTTTTAGCCAGCCGGAAACTGCTCGCTGAAATCGTAAAAAAGGTGGTTCCCGAATTTCAGGATGCCAGCATCGATGACATTGCAAACAAATATATTGAAGGAACACCCCTTGTGGGAAGTGTACCTGTAAACCCGGGCCTTACGAATGCCGTGCCCTCCAAAATCTCAGGCGACCGCAATGAGGACGGGGCACCGAAAGAAGGATACATCACCTACGACATCCTCTTCCATGCCCGCGCACCAGGCACAGAGGAAACCATGACCCTCATTATCAACGTAGAGGCCCAGCGCAGCCAGAAAGAATCGACCCTGGGGTACCATCTGATGAAAAGGGCCGTCTTCTATGCCTGCCGCCTTATTTCTTCACAGAAAGAGCGGGAATTCGAAGGCAAGGATTATAATAGCATCAAAAAGATATATTCCATTTGGATCTGCATGGATTCGCCCAGCGAAGACAGCTATATCAATCGCTACCGTTTGGAAGAAAAGCACCTGCTCCACCGTTACAAGGAATCGCCTGAGAACTATGACCTGGTCAACATCGTTCTTATCAGCCTGGGAGAAAAGGCAGACAAAGACAGACTGATTCACCTGCTGCAGGTTCTTTTCACCGAAAGCCAGCAAACCTTTGACTCGAAAAGAAACATTTTGCAGAAAGAATATCACATTGAAATGACGCCGGAAATGGAAGAGGAGATGAATACTATGTGCAACTTGAGCTTAAATATTTCAGAAGAAGCCCTGAACAGAGGCCTGGCCCAGGGCCGTCAGGAAGGCCGTCTGGAAGGCCTGAATGAGACTGCCGTCCGCCTGCTTTCTATGGGCCTCTCTGTGGAAGATGTATCAAAGGGTACGAGCCTTCCTCTTGAAACCGTAGAAGAAATCAAAAAACAGATGATAGAGAAAAATAAATAAAAATAAAAAGAAAAAGAGGCATCCTGAAAAACAGGATGCCTCTTTGATTACATACCCATCTCTGCCCCCTCATTTCGAGCACAGCGAAGCGAAACCTCGAAATCTCCCTGCTCTACGTGACTTACCGTAAACGGGGATACACTTCCAGGCCCCATGTCAGTCTGATAGTCTGACCGCCCCTCAAAGTCCTCTGATTCAGTCCCGCTCGAAGAGATCCCGGGTATACACCTTGTCCTTCACATCATCCAGCACTTCATCATAGCGGTTCGCAATGATAGCCTGGCTCTCCTTTTTGAACTTCTCCATATCATTCACCACACGGCTTCCGAAGAAAGTGCTTCCGTCCTCCAAGGTGGGCTCATAGATAATGACTTCCGCTCCCTTGGCCTTAATCCGCTTCATGACCCCCTGGATGCTGCTTTGACGGAAATTATCGGAATTCGATTTCATGGTGAGTCGGTATACGCCGATGGTCATGGGCTTTTCCCTGGCCGCATCATAACTACTGCCATCATGGTAATACCCCGTCTTTGCCAACACCCGGTCAGCGATGAAATCCTTTCTTGTGCGGTTCGATTTCACAATGGCTTCAATTAAATCCTCCGGCACATCCCGGTAATTGGCCAGAAGCTGCTTCGTATCCTTCGGCAGGCAGTAGCCGCCATAGCCAAAGGATGGATTGTTATAGAACTCCCCGATCCGGGGATCCAGGCACACACCGTCGATGATTTCCCGGGTATCCAGCCCCTTCATTTCCGCATAGGTGTCCAGTTCATTGAAATAGGAAACACGCATGGCCAGGTAGGTATTGGCAAAAAGTTTCACCGCCTCTGCTTCTGTGAATCCCATGAAACGGGTGGGAATATCTTTTTTAATGGCTCCCTCCTGGAGGAGACGGGCAAAGGTATGCGCCGCCTTTACCAGCCGGGCATCGGACAAATCCGTACCAACGATGATGCGGCTGGGATAGAGATTATCATAAAGGGCCTTGCTCTCCCGCAGGAATTCAGGGCTGAAAATGATATTCTTCGACCCCATCTTCTCCCGGATTTCCTTCGTGTATCCTACAGGGATAGTGGACTTGATGACCATAATGGCATGGGGATTGTACTTCATCACCAGCTTGATAACGGCCTCTACAGAAGACGTGTCAAAAAAATTCCGCTGGCTGTCATAATTGGTAGGCGTGGCAATAATCACGATTTCCGCATCCCGATACGCCGCCTCTGCGTCCATGGTGGCCGTGAGATCCAGATCCTTCTCTGCCAGATACTTCTCTATATATTCATCCTGGATAGGTGACTTTCGATGGTTCACCATGTCCACCTTCTCCGGAATAATATCTACTGCCATCACATGGTTGTGCTGCGAAAGAAGGGTGGCTAACGAAAGACCCACATAACCGGTTCCTGCTACTGCTATATTCATGACTGTCTCCTGAAAGAATTAATAGCTTTATTATAATAAAATTCTTAATTCAAACAACTGTCCTATATATCTTAACTCAATACACCCTTAGCCTGCCAGTGCTTAGTGTAAAATTTTACTCGG
>DCJJ01000004.1:4199-15900 GCA_002320515.1 Dialister sp. UBA1703 | reverse complement strand
TGAATTAATCAGTGCTTCCTTAAAGATAGAGAGGCCCATTCTGCTACCCCGCAAGCGGTGGGACAATAAGTGAGGGGGAGGGAACCCTTTGCACCCTCGCGCCACAGGCGTGTCCATGAACCTTTTCCTCACAACCCTTCTACACAACCTTTCTATACAACCTGCGGCGTCAGCCGCGCCCCCGTTCGCCCAAAGGGCGAACCTTCCGTCTCTCCTCCCATGTGCTATAGTATAGAAAAGCATTACAAAGGAGGGATACCTTGAAACAGGCAGTCAGTCATTACATCATGCCCGGCGAGCGGGCGGGGGACATGGAAAAAATCATAAAGAAACTCCATCTGGACGGCATTGAGAACCTGGTTTACGGCACCGAGCCCGCCCCTCATCCGGCGGCGGGCCTTACCCTGGGCTGCCATCTGGCTTACTGGCCGGACTGGATGGATTTCTATCTGGGAAAGAAAAATTTCTACGAAAAAGATTTCCCCACAAGAAAATCCCTCATAAACACCTTCGGCGGAGTGACGGTGGAAGACTGGATAGAGAAAATCCGCAGGAACATCCGCGCCGCCCTGGCGGAACAGCCGGAGTACCTGGTGTGGCACGTGGCCCACTGCTCCCTGGACGAAATATGGACACGCCGCTTCCGTTACACCGACAGGGACGTGCTGAAAGCGGCGGCAGAAGTGTACAGCGCCCTGGCCTCTGAGATCCCGCCAACGGTGAAAGTGCTCTTTGAAAACATCTTCTGGCCCGGCCTCTATACCCTGGAGCCGGAGGAAGTGGACTATTTCTTCCGCCTCCTCCCTGGGAACAACGTAGGCATCATGCTGGATACGGGCCATCTCATGAACACCTGTCCCGATCTGGAAATCGAAACCCAGGGCGTCCGCTATGTATGTGACGTGGTAAGCCGCCTGGGCTCCCTGAAATCCCTCATCCAGGGCATCCACCTCAGCTGCTCCCTCTCCGGCGCCTACCGGAAAAGCCTCTCCGACACCATTCCCACCCCTGTGACGCCGGACATCATCAGCCGCCACATCACCGCCATAGACCAGCACCGCCCCTTCGCCGACGACGCGGCCAGGGAAATCATAGACACCGTGGAGCCTCTCTACGTAACCCACGAACTCTTCGGCCGTGACTTCTCCATACCGGAAAAGGAAGTGGAAAAGCAGATGAAAGCCGCCGGCCTGTGGCCTGTCTCTGGGCTTCCACAGGAAGAGAAAGCGGACTGCTTTGGGAAATAGTATAATAGAGAAAAATGATGGGGTATGAAAACATAACGCCATCATACGGTAAGCGCGAGCCCCAAGTGCCCAAAGGAGAAAAGCATGAAATCCGCTTGTACAGGAACTCTCAAAATCCCGGTTCGCGGAAACCATGCTGATTCGTGCGGCCATCAGGGGACAGCTTGACCCTGCGGTCGCTTCCCTTGCGGGAAGCGTGGATTGAAAACGCCAATTAACGATGTGAATGAGCACTCCCCTAGTCGCTTCCCTTGCGGGAAGCGTGGATTGAAATCGAGTACAGTCAGAAGATTTCGGACGTGGAAACCGTCGCTTCCCTTGCGGGAAGCGTGGATTGAAATTGCTGCGGCGGGTGTAGAGAAAGGTATTTCAAAGTCGCTTCCCTTGCGGGAAGCGTGGATTGAAATTATATGAGGAGGGATAAAACTTCCTGAAGTACGGCAGATAGGCCTTTATGAGGTAAGGCTTGAGTAATCTGTGGGGCTTCGGGAAGTTTTTGTTGTGGCGAAGGAATAGGGAAGCGATTTTGTTTGTACAGAATGATTAGATTTTGATTATTTTTTTATATTGCGTTTGTCGGTGACAAGGGCTGTCATAGTAAAGAGTATAATAAGAAATAGATAAACCATATGCCAATGCATTGGAGTAAATCACAGGTTGTTTATGGACATCAGGGGGACAGCATGGACGAATTTATCGGGCATTTGGATGAAGAACGTATTCAGCGGCTGGAAGATCATCTGGCGGAGACGGCAAGGCTGGCGGGGCTGTTTGCAGAGCCTTTCGGCATGAAGGATGCAGGCGTACTTTTGGGGAAGAATCATGATTTGGGAAAGTACAGTTCTTCGTTTCAGGCATATATAAGAGGGAAGAAGAAACGGGGCGGCGATCATTCCACGGCGGGAGCCCGGTTTCTGTGGGATCATCAGAAGGAGCTGGGGCCGGCAGCCCTGGCAGGGGCTTTCTGTATTGCCGGTCATCATGCAGGGCTTCCTGACGGCGGGACGCGGATGAATACCTGCGAGGAGTCCACCTTGTGGGGCCGCATGAAGAGGGAAATACCGGAGTATGAGGAAATCGCAGCCCGTGGTTCTCTCCTGCCGGCGGTGTCTGCGGCCGCTTTTCAGAAAGTGATGAGGAATCCGGCAGATGGGATGATGCTGGTGCGAATGCTGTTTTCCTGTCTGGTGGACGCTGATTTCCTGGATACGGAATCTTTCATGTCCCATGAGGCGAAGGAAAGAGGAAGGTTCCGGCCTGTTCCGGAGCTGGCGGAACGGTTTTTCAGGGAGCTGGACAGCCGGGGGTATACAAGGCCGAAGAACCGGCTCAATGAGAAACGGTATGAAATCCTTTCCCGCTGCATGGAGAAGGGAGAAGAGGCTCCGGGGCTTTATACATTGACCGTTCCCACCGGCGGCGGGAAGACGATTTCATCCATGGCTTTTGCCATGAAGCAGGCTGTGAAGTATCACAAGAGACGGATTATTTATGTCATTCCCTATGTGTCCATCATTGAACAGACGGCGGAAATATTTAAGGATTTTTTGGGAAAGGCTGATGTGCTGGAGAGCCACAGCAATGTGGACTATGACGATATGGAAGAGTCCATGGCAGGGCGGATGAAGCTGGCGGCGGAAAACTGGGATGCTCCCGTCATAGTCACTACCAATGAGCAGTTCTGGGAATCTCTTTATGGAAACCGGACATCCAAATGCCGCAAACTGCACAATATAGCAGACAGTGTCATCGTTTTTGATGAGGCTCAGATGATGCCTCTGGATTTTCTGACCCCCTGCCTGAAGGCACTGGAAGAGCTGGTGAGACGGTACGGCGTCAGTGCGGTTCTCTGCAGCGCCACCCAGCCGGAGCTTTCGCAGTATCTGTCCATGAAGCCTGAAGAAATCATGGAGAATATACCGGATATGTATCAGTTCTTTAACCGGGTGTCCTACCGGTTTGACGGAGACAGAACCTATGAAGAGATTGCCGGTGCCATGCAGAAGACGCCACAGGCCCTGTGCATTGCGTCCACTAAAAAAGAGGCTTTGGAAATATACCGCTGCCTGGAAGGAAATGACAGTTTCTACCTGTCCACCAATCTGTGCCCGGTGCACAGGAAAAGGGTGATCGCTGAAATCAAGAGGCGGCTGGCCGGGAACCTTCCCTGCCGTGTCGTGTCGACCAGCATCATTTCCGTGGGTGTGGATGTGGATTTCCCTGTGGCCTATCTGGAATATACGGGCCTTGACAGCCTGATCCAGGGGGCGGGGCGGTGCAACCGGGAAGGAAAGCGGCAGTCGGCCGACAGTATAGTTTATATTTTCCGTACAGAGAAGGAAACCAAAAGCCGCTTTATGAAAAAAGAAAAGCAGGTGACGGAACTCACTCTGGCACGCTGCGGAGCCGGTCATATGGCGGAGCCTGCATCTATCCGGTCCTATTATGAGAACTGGTATAAGAATAATGAAGGAAATATGGACAGAATGGACATTATGGGTGACACGAAGAAACTGGCTTTTCGGGATATCGGAATGAAGTTCAAGCTGATCCGGGACAACACCCGGTCTGTATTTATCCCTCTGGATGACCGGGCCAGGGAAATCCTGCGCCAGCTGCAGCAGGGAATCCGTACCAGAGATCTTATGAGAGAAGCGGGGCAGTATATTGTAAATGTCAATTATTACAAAGACAGCCATAGTCCCTCTCCCTTTACCCTTCTGATGAACCAGGGGGCTATTGCCTGGTTTGAAGGGGATTCCCAGCTGGCTTATCTCACAGATTCAGGAGCCTATGATGATAAAATCGGACTGAAGGCAGAGGAAAAGGAAGGCGTAGGAATTATGTGGTAAAAAAAACGGCCATTGTGAAGGCTTCTAAAATTTTTCTTTTAAGGGGTATAAATTTCCTGTTATCTGTAATAGCAGATATATATCCGTTTAAAAGATATAATAATACCAAAAGGTTTTCTTTGAAAGGAGGATACTATGGCTTATGGTGTGAAGATTGAATGCTGGGGACCCTATGCCTGCTTCACCAGGCCGGAGATGAAGGTAGAGCGAGTTTCTTATGACGTGATGACTCCATCGGCGGCCCGGGGACTGGTGGAGGCCATTTTCTGGCATCCCGGCTTGAAATATGTAATTGATGAGATTGACCTGCTCAGTCCGATTCGTTACACGAATATCCGGCGGAACGAGGTGAAGTCAAAAATCCTGGCCTCCTCTGCTGCTAGTGCGGCCAAGGCCCATAAGGAAACATATCTCTGTACGAAGGCGGATATCCAGCAGCGGGCGGCAGAAGTTTTAAAAGATGTGAAATACTGCATCCATGTTCACTTTGAAATGACAGACAGAGCCAATGCCAGCGACAATCCGGGCAAGTTCAGGGAGATGCTCTGCCGTCGGGCCCGAAAGGGGCAGTGTTATCACCAGCCCTATCTGGGATGCCGGGAATTTCCGGCGGGATTCCGGCTGGTGGAGGATGATGAGCCTGTGGTGCCTTACCCGGAAACCAGGGACCTGGGATATATGCTCTACGATATGGATTTCTCTGACCGGCAGCATATTATTCCTGAATTCTTCCATGCCAGGCTGGAGAAGGGTGTTATGGATCTCCGGAACTGCGAGGTGCACAGATGATACTTCAATCGCTGGTACATTTATATGACGAATTAAGCCGGCAGGGGAAGGTGGCCAGGGAAGGCTGGGGAATCGCCAAAGTCAGCCACCGCCTGGTTCTTGATGAGGAAGGCGGTCTTATCGGTATCGTTTCAGCCCGGAAGAAAGTACTCCGGGGGAAAAAGGAGAAAGAAATCCCATCGGATATGATGGTGCCGCTTCCAGTCATTCGGGCTTCCGGCGTAAAGGCCAATTTCCTCTGTGACAATTCCAGTTATCTTCTGGGGGTAGACAATAAAGGAAAGCCGGAGAGGACGAAGGAGTGCTTTGAGGCGGCAAGAGCCCTTCATCATCAGATTCTTGACGGGTGCCATTCAGCAGAGGCTAGAGCCATCCTTTCCTATTTTGACCACTGGGATGCAGCCGGAGCCAGAGACAATCCTCTGGTTCAAACCAATCTGGAGGATATTCTGGGCGGTTCCAATTTCCTTTTCCATGTGGGAAATAAGGACGTTTCAGACATCCCGGAAATCCGCGATGCCTGGGAACGGTACTACCGTTCCGGCAGCGGAGAAGAGGACACCATCAAAGGACAGTGCCTCATTACCGGAAAAAAGGACATGCCCATTGCCACGCTCCATCCTAAAATCAAGGGTGTCCTCGGTGCACAGAGCAGCGGGGCCAATCTGGTTTCCTTCAATGCGCCTGCCTTCTGCTCCTACGGTTATGATGGAGAGCAGGGACAAAACGCGCCGGTCAGTGAAGAAGCGGCCAATGCCTATGGGGCGGCCCTGAATTTTCTCCTGGCTGACAGAACCCATGCCAAAGTGATGGGGGACACCACGGTGGTGTACTGGTCGGAGCATGGGGAAGAGGCGTACCAGGATGGATTCCTTGGCATGATGGGTGATGAAGGCGGACTGACAGATGAGGAACTGGACGATGTATTGGCCCATATGAAAGAGGGGCGGTCCTCAGACATCGGCGGCATTTCCGTGAGTCCCGACGAACCTTTCTATATTCTGGGGCTGGCGCCTAATGCAGCCCGTATCTCCGTCCGCTTCTTCCTGCGAAATACCTTCGGCGATATTTTGAAGAATTTAGCGGCTCATGAAGAAAGAATGAAAATTGTTCATTCGTCTTTGGAAAAAGAGAGAATCCCTCTATATTGGATTTTAAAGGCGATGGATAATCCTGACTGTCGTAAGGAATCAGCTCCTTCAACGTTTTGGGCAGGGAAGCTTACAAATGCGATTTTAATAAATGGATATTATCCAGAGGCAGTTTATAAAAATATTATGAGGAGGGTATTTTTGTGCCATGAAAAATCATCAGGTGGTGGAAAAAACAAAGAGAAAAAAATAGATTATATAAAGGCATCATTTATTAAAGCTTATCTTTTAAAAAATTGTGGAATGAAGTGGGAGGGAAAAATCCAAATGGCAGTGAATGAAAATTGTAATGACATTTCCTATGTACTGGGACGGCTCTTCTCCGTGCTGGAAAATATCCAGCTGAGCGCCAATCACGGCATCAACAGTACCATCAAGGACAGGTATTTTAACTCTGCCTGCGCTACGCCTGCAGCGGTATTTCCGTTGCTCTGGAAACTGACCAATGCCCATCTGGGAAAACTGGACCAGCCCAAAGCGGCCTATTTCAAGAAAAAACTGGGCATGCTCATGGATAAAATCGCCATGCCCGATACAGGAACCCCGCTGCCCCATCGGCTGACATTGGACGAACAGGGCGCTTTCGTCCTTGGCTACTACCAGGAAACCCAGGCAAGATATGCAGGAAAAAAGGAGGAAAAATAAGATGGCAGAAGCAATTCACAACCGGTACGATTTCGTTATTCTCTTTGATGTGACCAATGGGAATCCCAACGGCGACCCCGATGCAGGCAATCTTCCCCGGGCGGACCCGGAAACAGGATTGGGCCTTGTTACCGATGTATGCCTGAAGAGGAAAATCCGCAACTACGTGGAAGCCGCCAAAGAAGGAGAGGCGGGATACCGCATTTACATCAAGGAAAACGTGCCCCTGGAACAGAGCGATAAGGAAGCGCTGGACTACATCGGTATCAGCGACATTAAGGATGTCAAGAAAAAAGACCCCGAAGCAGATGTGAAAATCCGGAATTTCATGTGCTCCAATTTCTATGACATCCGCACCTTCGGCGCAGTTATGACGACCTTTGTGAAGGGAGCCCTGAACTGCGGACAGGTGCGGGGACCGGTGCAGATTGGTTTTGCCAGAAGCATGGATCCCATCGCGCCGCAGGAGGTCACCATTACCCGCGTAGCCATTACGACAACAAAAGATGCCCAGAACAAGGCTACGGAAATGGGCCGCAAGTTCATCGTTCCCTACGCCCTGTACCAGGCAGAGGGTTACGTATCAGCCAATCTGGCCAGAAAGACCACCGGCTTCTCCGACGAAGACCTGGCGCTTCTCTGGAAAGCCATTATCAATATGTTTGAAAATGATCACTCCGCAGCCAGAGGAAATATGGCAGTCCGTGAGCTTATCGTGTTCAGGCATGACAGTGAACTGGGAAATGCGCCATCCTACAAACTTTTCGAAAGAATCCATGTGCAGAAGAAAGACGCCGGCCGGGTGCCAAGATCCTATGATGATTATGAAGTAACCGTAGATACGGATAACCTGCCCCAGGGTGTGACCTGCCAGCGCATGATATGAGCTATCGGGAAGAAGATTACCTCATGATTTCCGGCATCCAGCACTTCGTCTTCTGCCGCCGCCAGTGGGCACTTATCCATGTGGAACAGCAGTGGGCGGAAAACAGGCTTACCGCAGAAGGGGAAGTGATGCACCGGAATGCCCACAAAGACAGCTTTGTGGAAAAGCGGCCGGGGATTCTTGTCACCAGAGGGCTCCGGGTATCCTCCTCCCGGCTCGGCATGACAGGCCAATGCGATGTGGTGGAATTTCTTTCCTCTGAAAACGGTGCCGTCATACAGGGACACCGGGGCCTCTGGGATGTGGTACCGGTGGAGTACAAACGGGGGAAAGACAAGAATGATGACTCCGATATGTGCCAGCTTTGCCTGGAAGCAATGTGCCTGGAAGAAATGATGGGCTGCTCCATTCCCTTCGGCTATATCTTCTATAATGAAATACGGCGGAGGAGGAAAGTGGAGCTCACCCCTGCACTCCGGGACAGAGTAACAAAGGCTGCGGCGGAAATGCATGACTATTTCCGCCGGGGATATACGCCCAAAGTCAAGACATCGAAGAAGTGTCAGTCCTGCTCAATGAAAGACCTGTGCATTCCCAAACTGTGCAGAAACAGGTCAGCCCGGGACTATCTGGAACAGGCGCTGAAGGACGGAGAAAACCTATGAGAAAACTGCTGAACACCCTCTTTGTCACATCCGATGACCTCTATCTTTCCCTGGAAAACGGAAACATTGAAGCCTGGAAGGGGAAGGAAAAGGCAGCGCAGATACCGCTCATCAATCTGGAAAATATCCTTGACTTCAGCCATAAGGGCGCCAGCCCTGCGCTTCTCGGCGAATGTGTCAAACGGGGCATTGGCTTCTGCTTTCTCACGCCCAATGGCCGGTTTCTGGCAAGGGCCTGCGGCGTGGCGGAAGGTAATATCTTCCTGCGTAAAGAACAATACAGGATATCTGATGACGAAGAAAAAAGCCTTATCATCGCCAGGGCTATGATTACAGGGAAAATTCTCAACGCCCGGTCAGTGCTTATGAGAGCCCTCAGAGATCATCCGTTAAGTGTGGATAAGGATTTATTTCGCAGTCACATCAAAGAACTGCAGAATGCAGCCGCCTGCGCCGCCCAGGCCTCCGGGTTGGACGAACTGCGGGGCATCGAAGGCAATGGAGCCCAGAGCTACTTCTCCCTTCTGGACAGCCTGATTCTTCAGGACAAGAAACATTTCTATTTCCGGGGAAGAAACAAAAGACCGCCACTGGACCGCATGAATGCCATCCTGTCCTTTACCTATACCATCCTGGCCCATGACTGCGCCTCCGCCCTGGAGGCAGCGGGCCTGGATCCCTATGCCGGCTTTCTCCACCGGGACCGCCCCGGCAGAGACTCCCTGGCCCTGGATCTGATGGAAGAACTTCGCAGCGTCTATGCCGACCGCTTTGCTCTTACCCTGGTGAACAACCGTATCCTTTCCTCCAAAAACTTTGAAATCAAAGGAGACGGAGCCGTCTGGCTCAATGGAGAGGGAAGAAAAATCCTTCTGAACCAGTGGCAGGAAAGGAAAAGAGATACCATTACCCACCCATTCCTGCAGGAAAAAATGGCCTGGGGCCTTATTCCCTACGTGCAGGCCCTTCTGCTGGCTCGATACATCCGGCATGATTTGGACGGCTATCCGCCATTCTTCTGGAAGTGATACCATGCTCCTCCTTGTAACCTATGACGTGAATACTACCACCGCCGCAGGACGGAAAAGACTCCGACAGGTAGCTAAATGCTGCACGGCCCACGGCCAGAGGGTACAGAACTCCGTCTTTGAATGCAGTGTGGATGAAGCCCAGGCAGTGGCTCTCAGAGCCAGGCTCAAAGAACTGATTGATGAAAAAGCGGACAGCCTCCGCTTCTACAACCTGGGAAACCACTATCAAAACAAAATTATTCATATTGGAGCTAAGAAAGGATACGATCCCAATGACACCATGATTTTATAAGCGCGAACCCCAAGCGCCCAAAAGAAAAAGGCATGAAATTTGCCGATGCCGGAACCCCAGAAATCCCGGTTCGCGGAAACCATGCCGGCTTGTGCGGTCATCAGGGGACAGCTTGACCGTACTGTCGCTTCCCCCGCGGGAAGCGTGGATTGAAATGTCGGGCGGAACTTCTCGCCGCCCAGAGCCCATGCGTCGCTTCCCCCGCGGGAAGCGTGGATTGAAATCTGGCGCTGGTTGTAAAGCTGTTCTTCCTTGCGATGTCGCTTCCCCCGCGGGAAGCGTGGATTGAAATCTTGGCAATCTGCTCCAGATAAGGGTCCAGTGCCGTCGCTTCCCCCGCGGGAAGCGTGGATTGAAATATAAATAGGAATGTTAGTGGCGGGCTTCGCCTTGCGTCGCTTCCCCCGCGGGAAGCGTGGATTGAAATCACGACGATGCCATTGGAAAGCGCCACATGGAGATTGTCGCTTCCCCCGCGGGAAGCGTGGATTGAAATTTCTTCATTCGGCAGTAAGCTTTTATGCCTTCCACCAGGTCGCTTCCCCCGCGGGAAGCGTGGATTGAAATATCGATATTTGGGCAGAAGATAGGAAAAAAGCAAGTCGCTTCCCCCGCGGGAAGCGTGGATTGAAATCTTTTCGACGGCCGCAATGGCTTCCTTTTGGTACGGTCGCTTCCCCCGCGGGAAGCGTGGATTGAAATACCTCCATCTGATTGTGAATCTTGTTGCTATCATGTCGCTTCCCCCGCGGGAAGCGTGGATTGAAATGGGGTTATTGTCAACCACATGCCACGTCCGTGGCATGTCGCTTCCCCCGCGGGAAGCGTGGATTGAAATCCGCATTTTCCTGAATCTTTTCGGACATGCCTTTGTCGCTTCCCCCGCGGGAAGCGTGGATTGAAATATCCATTACTGTGAAATCGTTATCACAGAAAATGGGTCGCTTCCCCCGCGGGAAGCGTGGATTGAAATCCTGGGCAGTCACCACGGCTACCCCGAGAGATGAGTCGCTTCCCCCGCGGGAAGCGTGGATTGAAATACACAACGGTTGAGGGCATGATTACCACCACCGTGTCGCTTCCCTCGCGGGAAGCGTGGATTGAAATTGCAAGACTTTGCAAAACTGGAAAGCTCTGGTTGTCGCTTCCCTCGCGGGAAGCGTGGATTGAAATCACGCTGGCCAATAGTTACCAGGCCAGCATGTCAGTCGCTTCCCTCGCGGGAAGCGTGGATTGAAATTTCAAGCAGTTTCTTGAGATTCATTTTTAACCTCGTCGCTTCCCTCGCGGGAAGCGTGGATTGAAATCACAGATGACGAAGAGTATATGCACCTAATTATAATATTAATAGTTATGGCGTAAGGAGGGCGGAGAGATGGAGATTCATTTCATGAGTAAAGAAGAAAACGAAGCAAGAGATGCATTCGAGATGGTCCAAGACGAGTACATTCAGAAATTTGGAGAGGATTCTCTTGATACGGTTATTTTGATGAATCCTTTAACTAGCGACGTAAAAGAAATCCAAGAGGCTGCGAAGAGATTGCGGTCAGCTATAAAATCAGGGAAACCGCTTCCACAGGCTAACCGGGAAATATTTGAACATATTGAATTTTAAAAAATTGATAAAACCATGATTACAGAGATTTAGATTACGGGGAAATAAATACCTTTAAAGCTGCCTGCAATGGCGCATGCAGCACTTTAGTCCTTGCTCCCCTGCATCTATTATGGTAGTCACTGTCTATTTTATGCAGGGGAGAGGAGGGACGTCGTTTCCCCCCGCGGGAAGCGTGGATTGAAATCTTTTCCAAGACCAGGCAAGGCGTGAAGTCGCCAAAGTTACTTTTCTCGCGGAAAGGTGTGGGGTGAAATTGCAGGCATGTATTTGTCTGGCCGCATTTTCACATTTTCTATTCGTGCGCTGATAGCGGCTGCATAGGGGAAAATTTACATGGAAATCGCTATTCTTGGTGACGAAGAATGGGGAGCACAGTTGAAGTATACGGAGGCAGAAAAAAGAATATGAATAAAAATTGGGGGTCTCTTGAGTGAGTCAATTCAGGAAAATGGATGGGAATGGATGCTAAGGAAGCACTGATTAATTCATAGAGTCTGCTTTTATAAGAATTTTTATGCACTGCTT
>DCJJ01000004.1:653-4162 GCA_002320515.1 Dialister sp. UBA1703 | reverse complement strand
GCATTGCATAAAAATTCAAGAATAAAAGCAGACAGTGATTTAATCAGCGCTTCCCTAAGGAAAATATTAAAAGCCAAGATGGTGCAAAATGCAGGTAATAAGGGAAAATCACGTCCGTAGATTGCCCCGAAAGTGTGGGGTGTATTTTTTTAGCTGGGAGTCTTATGTTGACACGAAAATACATTACGGAGAAACTCTCCTTTCCAGGCAAGTATCCTGTGTCGGAGGGCCCTGTCAACAGGCCCCTTCCCGCCGACTGGGATTTATGGACAGATGCGTCACCATCGGCAGGCACCAAGATTCTTCGCCCACGGCTCAGAATGACTTGCCCGGCGGGAAGGAAAGCGCGTAACACTGCAGCTGTCAGGCGGTATATATTCATCGCCCGCAGGACGATACCACAAGCCTCGGGCTGTAGACCCCGTCAAACTTCAGAACCCGACCGCCCAGTGGGCCGGTCAATCCGGTGCCTCTTCCTTTTCACAACCTTTCTACACAACCCTTCTATACAACCTGCGGCGCCAGCCGCGCTCCCTTTTTACTTGTGGCGTCAAACCTAAGAACCCGACCGCCCAAAGGGCCGGTCAATCCGTTGAACCCTGTCCATCCACAACCCACGGGCCCTGCCCCTTTTGGTGCCCGGGGCACCACCTTCCCGCCCGCAGGCGGGGGACAATAAGGGGAGGGGCGCAGGCGGGGGCAATAAAGTTTGTCAGCTGTCCCACTCATATTTCTGAAATTTCCCTCTTGACGTTTTTCAAAGGCTATTGTATCCTATGTACATAACAAAGGACCGCAAGGTCACAAGTACATATTTTTTGACAAGGATGTCTGATAGTGAATGGTTCACATCAGGCTTTTTCTTTTGGACAAGGGAGCCCGGGAATGTTTTCCGGGCTTTTTCGCTTTTCAGAAGGAGGGCCGCCGTTCATGGTCAGGCATCTTTTTCAGGAGGGAGTGGGTTTTATGAAAAAAATGGAAGCCGTATTGCGAAAGTGGCCTCTGCTTCTGGCAGCGCTGGCCACGCCGGCGGTGGCTATGGCCGCGGAGCCGGAGGGCAGGTATTCGTCGGTGGATACGATCTGGGTGCTTTTAGGGGCTATCCTGGTGTATTTCATGCAGCCGGGGTTCGCCATGGTGGAAACGGGTCTGACCCGGGCGAAGAATGCGGGCAACATCGTCATGAAGAATTTCATGGACTTTGCCCTTGGCACGGTGGTGTTCTGGTTCCTCGGCTTCGGCCTCATGTTTGGCGAGGATATCGGCGGTATCATCGGTACGCCGGATCTCTTCGTCACTCATTTCCAGGTGCCCGATGATGCAGGTTATACCTCCATGGCATACCTCTTCTTCCAGACCGTGTTCTGTGCAACATCGGCTACCATCGTTTCCGGCGCCATGGCAGAACGGACGAAGTTCTCCGCTTACTGCGTGTACTCCGTTATTATTTCCCTTCTGATTTACCCCATTTCCGGTCACTGGATCTGGGGCGGCGGCTGGCTTGCGGAAATGGGATTCCACGATTTTGCCGGTTCCACCTGCGTCCATCTGGTTGGCGGCGTATGCGCCTTCGTCGGTGCATGGCTCCTGGGACCCAGAATCGGCAAGTATAATAAGGACGGCAGCGTGAACGCCATCCCCGGCCACAGCATTACCCTTGCCTGCCTGGGCATGTTCATCCTGTGGATGGGCTGGTTCGGATTCAACGGTGGCTCTACTGTTTCCATGACCGGCGACAAGACCATTGAGTCTGTGGGCCATATCATGATTACCACGAACCTGGCCGCAGCGGTAGCAGCCTGCACCACCATGGCCCTGACCTGGGTGAAATACGGAAAGCCCGATGTATCCATGACCCTGAACGGCGGCCTGGCTGGCCTGGTAGCTATTACCGCCGGCTGCGATACAGTTACCGTTCCCGGCTCTTTCTTCATCGGCCTCATTGCCGGCGTATTCATCGTTTATGCGGTGGAATTTGTAGACCAGAAATTGAAAATCGATGACCCCGTCGGTGCCATCGCAGCCCATGGCGGCTGCGGCGCCCTGGGTACCATCCTCACCGGGTTCTTCTCCGAATCCGACGGTCTCCTCTACACAGGAGATCCCCATTACCTCTTCGTCCAGATTCTGGGAGTTGTGGCTGTAGCTGTTTACGTATTCATTGCCATTAACATCGTATTCCGCATCATCCGCGCCACCATCGGCCTCCGCGTAACCCGTGAAGAGGAAATCAACGGCCTGGACTTCGAAGAACACGGCCTGGCTTCCGCTTATGCAGACTTCATGATGGTTCCTGAAACGGCAGAAGAAAAAATTGAGGCCGGCAAGGCGCCCAAGGGAGCTGTTGAAATCCCAATGGATAAGGAAGTGCCGGAAAAGGTGCTGCCGAAAGAGCTGCCTGCTGACGGACACCGTCTCTACTGCGTCACCATTATTACCTCCGACAAACGGTTTGAAATCCTCAAGGCTTCCATGGAAGCCATCGGCATCACCGGCATGACCGTCACCAAAGCCCTGGGCTTCGGCCTTGAAAAAGGACAGACCCAGATGTACCGCGGCGCTGCGGTTTCCGCCAAACTTCTTCCGAAGGTTCGGGTGGATATGGTTGTATCCAAGATTTCCCCAAGGACTGTCATCGAAGTGGCCAAGAAAGCCCTTTACACCGGCAAGTACGGCGACGGCAAAGTCTTCGTCACCACCGTGGACAATGCAGTCAAGATCCGCACCGGCGAAGAAGGCTACGATGCCCTCCAGGACTATCCTATTGAAGAAGACAAATAAGGACTCGATGCAAAGAGCTGCGCTTTGGCGCAGCTCTTTTTGCGTGGAAAAGGGGGGGGAGGGGAATAAAGGTATACTTATTCATGAAAACAAAGAAACCTCTCTTTTTCACAGACTTATTCACAACCTGTTTATAACTTTAAAATGAGAATGGGAAATATAGAAAATAAGGGGAGGAATAGGGAATGTCTACCGTAGATATACACAGAAAACTGTGAATACCTGTGAACAAGTGAGGGCAGAATTGGAAAACAGAGGAAAAGCAGGTAGAAAATATGGGCTTTCGGAGGGAAACCAGGTTATCCACAGAAGGAAAATCTGTGAATTCACTTTTCACAGGACGCAGCGGGAAGAGAAAAAAGGAGGAAAAGATTTCGTCAAAAGAAGGTCAATCGGTTCAAATCCTGTAAAAAATAGAGAATAGGGGAGAATAGGAAAGAAAATCAGATTTCTTTCCTGTCCGTATCCGATGGAAAGAAAAATATAAATATAAGAATAGACCCCCTCTCTTTTGAGAAAAGTAGCTTCGTAAAATGTATACGCTATATGGTTCTTCACAATTTCACAGGGGAGATAGTGAACTAGTGTACTAGTGTGCTAGGGTACTAGGGTACTAGGGTGCTAGTGGACTAGTGAGACAGTGGGACAGCTGTCGGCTTTCCGCTGGCTGCAGGACTCTTCCCGCCTCCCACCGGTCATCCTGAGCGCTAGGGAAGCACTGATTAATT
>DCJJ01000004.1:0-620 GCA_002320515.1 Dialister sp. UBA1703 | reverse complement strand
GCATTGCATAAAAATTCAAGAATAAAAGCAGACAGTGATTTAATCAGCGCTTCCCTAGCGAAGGATCTCGGTGCATGCCGTTAGTGACACTAATGCCGGTAAATACCAGTCGGCGGGAAGGCTTTCGGCTGCCGGCTGTCCGCTGGGCTGTATTCCCGAACGGGGGAGATGGCAGAAAGTCAAATTTCCGCTATCCGCTATCAGCTGTCGGCTTTCCGCCTGACACCGTCATTCTGAACGCAGTGAAGAATCTTGATGAGTACCGCTAATGGCTCCTGCTAGCTCACTAGTCCACTAGTAGTCCACTAGTTCACTAAAGAATACCGGTCGGCGGGAAGACATCAGACTGTCAGACGGCAGACATCAGAAAGCCGTATTCCCGAAAGCAAGCGGGTTCAAAGGGTTCAAGCCGCCGCCGGGGCTTCGCCCCTGGGCGGCCTTAGGTTCTGCCCGGAATCGGCTTCGCCTTCCGGGCTGGTTCAGAGGGGAGTTATAAAGCCCACTCCGTGGAGGCAGGGTGGGCGCCGGCGGCGCCATTATATAATGCGCCCGAAGGGCGCCACCACAACCCTTTGAACCCTTTTCCTCAACCCTTCTACACAACCTGCGGGCCCTACGGG
>DCJJ01000127.1:18330-18491 GCA_002320515.1 Dialister sp. UBA1703 | reverse complement strand
GAATGAATCAGTGCTTCCCTAGATTTTCCGGTCGCTTCACTCCCCTACAGCACGGCAATCACCGACTCACTGCAGTGACTCCAGTTCCTTTTCCACCCTAAAGGGAACGCAAGGCGTTACGGGATTTTTCTCCTGCTGCGAGCTATTTAAGGAGTCCCATG
>DCJJ01000127.1:12537-18274 GCA_002320515.1 Dialister sp. UBA1703 | reverse complement strand
TAAACATTCTGCTGAATTGGCCGCCTTTGGCGGCCACCCCCTATCCGGCTGCGCCGGACTCCCCCCTATTCAGGGGAGAGAATAGGCTTCTCAATGCTTTCCTGTAGAGTCTTGTGGCACAGTGTTCAGCACCCATAGTGCCCCCTGAACAGGGGAAAAGGTGGTGCCGACAGCCACCAAAGGGGGTCCTGCTTTTCCTGCGCGCCGCAGGAGCGGTTGTATAGTTGTCCCAGCTCGCCAGCCCACCAGCTCACTACACCGGTTTTATCGCAATGGCTTCCTTCTAACGTGTAAAATGCACCCCCCTCTGTCGCCTGTGGGCGACGTCTCCCCTCCATTAATAAAAAAAAGGGAGATTGTTAGGAGAAATCAAAATGCCAAAGTACTAATTCCCTTTTCAAAATCATTTCCCCGCCATTTCTCCCATGATATAATAATAGAAATGACTCAATTCACAGGGGAGGTAAAACCATTGATTTTTCATAAAAAGATTTGTCTTCTTGTACTGGCTGCCGGTCTTTCTGTCTTTGCCAGTACGGCTGAGGCAAAGACCATTCTGCTGGTGCCTCAGGATGACCGGCCGGTGAGTCTTGATTATACGGTTTCCACTGCCGAAAGGGCGGGCTATACTATCCTGACACCACCCAGAGCTTATCTGTCGGGGAAAAATTTCCGCGGAAGTCCTGACCAGATATGGCGCTGGGTGCAGCAGAATATGGGCCGGGCCGATGCGGCGGTGCTTTCCACGGATACCCTGATTTACGGCGGTCTGGTGGACTCCAGAAAGCATAATGAGTCTCTCAATACCCTCATGGCCAGGGAGAATAAAATCAAGTCCCTCCATTCTGCGTACCCGAAAACTCCTATTTACGCCTTCGGTACCATCATGCGTACGCCCTATGCTTCCGGCAGTGGGGTGGAGCCCTATTACTATACTAAGTACGGCAATGACCTGTACCGTCTCTCGGGGCTCCAGGATAAGATGGACGCTGGAAAACTCACCACCGATGAGGCAGCGGAGCTTCTGTCCCTGAAGCTGTCCATTCCTTCTGAATATCTGCAGGACTGGTTCAAGCGGCGGACTAAAAATAATACCATCAACCGCATGCTCATCAAAGATACAAAGAGCGGCGTTTTCACCTATTTCTGCGAAGGTCATGACGACAACAGCAAGAACTCCCAGTCTGCCCTGGAGGCCCGGTATCTGGCAGTAGACGCCAAGAGCCTTCCTCCCAGCCGCTACGGTTCCTTCCCCGGCGCAGACCAGCTGGCGCTCCTTCTCATCGCCCGCTATCATAATGACAGCAATCATCAAAAGCCATCCTTCACGGTGATTTATCCCCTGGGCCGGGCGGAAAATACGATTCCCAGCTATGAAAACCAGCCCATCGGGAAGACCATCAGTGAGCATATCGAAGCGGTGGGAGGCACCATGGCAGGTAAAAACATTCCGGACATTGTACTGGCAGTGAATACCCCCATTTCCTCCACCGGCGAATCGGGGCAGTTCAGTAATTTCGGCATGATGAAAAAGAGTACCACCGATTTCATGGATGAAGTGAAAAATGTGGTAAACCGGGGTATTCCTGTTTCCATGGTGGACGTGTACTTTGCCAACGGCTCCGACAATACCCTGATGAATCTCATGATCAAGGATAATCTGCTTTATAAAGTGGCTGCCTACAACGGCTGGAACACCGCCTCCAACACCATCGGCTACGCCATCGCCCAGGCGGTGCTCTCGCCGGATATGTCGGAAGAAGATCATAGAAATATGCTCACTGAGCAGTATATAGACAACTGGGCCTACCAGGCCAATGTACGGAAGAACATCGCCCGCATGACGGAAAAGGAAACCACCAACATGGTACCTACCCCTGCCATCAAAGAGGAAATGATTGCAGAAATCCAGGAATTTGCCAAGAAGAAAATGGGCCTCAATCCTGCCACCGTATCCGCTGACTTCCCCTGGAACCGTCTCTTTGAAATTAACGCCCTTGTCTCCTCCAGGCCAAGGTACACCGTGTATCAGACCAGGGCAGAGAAACAGCGCATAGCCGAAGAAAAAGCGGCAGCTGAAGCAAAGGCAAAGGCGGAAGCAGAAGCCAAAGCCAAGGCAGCGGGAAAAGCTCCCGTTCATGCTGCCTCTTCCGATGATGGAAATGAAGGGGATATTTCTACCATTGTGATTAATAGGTAAAAGGCTGCTTTTAGGCCCCAGGTCAAAAGGGAATGTTGGCACCCGCTTTGCGGGCGAAGAGTTGAGGATTATGCTGTCTAGGGAAGCGCTGATTCAATCGTTATCGGTTTTCATTCTCGCATTTTTATTCAATGCAAGGAACAAGTCGACGCGAATAGCGAGCTATTTAAGGAGACTTATAACGAAGCATTGGATAAAAATACATATGANNATATGAAATTCGATTCTGCGAATGAATCAGTGCTTCCCCAGGCTCAATTGAAACTCGGGGTCCCGAGATCTCCTGCCCCAATGCGGTGCGAATCATTCCGGAGTGAGATTTCTCGACTCCGCTTTGCTGCGCTCGAAATGACAGTGAGGCGATGCTCCCCATTCCCCACTCCCCATTCCTTAATAAAAATCTCCCATGACCGCAAAGTCATGGGAGATTTTTTTATTCCTTTACTTTTTTCTTCATTTCCACTGCCGACTCCAGTGCGCTTTGGGAGGAATCACTTCCGGAAATCATAAGGGCTATGTCTGCCAGGTGTTCTTTTTCGTTCAGAAGGACAGCTTTGGTAGCGGTCCTGCCGTGGGAGACAGTTTTTACGATTTTATAGTGGCGGTCTGCAGCGCAGGCAGTCTGGGGCAGATGGGTAATGCAGAGGACCTGGATGGCGTGGGACAGGAAGGCAATCTTTCTGGCTACCTGGAGGCCCACTTTACCGCTGATACCTACGTCGATTTCATCAAAAATCAGCGTCTGCTGCCTGAGGAGACGGGAGATGACCATTTCAATGGCCAGGGCGATACGGGAGATCTCGCCGCCGGAAGCGGTGTCTTTCATGCTGCGGAGGGGTTCTCCCATGTTGGCGGAGAAGTAGAATTCCATTTCCGCCGCCCCGTTTGGGAGGGGTTCTTCGGATGGCAGAAGATGGAGTTTCATTCTTGCATTTTCCATGCCCATGTCTTTCAGGGAGGATACTACCTTTTCCAGAATGATTTCAGAGGATTTCATCCGTTCCCTGTTCAGTACTTCCGCTTTTTTCGTGAGAAGGGCGGTGAGTTCTTCATAGTTTTTGCGGATGGTATCGTTGTCATAGATGATTTCTTTCAGGGAGTCGTATTCTGCCTGGGCTTTCTTTTCATAGGAGAGAACGTCGGAGAGTGAGGGGCCGTACTTCCGCTTCATTTCCATAATGACTTCATTCCGGTCCTGCAGGGATGCCAGTTCTTCTTCCGAAAAATCGGAACCGGAAATGTAATCTTCCATAGAGCTCACCGCATCTTCCAGAGCATAGGAGGCGGACTGGAGGGACTCCAGAATGGGATTTAGTTTTTCATCATATCTGGCGGCCTGGGAAATTTCCTTGTCCGCTTCGGCAATGGAGTCCTGGGGGCCGCCGTCGGCGGTGATGGTGTCCAGGGCATTATGAAGGGAGCGGAAAATGCGCTCGTGGTTCTGGAGGACCTGCAGTTTCTTTTCCACCTCTTCGTCTTCTCCTGCTGCCAGGGCGGCGGAGGTGATTTGTTTCAGTTCCCATTCCAGGATGTCAAGCCGTCTTTCCCGTTCCTGCTTTCTTTCCCGGTAATCATCAAGGGCATCTTTCAGTTTCTTCCATTCCTTATAGGAATCGCGGTAGGATTTGTAGGCTTCCATGACGGCAGCGGTGCCGGAGTCCACCATTTTTTCGCAGAATGGTATGGAAAGGAGTTCCATATTGTCGTTCTGTTCATGGAGACGGACCAGTTTCTTTCCCAGCTTCTGGAGCTGTTTCACAGTGCAGAAACTGCCGTTAATGGTACAGATGCCCCGACCGGAACGGTTCAGCCGGCGGGAAATGATAATCTGCCCATTGTCGGAGTCAATGCCCTCTTCCTTTAAATCGTCAATGATATCATTGTCTGCATAAAAGACGCCTTCCACTTTGAAGAAATCGGCGCCGGTTCTAATGAGGTCCGTACTGGCCCGTCGACCGGTAAGCATGGCCAGGGCATCGATAAGGATGGATTTCCCTGCCCCTGTCTCACCGGTAAAGACGGTGACCCCCTGATCAAAATCAATGACCGTGTCTTCGATGATGGCGAAATTAATGATATGAAGGCTCTGCAGCATATCAGTTCACCGTCTCAGTCCTTGAGCATACTCTGGATATGGGAGAGGAGCACCGGTACGTCTTCCGGCGATTTCAGGATAATGAGCACGGTATCGTCCCCTGCCAGGGTGCCGATGATGACATCATTTTTGGAATGATCAATGGCAAAGGCTACGGAAGAAGCGGAGCCGGGAAGGGTGTGGAGCACCACCATGTTCATGGCGGAGTCGATTTTCACCACTGCTTCCTGGAAAAGGATGGCTGTGTGGCTCTTGGACATGACGCTCTGCTTTTCATTGGACAGGGCATAGCGGTAATGGCCGTTCTTGTAAGGAATCTTGATGAGCATCAGATCCTTAATATCCCGGGACACGGTGGCCTGGGTTACAGCAATACCTTCATTGCGAAGGGCTTCCGCCAGTTCCTCCTGGGTTTCAATGACCTGGTTCTGAATGATTTCCTTGATTTTCATGATTCTGTATCTTTTCATAAGAGATCTCCTCGTTTCATACCTTACAATCTGCATAAATGCTTTATGGAAAATCCAATTTGTATATTTTATACATTTTATAGCATTTTTCCCTGCAGGTCAAACAATTTCTGCATAAAAATAAGATTTATTCACTGTAATGTAGAGTTTTTTTCATTTCATCGTTTATTTATACACTTTGCAAAGAATGCGGAAATATACACCAGACAAATGCAAATGATTTGCATAAATTTTACTGCAGAGGTAAAAGAATTCTGTTATAATGAATCCAATGTGCATATATTAAAAAGAAGGAATCAGCTATGGATAATTATATTGGAAAACACCTGCTCATTGACTGTTATAACTGTGACATGGACGCCATCGAATCTTCCGAAACGGCGCTTCATACATTAGCCGATGCGGCCGAAAAAATCGGCATGATTGTAAAGGATACCTTCTTCCATGAAAGTGAAGAAGAAATCACTGCAGCCGCCTATGGCCCCAAATCCCACATCTGCATTCACTGGTACCCCAAGCTGTGCTATGCAGCGGTAGACATTTACAGTTTTGACCAGGACTTGAAGCCCGCCCGCACCATGGCAGTGCTCCGCGCTTCCCTCCATCCGGAGAAAATCAGGGCCACCTCTGTAAAACGGGGAAATATCAATCCCGACATGAAGCCAAATATCAAATCCAAGTCTACTACCCTCCACAAATTCAAGAACACAGGGCAGCAGATGAAAACAGCGGGCCAGAAAGTAGCCAACTACATGCGCCATAAGAATGAAAAGAGAGATACCCTGGGGCCGGAGTGACAGTGACGGCTCCTCTGGTCCCGAAGGTTCAGAGGAATCAGAGGAACCGGTTGACGGGGCCTCCGGCCCCGAAGGTTGTGGCCGCCTTTGGCGGCGGGTTGTGTAGAAGGGTTGTGTAGAAAGGTTCTTAAGATGGACGCAGCCTTTCAGTCCTAGGGAAGCACTGATTAATTCG
>DCJJ01000127.1:8013-12441 GCA_002320515.1 Dialister sp. UBA1703 | reverse complement strand
CGATTTAATCAGCGCTTCCCTAGGATTGTGGATTGTCCTTGCGGGCAATGAATTATAATTCCACCTCCGGCGGCCCCCTTCCACCGCTCATGCGATCCCCACCCCATCGAGGGAGGGTGGGCAAGTTTTAAAGAAATGGCGCCCCATATTTGCAAAGGGCGCCTGCAGCCTACGCCGCCGATCCCGCCCCCAAATCCCCACTACAAAAACCCCGGAAAATCATTTCGATTTTCCGGGGTTTTCTTATACCCAAATGTTATCATGCGCGGAGGGTAATTTCTGCTTTTTCCAGTGCTTTTACGATTTTTTCAATCCACTGGTCCACTTCCTTATCGGTGAGGGTGCGGTCTTCTGCGCGGAAGGTGAGGTTGTAGGCCATGCTCTTGAATCCTTCTTTGACCTGTTCGCCCTGGTAGAGGTCGAAGAGGCGGAGCATTTCCAGGTGTTTTCCGCCGGCTTTGCGGATAATGTCTTCTACTTCATCGTTGGAGCAGTGAACCGGTACCAGGAGGGAGAGGTCCCGCTGGGAGGCCGGGAATTTCGGGATCTTGGTGTAGTCGATGGTTTCATCTACCAGTCCCATGAGGTGCGGTACGAAGATGACGAAGCCGTAGACTTCTTTTTTAATACCCCATTTATCCAGCACAGCCAGATGGAGCTGGCCGAAGGACATGAGTACTTTGCCATCTTTGATGAAGTCAGCGGAAATACCGGGATGGAATACAGGATAGCCGGAGCGTTTGATGTCATAGCCTCTTACGCCCAGTGCTTCCAGCACGTTTTCCATAATGGCTTTCACGTCGAAGAAATCGTATTTCCTGCCATTGTTCGGATAGCCTGCTTCGTCGGGGCTGCCGTAGAGGAGGCCGGAGAAGAGTTCGTATTCGTAGGGCAGTTCTTTCAGGGGCAGTTCCTTTGGCTGGTAAACGTGGCCGGATTCGAAGATAGCTGCTTCTTCATTTTTCTGGGACAGGTTGTAGGTCAAAGTGTGCATGAGTCCCGGAAGAAGGGTGGTTCTCATATCCGGATATTCTTCGGAAATGGGGTTCATAATGGGAATGGCATTGTATACTTTATGGCCCCAGGGGAAGTTCAGTTTTTCCAGGTCTTTTTTGTCCATGAAGCTGTAGTTTACCACTTCCGAAAGGCCGTCTGCCACGAGACTGTCAGTAATGCGGAAAACCACATCCTGTTCTTTGGACATGGCGCCTTTGGCAATGGCACTCCAGGGGGTGGTAATAGGAATGTTCTTGTAGCCGTAAACCCGGGCCACTTCTTCTGCCAGATCCGGCATGCCGGAAAGGTCCAGGCGGAAGTCCGGAACGGTGACGGTGAGGTTTCCATCCTCTTCTTCTACTCTGAAATAGAGGTCCTGAAGGATTTCAATCATTTTTTCCTTGGGCAGTTGAATACCGATGTAGTCATTGATTCTCTTCACCGTTGTTTTGATAACCTGTGGTTCTGCTTTGACAGGATATTCATCAAGCATGCCCTTAGCGGTGGTGGCAGCGCCCTGTTCTTCCAGGAGCTGGCAGATACGGTTGATGGCCATTTCACTTCTGGCAGGGTTAATGCCCTTTTCGTAGCGGCCGGAGGCCTCGGAGCGAAGGCCAAGGCGGCGGGAGGTTCTTCTGATGGAGGCGGAATCAAATACGGCGGATTCAAAGAGCACGTTCTTTGTTTCTGCTGTGACTTCGGAGTCAAATCCCCCCATCACGCCGGCTACACAGGCTGCTTTGTCAGCACCGTCGGCAATGACGAGATCCGAAGGATTGAGCTCTCTTTCCTGGCCGTCCAGGGTAATGATCTTTTCGCCTTCATGGGCATGGCGGCAGGTGAGGGAATGACCGGCCACTTTATCGTAATCATAGGTATGGAGGGGCTGGCCGATTTCCAGCATGACATAGTTGGCGGCATCTACCACGTTATTGATGGGACGGATACCGTTGCTGCGAAGGCGGTTTTCAATCCATTCAGGGGAGCGGCCGATTTTTACGTTTTCCAGAAGGCGGCCGCAGAACCGTTTGCAGTAAGCCGGTTCGGCAATATGGACGGAGGCACGGCCTTCGATGGAGGGGCCCTCTTCCTTTACGGAAATTTCCGGCAGGGTTACTTTTTTCTTGAAAATGGCGCCGGTTTCCAGTGCCATGCCGATCATGCTGAAGCAGTCGGCTCTGTTGGCAGTGAGTTCCATTTCATAAACCACATCGTCCAGATCATAGAGTGTGTGAATATCCACGCCTACCGGTGTATCTTCCGGAAGGATGAGAATGCCTTCATGGTTCAGGGCAGGGAACAGATTGGCATCCATGCCCAGTTCGCCCAGGGAGCACATCATGCCGGCAGATTTTACGCCGCGAAGCTTGCCTGCCTTGATTTTGATGTCGCCGTGGCGAAGGCCGCCGGGGGCTTTATTATCATGGGCAGCAGGCACATGGGCGCCGGAGAGGGCGCAGGGCACGATCTGGCCTTCCTTCACATTGGAGGCACTGGTGACGATCTGCACCGGTTCTTCCTCCCCCACATCCAGCTGACAGATGAGAAGATGGTCTGCATCAGGGTGCTTTTCTACGGACAGGATTTTCCCTGTTACCACACCTTTGATACCTTCTCCAGGACGGATGACATGCTCTACAGGAATGCCGTCCACCGTCAGCGTTTCCGCCATATCATCGGGGTTCATTCCTTTAATATCGACTAAGGCTCCCAGCCATTTTAAAGATACGTTCATCTATATAATCTCCTTCCATTAGAACTGCTTCAGGAATCTGACATCATTTTCGTAGAAATTACGGAGATCATCGATTCCGTAAAGCAGCATGGCAATACGTTCGATACCCATGCCGAAAGCAAAGCCGCTTACCTTTTCCGGGTCGTAGCCGTTGAGCTTCAGTACCATGGGGTGAACCATGCCGCAGCCCAGGATTTCCAGCCAGTCCGGATCTCCGTCTTCTTCACCGGTTCTTGCGGCAAAGGAAATATCTACTTCAGCGGACGGTTCGGTGAAGGGGAAATAGCTGGCACGGAAGCGGATCTTGGTGTCGGAGCCGAAGAGGTCCTTCAGGAAGATTTCCAGGGTGCCCTTCAGGTCTGCAAAGCTGATGCCCTTATCGACTACCAGGCCTTCTACCTGATGGAAGACGGGAGAATGGGTGGCATCGTTATCCCAGCGGAATACCTTGCCCGGGGCAATCATGCGAATCGGGGAATTGGGTTCATGCTTCCGAAGAGTTCTGGCCTGTACCGGGGAAGTATGGGTACGGAGAAGAATTTCCGGAGTGATATAGAAGGAATCCTGCATATCCCTGGCAGGATGATCCTTGGGAAGATTCAGACATTCGAAATTGTAGTAGTCCTGCTCGATTTCCGGTCCTTCCTCTACGGAATAGCCCATGCGTACAAAGGACTTCATGATTTCACGGAGTGCCTTGTCCAGGGGATGGAGATGGCCGATTTTGTGATGGCGGGCGGGAAGGGTGATATCCACAGTTTCATGTCTGATTTTCGCTTCCAGTCTCTTCTGCTTCAGCTCTTCCATTTTGTCTGCAATGGCAGCCTCCACATCACTGCGCACCTGGTTGGCCAGAGCACCGATGACCGGACGCTGGGAAGCGGAAACATCCTTCATGCCTCTCAAAATAGAAGTGAGTTTCCCCTTCTTGCCCAGGAAGAATACTTTGGTATCCTGCAGTGTCTTTTCGTCCATGGAAGCAGCAATTCTGTCCTGTGCTTCCTTCTTCAATGTATCCAGGTCTGTTTCCATAAAAGAAACAATCTGTGCTCTCACCTGGTCAGCCAGGTCAGAAATCGTCTGGTCTCCATCACCAAGCTTCTTCACATCATTCAAAAAGCCGGTCAGTTTTGCTTTCACCGCATCGTAGGTTTCCTGTTTGCGGTTTTCATCGTTTGCAGCCTTCAGCATTTCTTTAGCCTTTGCTTTCAGCTCTTCCAACTTAGTATCCATGTATATACCTCCTGTGATTGATCGGGCATTGTCTTCCTTATGCAAAAGGATGATGGAATAAAAAAAGACCCGCCCCGAAAGGGGCGAAGTCTATCCGCGGTACCACCCTGATTTGTACTCGAAAGCTTTAACGCAGCCCTGCGTCCGGCCTACTCCGTTCAGCCGACAGCTCCGAAGTGAACTGAGCCCTGCGAATTCTTTCCGGTGTTTCACTGGTACCGGATCCCTGCATAGAATCCCCGCATGCTCCTTCTTCATCATAGCCTCAATATATAATGCTATTTTAACATGACTGACGGAAATGTCAATAGGGCCGCCATACGGCGGCCCGGGTTCAGAGGGTGGTGAATAGCCGCCTTTGGCAGCTATGAATATAAAGTCAGCGTTATGGGACTTGCTTTTGTGTCATCAGTTGCTATTTAAGGAAGCACTGATTCATTCATAGAGTCTGCTTTCATAAGAAT
>DCJJ01000127.1:0-7995 GCA_002320515.1 Dialister sp. UBA1703 | reverse complement strand
TCATGGGACTCCTTAAATAGCTAGAGCACCACATCACCAGCTCACTAGAACACTAGATTACTAGAGCACTAGAACACTAGAACACTAGATCACTAGATCACCAGCCCACTAATCAATACATAGCCGCATTGGCGATGACGAGGCGCTGTACCTGGTTGGTGCCTTCGTAAATCTGCATGATTTTAGCATCACGCATATATTTTTCGTTCGGATTTTCTCTGGAATAGCCGTTGCCGCCCATGACCTGCACGGCGGTGGTGGTGACTTCCATGGCTGCGTCGGAGGCGAAACACTTGGACATGGCGGAGAAAAGGGACGCCTGCTTGTCCCCCTGCATCTGCAGCCAGCAGGCTTTGTACACCAGGGCTCTGGCGGCTTCTGTCTTTGTGACCATGTCCGCAATCATCTGCTGCACCATTTCAAAGGAAGCGATTTTCTGTCCGAACTGTTTTCTCTGGTGTGCATAATGAATGGCATTTTCCAAAGCCGCCTGGGCAATGCCTACGGAAATAGCCCCCACCACCGGTCTGGATTTCTCCAGGGTTTCCATGGCGATGCGGAATCCCATGCCCTCTCGTCCCAGTCTGGCGGATGCAGGCACGAAGCAGTCGTCAAAAATGATTTCAGAGGTGGCAGAGGCACGAATGCCCATCTTGTCTTCTTCCTTGCCGATGGAAATCCCCTTGGTGTTCCTGTCTACGGAAAAGACAGTGAGGCCGCGGATACCGCCGGATTCCCTGGTGTTGGCAAAAAGGGTAATCTTATCTGCAATGGGTGCATTGGTGATGAAGCACTTGGTGCCGTTCAGCACATAGCCGCCGTCCACCTTTTTTGCCCGGCAGGAAACGGCACCGGCATCGGAGCCGGCTCCCGGTTCTGTCAGTGCAAAGCAGCTCATGCCGCCTTCATTGAGACAGTCGAAATAGGATTTCTTCTGTTCATCGGTTCCGGCAATAAGCACAGGGAAAGAAGCCAGGGAATTAGCGGCGCATACGGTGGCTACACCGGCACAGCCTTTGGCCAGTTCCTCGCTGATCATGGCAATGGTAAGGAGATCCAGTCCTGCCCCGCCGAACTCCTTCGGAACGGACAGGGCTGTCATGCCTGACTGCTTCAGGATATGAAGAAGCTCCTCATCCATAACGCCGCTCTTATCTATTTCAAGAGCCCTGGGGGCGATTTCTTTCTGTGCGATTTCCCGGGCCAGTCCTACCAGTTCCTTCTGCTGATCTGTCAATGTAAAGTCCATTTTCCAACACCTGCCGAATCAAAAATATAGTTATCTGAATGTCTGCTCTTTCTGCAGAAATATTTCCTATTCATTATAACAGATTTATCCCTAAAAATTCACCATGAATGGCAGAGGACTGTCATTTTTGAATCACACCCTCTGCCCCTCTGCCCTCGCCTTCTCCCTTTTACATCTACTTTCTATCGTCCATGCATCTGTTTAACTCCTGTGCATGCTAATGGAAATGAATTGCAGAAACATCCGATTTTATCGGCACTCTAAACTTGTATAGCCTTCTATGTATATTGGCAAATGGATGAAATCTGTATTATAATGTATGGGATAAGAGTAAATATTTGCATAAACTTGACAAATCATATACAATAGACAAGTTGTCTTACAGGATAACTGACTGACTATCATCAACGAAAATACGCCTGTCCGGTGCGCCGCTCCGCCTGGGCAGATGAAGGAAGCACCCATTCATGGGGGTCTGATTTTATAAGGATTTTTACGCACTGCAGTATTACCTGTTCCCTGTATTCCATAAATTATGGGAATAAAAGCAGTGAGCCTTAGAACCGGTGCTTCCTCAAAGGCACCACGTCGGCTTTGGGCGGCTAAAGGATATACTATGATTGACAAATGTAAAAAGCTGATCGGATTTTTCATCCTGATGGCTGCTGCTGTCATATCCCTTTACCTGATCCGTATGTATTATCCCGAATTTTATAACCAGACCATTCATCTTACCATGGCCGGTGATGTGGACGGTTTGGCGGATTACATCGCTTCCTTCGGATATGGAGCTTTCCTGGTAAGCATCGGGCTTCTCATCTTCTGCAATGTTTTCGGTATTCCCACCATTCCCTTTCTGACAGTGAATGGTGCCCTCTTTGGTCTGCTGCCGGGAATTCTGATTTCCTGGGCAGGCGAAGTCATCGGCATCGAAATCAGCTTCCACATCGGCCGTATTTTCTTCCGCAAGGAAGCCCGCCGCATTATTGAGAAGAAGCATATGCTCACCAAGCTTGATAAATACAGCTGCGTGAAAAACATGGCCCTTGCCCGGGCTATCCCCTATTCCCCCAACATTCTTTTCACCGCCATTGCCGTTCTCACCAAACTCACAAGCCGGGAACATCTGAAGGCTACCCTGATCGGGAAGATTCCTTCTGTGGTGATTGAAGTATGGCTGGGCCACGACCTGATTTACTTTTCGGAACACGGCACCCGTTTCATTGTGCTCCTTTTCCTCCTGCTGGCAGGCTATGTTATTCATAAGATGTACCAAAAGCGCCGCTGCTTTAAAAATAAATGTCTCTGAAATAAACCGTCATGTTCTGCATGGCGGTTTTAGTATATTCTTTTTTTCATCTCCCCATCCCGTCCATTTCGGGAAAATCCCTGTCTTTTGTTTCTTTTCTTTTCATTGTATAATATAATTGTATAATATACATGTACCTATGAAATAACGAAAAATCTATTCTTTTAAGTAATAGATACCGCCTCTATGAAGGACTATTTCTCATAAGGAGGACAGAATGAAAGGTTATATCGAAGTTTACACCGGCGACGGCAAGGGAAAAACCACCGCCGCCATCGGACTGGCTATCCGCGCTATAGGCGCCGGGAAGAAAGTATGCATCATCCAGTTCATGAAATCCCTGGCCTATTCTGAGCAGGAAGTACTGAAAAACCTTCCGGGCATCACCCTTATTACACTGGGGAAGCCCTATTTCATTGCCAAGGAAGGCATGCTCACCGATGAGGAAATCAAGGCCTGGGGCGATAAGCTGGTGGTATATCCTGCCGGCCATCCGCCTAAGGAATACCGGGCCATGATCCGCAAAGGCATCGATGATGCGGTACTGGCCGTTTCCGGCTCCTATGATGTGGTCATCCTGGATGAATACAATATGGCCTGCTGGTACGACCTGGCTAATGAAGGGGACACAAAGGAAATCCTCTCTGCCCGCCGTCCTGATGTGGAGCTTGTCTTCACAGGCCGCAACGCTCCATCCTATATTCTGGATGCTGCAGACCTCATTACCGAAATGAAAAAAATCCGCCACTACTTTGACAAAGGTGTCATGGGAAGAAAAGGAATCGAAGACTGATTTCCCGCCTGCGGAAAAAGAAAGGATTGCATAGAATGGAAAAAATTACAGGAAAAAGCATTTCCGGCATGGTCACCATCGGACCGCTCCGGATATTTCGTCACAAAGAATTCACGGTGGAGGAAACAAAGGTAGACCGTCCGGAAACGGAAGTGGCCCGCTTTGATTCCGCCAGAAATACGGCTTCCGCCAAAATGAACCAGTTCTACCAGGAAGCCGTTTCCCGTGTAGGGCTTGATAATGCCTCCATTTTCAAAGTATACCAGCAGATGCTGACGGAATCGGAATTTGTGGATTCTGTCCGTTCCATGATCCGCAGCCAGAGCATTAACGCAGAATCTGCCATTTCTCAGGCGGAAAAGAACTTCACCCAGATTTACAGCGCCGGTGCTGACGTATACATGCAGGCCCACATCAGCGATGTACAGGAAATCGCCCGCATCCTCCTTCGCACCCTCCGCCAGAAGAAGGCCATGTTTGCAGGAGACGAACCCTGCATCCTCTACGCCGATGACCTCACCCCCAGTGAAACCATCCAGATGGATACAGGAAAAATTCTCGGCTTCGTTACCAAAGAAGGCACCCCCACCTCCCACACCGCCATCCTGGCAAGAGCCCTGGGCGTCCCTGCCATCGTAGCTACCGGCGCGGAAGTAGATGACTCCTATGACGGAAAGACCGCCGTCATTGACGGCTTCTCCGGCACCGTATATCTGGACCCCACTCCCGGCATTCTGGCAGTGATGAAAGAAAAGCAGGATCAGAGCATCCGTCTGAAAGACCTGCTGCAGCAGCTGAAAGGCCTTCCCAGTGAAACCGCAGACGGCCATCGGGTAGAAGTGTCAGCCAACGTGTCCTCTGCCTCCGACCTGGCGGCAGTACTGAAAAACGACGCCGAAGGCATCGGCCTTTTCCGCAGCGAATTCATTTATATGGGACGGGACACCCTCCCCAGCGAAGAAGAACAGTTTAACATCTATAAACTGGCCATCGAAACCATGGCCGGCAAGAGGGTCATCATCCGTACCCTGGATATCGGCGCAGACAAGGAAGCTTCCGCCTTCCACCTCCCCAAAGAAGAAAACCCCGCCCTGGGCATGCGGGCCATCCGCATCTGCCTGAAGCGGCCGGAAATTTTCAAAACCCAGCTCCGTGCCATCCTCCGGGCCAGCGCCTTCGGCAAAGCAGCCATCATGTTCCCCCTGATCACCTCCGTATGGGAAGTATGGAAAGCCAAAGAAATCCTGGACGAAGTGAAAATGGAACTGGACAAAAAAGGCATTGCCTATGACCACCACATGGAAGTAGGCATTATGGTAGAAACCCCGGCAGCCGCATTGATCAGCGACAAACTGGCTAAAGAAGTGAACTTCTTCTCCATCGGTACCAACGACCTTTCCCAGTATACCCTGGTAGTCGACAGAACAAGCCGCGTACTCTCCGATTTCTTCAACCCCCATCATCCGGCAGTGCTGAAACTCATCCAGATGACCGTGGAAAACGCCCACAAGGAAGGCATCTGGGTAGGCATGTGCGGCGAACTGGGTTCCGACCTCTCCATCACCGAAACCTTCCTCCGCATGGGTGTGGACGAATTCTCCGTAGCCCCCTACTCCGTCCTGCCCCTCAGGAAACAGATCCGCTCCATTGATTTAAGCAAGTAAATAATGAAATAAAAAGACCGTGCAGAAATGACAGTCATTTCTGCACGGTCTTTTTGCGTGGGCTCATTTAAAAGGTTCAGGCGGTTCATGCCATTTTATTGTATCCCGCCTGCAGGAGAAAGGTGGTGCCCTACCCCAAAAGGGGGAGCGGGCCTAAAGGGCCCGCAGGTTGTGTAAAAGGGTTGTGTAGAAGGTTCAACAGATTGACCGGCCTTTGGCCGGAGAATTATCAAGTTTGACAGCTGCAGCGCCGGACTCCCCTCTATGCAAGGATCAGAATAAACATCTCTACGTTTTAGGAACAAGAAATCAGAAACCGGAAAACCACAATCCCCTTCATCTATTATTCTATCGGTTTATGCAAATACATAGCATTCAATGAAAAGTATAAATAATTAATCATGTATAGTGACATTATATATATTATATGCTATTATTTGAATAGAATATTTCTTTTTGTTGAAAGGAGTTGACTATGAGACGAAAAATCGAATCCTTGAGCACCACATTTCTTTCCTTTTTGCGTTCAGAAGCATCCGGCGGTGTCATTCTCTTAATCTGCGCTATCCTGGCTGTACTCATAGCCAATTCCCCCTGGGGCGAATCCTATGAACATGCCCTCCATACACCTATAGCCATAGGACTTGGAGCCTTTTCCCTGGAAATGGGACTGCTCCACTGGGTGAATGACGGGCTCATGGCCATCTTTTTCTTTCTGGTGGGGCTGGAAATCAAAAGAGAATTTCTCTACGGAGAGCTGAAAACAAAGTCCGCCATGATTCTTCCTGTGTGCGGAGCCCTGGGCGGCATGCTGGTGCCCGCCCTGTTCTACAGCCTTTTAAACTTCGGCTCCCCCACCGCCGGAGGCTGGGGCATCCCCATGGCCACGGACATTGCCTTTGCCCTGGGAATCATGACCATGGCTGCCAGAAGCGCTCCACCGGGACTTATCGTTTTCCTTACCGCCCTGGCCATTGTGGACGACCTGGGGGCCATCGTAGTAATCGCCCTTTTCTACAGCACAGATCTCGCATGGGCGGCCCTCCTCTCCGGTCTCGCAGCACTGGCAGGTGCCTTCCTCTTAAACCGCATGAAAATCCGTTTCTTCCCCGCCTACCTTGTGTTAGGCCTGATTGCCTGGTACTTCTTCCTCAAGGCAGGCATCCATCCCACCATTGCCGGCGTCATTCTGGGTTTCTCCATTCCCGCCGAAAAGAGCTGCAAAACATCCATGCTTCACCGCTGGGAAAAGAGACTCCACCCCTGGTCCGCCTACCTCATCATGCCCATCTTTGCTCTCTTCAATGCAGGCGTAGAAATCACCCTGGCATCCCTGGACTTCTCCTCTCCCCTCCCTTGGGGCATTCTGGCCGGCCTCTTCCTTGGTAAGCCGGTGGGCATCTTCGGATCTGTCTACCTCCTCCATAAATTAGGAAATATAGACATTCCGGGCAAAGCCTCCCCCCGTGAACTGGCAGCCACCGGCATGCTTGGCGGTATCGGTTTCACCATGTCCATCTTCATCGCCTCCATCGCCTTCACGGATCCCGCCCTTTTGAATCTGGCCAAATTCTCCATCCTCCTGGCCTCCACCATCTCCGCCGCAGCGGGCACCGTCATATTTCTTATGACCTCCCGCGCACCGGCTTCTGTCAAATCGTTACCGCAATAAAAAAGAGACTGTGAAGAAATGCCAGTTCATTTCTTCACAGTCTTTTTTGAAATATAATTTTATTTCAGCAGGTTGCCGTCTTCGAAGTAGTTGATTCTCATAGCCTTTCTGACCTTCTGAAGGGTGCCGTCGGCTTTGGCTGCTGCTTTTTCTGTGCCTGTCTTCAGGATATCCACCACGTCGTCAAGGTGCTGTTCCCAATACTGCCGGCGTTCGCGGATGGGGGCCAGTTCTGCCTGCATGACGTTGTTCAGGAACCGTTTCACTTTGACATCCCCCAGGCCGCCTCTGGTATAGTGGGCTTTCATTTCATCCAGATTCTTGTATTCCGGCAGGAATTCGGCGAAGTATTCGTCTTTGCAGAAAGCGTCCAGGTAGGTGAAAACAGGGTTGCCTTCCACGTGGCCGGGATCGTCTCTTCTGAGATGGGTGGGGTCGGTGAACATGGACATGACTTTTTTCTCAATGTCTTCCGGTTTTTCGCAGAGATAAATGCAGTTGCCGATGGACTTGCTCATTTTGGCTCTGCCGTCAATGCCGGGGAGGCGGAGGCTGGCTTTGTTGGAGGAAAGAACGATTTCCGGTTCTACCAGTGTTTCGCCGTAAATATCATTAAATTTGCGGACGATTTCCCTTGTCTGTTCCAGCATAGGTTCCTGGTCTTCCCCTACAGGCACGGTGGTGGCGTCAAAGGCGGTGATGTCAGCAGCCTGGCTGACGGGGTAGCAGAGGAAACCGGCAGGAATGCTGGCTTCAAAATGTTTCTGCTGGATTTCTGCTTTTACAGTGGGGTTTCTTTCCAGCCGGGAAACGGTGACCAGGTTCATGTAGTACATGGTCAGTTCCGGAAGCGCCGGTACCAGGGACTGGATGAAGATATTGGATTTATCGGGATCAATGCCTACGGAGAGGTAGTCCAGGGCTACCTGGAGCACATTCTTCCTTACTTTTTCAGGGTTGTCCGCATTGTCTGTGAGGGCCTGGGCATCGGCGATTTCAATGTAGATTTCATCAAATTTGCCGGAATTCTGCAGGGCTGCCCGTTCGCGGAGGGAGCCTACGTAGTGGCCTACGTGAAGGTGTCCGGTAGGACGGTCACCGGTTAAGATAATTTTTTTCATATAACACAACTCCTATCAATGAATGCATACTGTATTTATTGTATGCCTCACGGCAGGTTTTCGCAACCGATAAAAAAGGGGCTGTGAAAAAATACAGAAATGACACCGCTGCCTCTCCACCTCACTGTCATTTCGACGGTCGGTCAGCCGACAATAGAAAAGCCTCTTATTGGGCAGGCTAGGGAAG
>DCJJ01000040.1:11802-11935 GCA_002320515.1 Dialister sp. UBA1703 | reverse complement strand
AATTCTTATAAAAGCAGACTCTATAAATTAATCAGTGCTTCCCTAGGGAAGCGCTGATTAAATCGTTGTCTGATTTTATTCTTGAATTTTTAAGCAATGCAAGGAATGGGGCGACGCGAATAGCGAGCTATTT
>DCJJ01000040.1:11452-11710 GCA_002320515.1 Dialister sp. UBA1703 | reverse complement strand
CGAATTAATCAGTGCTTCCCTAATATCAAAACAAATTCATCCAAATGAAAAGGACTCCCTGTCTGCGGAGTCCTTTTTGATTTGGAAGCAGTATGATAAAAACCGGAGCCCACTTATTTTTGAAGCTGCCTGCCACAACTCTCAGCGGCGCAGCCGCTGCCAGACCTCATAGTCTTCGGGGCAGCGCCCCGTCAAACGTAAAAAACCTCACGCCCCAAAGCGGGCAGCCGATACTCTCCTATCTCCTATCTCCTATCT
>DCJJ01000040.1:5442-11410 GCA_002320515.1 Dialister sp. UBA1703 | reverse complement strand
AATTCTTATAAAAGCAGACTCTGCAAATGAATCAGTGCTTCCCCAGTATCACACCCAGATCCTTATATCCGTCAGCTCCCAGCAGTTCTTCCATGGCCGCTTTCTTGGCCAGATCGTCGATGGCATAGACCAGGGGGCCTTTGCCTTCGTCGGGGGTGAAGAGGATGAGCACGTTAAGATTCATGCCGTCGGCGCTGGGGAAGAAGTAGGCCCGGCTGTACATGGGGAGGATCATGCCCTGGAGGCTGTAGGTGACGTGGGCGCCGGCGGTGTAGACATAGGTTTCATCGGCACTGAGACGGCGGAAAGGTTCGATTTCCGAAATTTCCGCAGTCACCTGTTTTTCCGCCACCGGGCCCATGGCATTGGCAGCCAGGCTCATGACAGTGTCCTTCATATCCCGGCGCAGAATGGAGTTTTCGTCCAGAAATTCCCGATTGATTTCCGCAAGGCCTTCCCATTCTTCTTCGGTGAGATTCATGCGGAAATAGGGACGCATGCGATCAGCCAGCACTTTGGGAAGTTTGGCCTGGACAATGTAGCCGGAGGAAAATTTCCGGGCTTTTTTCCGGATAATGGAGAGCTGTCCCATGTGGTAGGGAATTTCCCCGCCGCCGAAATGCAGGATCTGGGTGCCGGGAATATCGGTATAGGTAAAGTTTTTGGATAGATTTTCTGCTGCCAGAGCCCCTATATCATAGGCCGAGGCGCTTCCTCCCGCCAGAAGCAGGGCCGCCAGGGCCAGTGCCGCTAATTTCTTCATGTGCCGCTCCTTTTCAAACCATAAAGCCCATAGAGAATGGTATCTCCCAGGGCGTCAGCAGATTCGTGGCTGCCGTTGACTTCGATAAGGAAGTACCGGTTTCCCTGCCGGTAAAGGGAGGTGTATACCCACAGAGGGTAGGACAGCCCTTTTTCATTGGTTATGATGACCTTTGCCTCCTGGGACCAGTGGTAAGTGCCGTCGTCGTCTTTGAAGGCATGCCAGGGAGTAAAGGTGAGGATTTTAACGGACCGGCTGTCCCCCCGTTTTTCCTTTAGCACCATGTCCAGAAAACTCTGGAATTCGGCGGTGGATATCTTTGGCATACCGAAGAGGGATGTGGGCCGGCCTGCATCCTCCCGGAAAGCGTCCCGCCAGAAAAGGGCGTCCCTCTTCCTTCCTTCATGGAAGAAATCGTCCTCTGTGCCGGAAAATACCATCACCGCCGCCGTATAGGTACCCTGTACGTTTTTCTTCACCAGCTGGTACATGTGGAGGGAATCATAGGGATAGGGCCCCTTCTCGGGGTACATATTCATGCCCGGCGGTACGGCCAGGATGGACCACATGGCTGCTTTTGCCGTTTTTCCGTAGCCCTTTGTCTTTGTTTCCTTCTTGAATAAATCGCCCAGCACATTATCCTTCCCGTCGGTAACGGAAACCGTATCACCAAGGGGCAGGGTACCCAGGCCGGAAATGGTGAGATTCTCCGCCATAGCCGCCTGCCATCCCCCCAGCATCAATGCCGCCGCCAGTGCTATATGTCTAAGCCGTCTCATAGAAGCTCCTTCCGAGGCTCATGCCTTTTTCTCTTTATTGTAGAGAAAAACGGGGAAATTCTCAAGAGGGATTTGGACGCGCCTTCGGCGTGCACAGCGAACATGATTTGAAGGAGCAAAGCGACGCACAAATCATAGTGAGTCGTTTCCCCTTTAGGGGCGAGGGTTCAAGGACGGGCCTTTGGCCCGAGGGTTCATAGGGTTCAGAGGGTTCAGAGGGGAAGGTTGACGGGGCTTCGCCCCGAGGGTTGTAGCCGCCTGACGGCGGCAGGTTGTGTTCGCTGGCGCTCAAGGGGCGACAGCGCCTGCGTCGCTGAGGGTGGTGGATTGCCCTTACGGTGCACAGCGAACACATTTTGAAGGAGCGCTAGCGACGCGCAAAATGTAGTGAGTCGTTTCCCCTTTAGGGGGCAATGCTTATAAAGTCAGCGTTACGGGATTGGCTTTCTATGTTATAGAGCATGAAAAGCATTCTGCTGACTGGCTCGCTGCGCTCGCCACCCCCTATCCGGCTGCGCCATTGGACACACCTTCGGCGTGAGGGTTGACGGGCCTTTGGCCCGAGGGTTGTGGCCGCCTGACGGCGGCAGGTTGTGTATCGCTTCGCTCAGGGGGCAACGGCCCTTTGGCCCGAGGGTTGTGGTATCGCCCTTACGGGCGATGAACATAAAGTCAGCGTTACGGGATTTACTTTCAGTGCCATATGGCATGATAAGCATTCTGCGGATTGGCTCGCTATGCTCGCCACCCCCTATCCGGGCTGTGCCGGACTTCTCCACGGGAAAGCGTGTCANNCCTTACGAATCGTGTTCCCTTGCCACCCCTATGCAGGGGGCAGAATAGGTTTCTACGCTTTCCTGCAGAGACATGACTCCATGGCTAAGCACCCATAGTCCCACTGTGGAGGTCCTGCATAGGACTTCCAAGTGGGGCGAAGTAAGGCGCCTAGCCTGCCCATTAAGGCGCTTTCCTTTTGCCGCCCCACCGAACTGCGGGGAGAAGGTGGTGCCGTAAGGCACCAAAGGGGGAATGCATTTCCCTCGCCCGCAGGGCGGTTGTATGGTTTTATAATACTGGCGCCTTCTATAAATTAAAAGGCGCCCACCACGGCCTTTGCCCCCTGAGCGGAGCGAACACAACCCTTGGCACCGAGGGCCGGAGGCCCGATGGATGCCATATGCCCCTCTGCGCCAAAGGCGCAGGCCCCTTCGGGAATACTGGAAAGCACCGCGCCGGTCCCGGTCCCGACCGCGCCGAAGGCGCCTGAACCCTCAAGCCCGTCAGGGCTTGTCCATAAAAAAAACAGCCCCTTGAAAGGAGCTGTTTTTTTATGATATTATTCCGCTTTTTCTTCAGCTGCCGGCGGTTCGTCGTTGTGAACCACTTTGAGCTTGCGGTAGCGGGACATGCCGGTGCCGGCGGGGATGAGTTTGCCGATGATGACGTTTTCCTTGAGGCCCAGGAGGGGATCTTCCTTGCCTTTGATAGCGGCTTCGGTGAGGACCCTGGTGGTTTCCTGGAAGGATGCGGCGGAGAGGAAGGAGTCGGTGGCAAGGGCTGCCTTGGTGGTACCAAGGAGCAGGTTTTCGCCTACTGCTTTCTTTCTGCCTTCATCATCGAGGCGTTCATTGGTGCCGCGGTATGCGACGATATCCACGGTTTCGCCGGGGAGCCAGCCGGAGTCTCCGGGATCGATGATCTTGATCTTACGGAGCATCTGGTGGACGATGATTTCAATGTGTTTATCGTTGATTTCTACGCCCTGGCTTCTGTATACTTTCTGGACTTCCTTAACGATGTAGTTCTGGGTAGCCTGTACGCCCAAAACTGCCAGGATGTCGTGGGGGTTCACGTTACCTTCGAAGAGGCGGGTGCCTGCTTCGATGTGCTGTCCGTCCTGGACGGAGATCTTCTTGGCTACCGGAATCTTTTCGCTTTCCGTTTCTTCATCGTTGGTGATGGTGATGACCTTGACGTTGGGGTTATCTTCAGCGGAGGTGATGGAAACGGTGCCGGCGATACGGGAAATGGTGGCATTGCCCTTTGGTTTGCGTGCTTCGAACAATTCTTCGACACGGGGAAGACCCTGTGTGATATCTTCTGCGGAAGCTACGCCGCCGGTATGGAATGTACGCATGGTGAGCTGGGTACCCGGTTCGCCGATAGACTGGGCGGCGATGATGCCTACGGCTTCGCCGATTTCCACGTGACGGCCGGTGGCCAGGTTTCTGCCGTAGCACTTAGCGCATACGCCGTGGGCGGAGCGGCAGGTAAGGATGGAGCGGACTTTCAGCTTGTCGTAGTATTTTTCGATTTCAGCTGCCTCATCGTCGGTGATTTCTTCGTTCTTCTTAGCGATGATTTCGCCGGTTTCAGGGTTCACCACATCTTCCAGGGGGCAGCGGCCGGCAATGCGGTCTGCCAGGGATTCGATGGGCTGTCCGTTTTCTTCGATCTTGCTGACTTCCACGCCTTCCATCTGGTCCATGCGGACTTTGATGAGGGGAATGTCGGAGGAGAGAATGAGTTCCGCATTTTCAGCGGTGATTTCGCTGCCTGCAGGGAGGACTACGTTTCCTTCACGGTCCAGGGCATCTTCTTCCAGTTTCTTTCCTGCAAAGTGGACGGTGAGGTGGTGGCGCATAGCCTGGTTGTATTCAGCTACGGCTTCGGTGGTGCCCAGGTTGAAGGTCTGCTGCTGCTCTGCTTCTTCGCCTTCGACGGAGGGGATGATGACCTTGATTTCTTCTACCAGATGGTGGTTGAGGAGGGTAATGTCATCAGCATCCAGGGTCTTGCCTTTGACGAGGAGGATCTGTCCGTTTCTTCTGTCCAGTACGTCTTCGTCAAGAACAGCTCCCAGGAGGTGGGGCTTCAGGGTCATAATGCGGTTCTTTACTTCCGGCTGGGAGGCGATGATGCTCTGTTCCCTGTCGAAGTTCAGTACCTGTACGTCGCAGTCTTCTTCACGGACGATGACGTCCTGGGATACATCTACCAGACGGCGGGTGAGGTAGCCGGAGTCTGCCGTACGGAGGGCGGTGTCGGCCAGACCTTTACGGGCGCCGTGGGAGGAGGTGAAGTAATCGAGGACTGTCAGGCCTTCGCGGAAGTTTGCCTTAACCGGCAGTTCTACGGTCTTACCGGAGGTATCGGCGATAAGGCCACGCATGCCGGCCAGCTGTCTGATCTGGTTATCGTTACCACGGGCGCCAGACTGGGCCATCATGGTCAGGGGGTTGAATTTTACCATAGAGCTCTTCATGGCAGCGCCTACTTCGTCTGTCTTCCTGCTCCATACTTCGACCACTCTTCTGTATCTTTCGTCGTCAGTCATGAGGCCGCGGCGGAAGAACCGTTTAATCTGTTCAACCTTTTCGTCGCCGTCTTCCAGGATTTTGTCCTTTTCAGGCGGTACGGCTACGTCGTAGATACCGATGGAAATACCGGAAACCAGGGCGTAGTGGAAGCCCAGGGCCTTCACGGAGTCCAGGAGGTCGCCGGTAGCTTTGAAGCCCAGTTTCTTGAAGCAGTCGTTTACCAGTTTGCCCATCTGCTTCTTGCCGATGGTAATGCCCAGGCCGTTGTTCACTACTTTGTAGGTGTTGCCGTTTTCGTCTACTCTCTTTTCATGACGCTTGTAGAAGAAACGGAGTTCTCTCGGAATAGCGTAGTTGAAAATGAGGCGGCCGGGGGTGGTGATAACCAGGTCTTTATCATCTTCATTGAAGCCGTCGGGACGATCTTCCTTGGGGATGTGGACTTTGATGAAATCGTGGACACGGATTTCATGGAGGGCATAGGCCAGCATGACTTCGTCGTATCCGGTGTAGGCATGGAGACGGGATGTATCCATTTCGTCTTCTGCCTTTTTCCACTGTTTCATGGGGTCAAACTTCGCATTAGGGTTTGCTGCTTTTTCTTCCGGTGTGAAATCGACTTTCGCATCGTTGGCAGTTTCCACAATGGTAAGGTAGTAGGATCCCAGAATCATATCCTGGGAAGGAATGGCTACCGGTTTGCCGTCCTTGGTGGAAAGGATGTTGTTAATGGAAAGCATGAGGGTTCTAGCTTCTGCCTGTGCTTCCACGGACAGGGGCAGATGGCAGGCCATCTGGTCACCGTCGAAGTCGGCGTTGTAGCCGGGGCATACCAGAGGATGCAGCTTGATGGCACGGCCTTCCCAGAGGATAGGTTCAAAGGCCTGGATGCCCAGTCTGTGAAGGGTAGGCGCACGGTTCAGGAGTACCGGATGTTCTTTGATTACATCGCCCAGCACGTCCCACACTTCGGGAGCCAGCTTGTCCACTTTCTTACGGGCTGCCTTCAGGTTGCTTGCCACGCCTCTCTTGATGAGTTCGTGCATGATGAATGGCTTGAACAGTTCGATGGCCATTTCTTTCGGCAGGCCGCACTGGTACATTTT
>DCJJ01000040.1:5149-5371 GCA_002320515.1 Dialister sp. UBA1703 | reverse complement strand
CTGACGGAAACGGCCCTGCTTGCCTTTCAGCATGTCGGAGAGGGACTTCAGGGGGCGGTTGCCCGGGCCGGATACGGCTCTGCCGCGGCGGCCGTTATCGATGAGAGCATCCACTGCTTCCTGGAGCATACGTTTTTCGTTGCGGATGATGATTTCCGGAGCGCCCAGTTCCATCAGTCTCTTCAGACGGTTGTTTCTGTTGATGACGCGGCGGTACAGGTC
>DCJJ01000040.1:196-5077 GCA_002320515.1 Dialister sp. UBA1703 | reverse complement strand
TCCATTCCGGTTTGTTGCCGGAGTGGAGGAAGGCTTCCACTTCTTCCAGACGACGGATGCATCTCACCTTACGCTGGCCGCTGCCTTCTTCGATTTCCTTCTTGAGGGCTGCTTCCAGTTTCGGCAGGTCCAGTTCCTTCAGCAGTTTCTGGATGGCTTCAGCACCCATCTGGGCCTTGAAGGAGCCGGGGCCGAATTTAGCTACAGCGTCCTGGTATTCCTGTTCGTTCAGCACCTGTTTCTTCAGGAGGTCGGTGCTGCCGGGATCGAGGACAATGTAGGCTGCGAAATAGAGGACTCTTTCCAGCTGGCGGGGAGAGATTTCAAGAATCAGTCCGATGCGGGAAGGGGTGCCTTTGAAGTACCAGATGTGGGAAACCGGGCAGGCAAGGGCAATGTGGCCCATTCTTTCACGGCGCACTTTGGAGCTTGTGACTTCTACGCCGCACTTGTCGCAGATGGTGCCTCTGTAGCGCATTTTCTTGTACTTGCCGCATTTGCATTCCCAGTCCTTGGTTGGTCCGAAAATCTTTTCACAGAAGAGACCGTCGGTTTCCGCCTTCAGGGTTCTGTAGTTGATGGTTTCCGGCTTGGTGACTTCGCCATGGGACCATTCAAGGATCTTTTCCGGAGAGGCGATACCGATTTTCATGGAATCAAATTCGTTTACATCTAACAATTGGGTTCTTCTCCTTTCCGGGTTTATTCATCCTGGCCATCCATATGGCCGGTTTCATTGTTCATATCCGTTTCGACAAATCCTGCTTCTTCGTCGGCAGGCGCATTGGCTTCGGCTTCCAGGGTGTCGTTGAAGGAAGCAACATCATTGCCGCCGGCTGCTTCGCCGCCGTTCATGGATGTTTCCATGGCGTTTCTGGATTCAGTGACTGCACTGTCCCCTTCCATGGCTTCTCTCACTTCGTCCCGGTGCCAGCGTTCGCCGCCGCCGTAGCCCTGTTCCAGATCGCTTTCGTCCAGTTCCTTCAGTACCACTTCATCTCCGTTTTCATTGAGAATCCGTACGTCCAGACCGATGGACTGCAGTTCTTTCATGAGGACTTTGAAGGATTCCGGAACGCCGGGGCTCGGAATATTTTCGCCCTTTACAATCTTTTCATAAGCCTTCACACGGCCGATGACATCATCGGACTTCACTGTCAGGATTTCCNNTCGCCGAAGCGCTGGCCGCCGAACTGTGCCTTGCCGCCCAGAGGCTGCTGGGTAACCAGGGAGTATGGGCCGGTGGAGCGGGCATGGATCTTATCATCAACCAGGTGATGGAGTTTCAGCATGTATTTCCAGCCGATGGTGACCTGGTTGTCCAGTTTTTCACCGGTACGGCCGTCATAGAGGTCGGTCTTTGCGTTAGCCGGGAGACCTGCCGCCTTTAAGGTTGCTGCCAGGTCTTCATCGCGGCAGCCGTCGAAGACGGGGGTTGCGATGTGAATGCCGGATTCGGTAGGTTCAGGCATGCCGTAGGTGTCGAAATCGTAGCCGCAGTCGATGAGACGCTGCTTCATTTCTTCATACTTGGCGCTTCCTTCGCCTGCTGCCAGGGCTGCATGGATTTCTTCACCCAGCATATGGCAGGCCCAGGACAGATGGATTTCCAGAATCTGGCCGATATTCATTCGGGACGGTACGCCCAGAGGATTCAGTACCAGATCCACCGGACGTCCATCGGGGGTGAAGGGCATATCTTCTACCGGCATAATACGGGAGCATACGCACTTGTTGCCGTGACGGCCGGCCATCTTGTCGCCTTCGCGGATCTTACGTTTCTGGGCAATGTAGACACGCACCAGTTTGTTCACGCCGGGAGCCAGTTCGTCGCCGTTTTCACGGGTGAAGACTTTGACGTCCACCACCTTGCCGAATTCGCCGTGAGGAACGCGGAGGGAAGTATCGCGGACTTCTCTTTCCTTGTCGCCGAAGATGGCGCGGAGGAGGCGTTCTTCCGGAGTGAGCTCGGTTTCGCCCTTTGGGGTGACCTTGCCTACCAGGATATCACCGGGGCGTACATCGGCGCCTACCATGATGATACCGTTTTCATCCAGATATTTCACAGCGTCTTCGGAAACGGAGGACAGCTGGCGGGTAATTTCTTCTTCGCCCAGCTTGGTGTCGCGGGCATCGCATTCGTATTCTTCAATGTGGATGGAGGTGTACAGGTCATCCTTGCAGAGACGTTCGGAAATCAGAACGGCGTCTTCGTGGTTGTACCCTTCCCAGGATACGAAGGCTACCAGCACATTGTGGCCCAGGGCCAGTTCGCCCTGATCGGTGGCCATGCCGTCAGCCAGGGTATCACCCTTTTCCACTCTTTCGCCCTTGAATACGGTGGGGCGCTGGTTGATACAGGTGGACTGGTTGGAACGCATGAATTTAATGAGGTCATAGGTATCCAGTTCCCCATTGTCCGCACGGACAATGATCTGGCGGCCAGTGACTCTCTCCACGGTGCCGCCCCTCTTGGCGAGGATGCAGACGCCGGAGTCCTGGCCGGCTACCCATTCCATGCCGGTGCCGACGAGCGGCGCTTCCGGACGGAGCAGCGGCACTGCCTGGCGCTGCATATTGGCGCCCATGAGGGCACGGTTCGTATCATCGTGTTCCAGGAATGGAATGAGGGATGTACCGATGGAAACGACCTGCTTTGGAGATACGTCCATGAGGTCTACTTCTTCCGGTTCCGCTTCCAGTACGTCCGGGCCGCGGCGGCTTGCCACATTCTTATGGAGGAAATGGCCTTCTGCGTCCAGCGGTTCGGAAGCCTGGGCAATGATTTTATCTTCTTCAATATCGGCGGTGACATACTTCGTTTCGTTTGTCACATGGTATTCCTTTTCGCCGGTCTTTTCGTCCACGCTCTTTTCAATCATGCGGTACGGGGTCTCGATGAGGCCGTACTTGTTGATGATACCGTAGTTGGAGAGGGAGGAAATCAGGCCGATGTTCGGACCTTCAGGGGTTTCTACCGGGCACATGCGGCCGTAATGGGAGTAATGTACGTCGCGGACTTCGAACCCTGCTCTTTCACGGGACAGACCACCGGGGCCCAGAGCGGACAGACGGCGCTTATGAGTCAGTTCAGCCAGCGGGTTTGTCTGGTCCATGAACTGGGACAGCTGGGAGGATCCGAAGAATTCCTTAATCGCTGCCACAACGGGGCGGATATTTACCAGAGCCTGGGGAGTCATCTTGTCCTGATCCTGGGTGGTCATTCTTTCACGGACTACCCTTTCCATACGGGTGAGACCGATGCGGAACTGGTTCTGCAGCAGTTCTCCTACGCAGCGGACGCGGCGGTTGCCCAGATGGTCGATATCATCGCTCTTTCCGTAGCCCTGCATCATGTTCAGCAGGTAATCGATGCAGGCGATAATGTCGCACCGTTCCAGAATACGGTAATTATCTTCCCTGTTGCCGGAAGAGCAGATGACCTTGACAGGCGTGCCGTCATCCTTCTGGGTCATCACTTCCACCTGGTCGAAGGAAGAGAATACACCGCTTTCCTCAATCCTTGCAATAGCATCTTCATCGATGAGGCTGTTGGCTTCAATCACCACTTCGCCGGTTTCCTGGTTCACGATAGGGCCTTCGGTCTTGTGTCCCAGGAGACGGTTCTTCCAGGACAGCTTCTTGTTCAGCTTGTAGCGGCCTACCTTGGCCAGGTCGTAGCGGCGGGGATCATAGAAGAAATTGTTCAGAAGCGTGGTGCCCGATTCTTCCGTAGCCGGTTCACCGGGGCGCAGCTTGTGATAGATTTCAATGAGAGCAGACTTGCGGTCCGTGGTATTATCCTTGTCCAGCGTTTTCTCGATATGGATATCATGGTCGAAAAGGTCCAGGATTTCTTCATTGGAAGAATAGCCCAGAGCGCGGACAAGCACGGTCACCGGCATCTTGCGGTTACGGTCGATGCGGACGGAAATGGAGCCGGCAGGGTCGGACTCCAGTTCGATCCAGGCGCCGCGGTTCGGAATGAGCTGGGCGCTGTAGATTTCCTTATCGAAAGCGTCTCTTTCCTTCTTGTAGTACACGCCGGGAGAGCGGACCAGCTGGGATACGATGACACGTTCAGCACCGTTGATGATAAAGGTGCCGGTGTCGGTCATAACCGGGAAATCACCCATGAAAAGGTCATGTTCCTTCAGTTCTCCGGTCTCCTTGTTTTCCAGGCGCACCTTCACATAGAGAGGAGCAGAATAATTGACGTCCTTCGCCTTGCACTGCTCGATATTATACTTGCCTTTGCCGAAATAGTATTCGCCAAAATGCAGCGCCCACTTGTGCGCGCTGTCCTCAATAGGGGAAATATCTGCAAATACATCCTTCAGCCCTTCCCTGCAGAACCATTCATAAGACTTCGTCTGCAGATCGAGCAAATGCGGCATTTTCAGGACTTCCTGTGATCTGGCATAGGTGTATCTCTTCTTCTTACCAACCTGCACAGGTCTGAACATCTTGCTTTTGGGCATTCCTCGCCTCACCCTTTCGTTTCAAAACAGGACTTCCGGGAAGGTCTCCCTTCCTTAAAGCCTTAATATATACCATATAAATAAATAAAAAGGAACGGTTGCAAAGATAAATTTTACTACAATTCACCACTGAATGCAAGGAAACGTTCCTTTTTAATACCAAAAATTTTTGAATACCACATTTAAGATATTTTCTTTTATAGAATTTTTTAAGCCTGTTATAGAAATTTTCTTGCGTAAAAATTTCCTATTGCATTTTCAGGACTTTTTGTTCCAGCACATTCTAGCATTATGAAAGAGAAAAAGCAATAGGGAATGGGGCCACTCTGTGGCCCGGGTTCAGAGGGTTCAAAAGGTTCAAAGGGTTCAGAGGGGAAGGTTGACGGGGCTTCGCCCCGAG
>DCJJ01000040.1:0-141 GCA_002320515.1 Dialister sp. UBA1703 | reverse complement strand
TCGCTCAGGGGGCGACAGCGCCTTCGGCGCTGAAGGTGGCGGATTGCCCTTCGGGCAATGCTTATAAAGTCAGCGTTACGGGATTGGCTTTATGAGTCATATGGCATGATAAGCATTCTGGTGATTGGCTCGCTGCGCTCG
>DCJJ01000078.1 GCA_002320515.1 Dialister sp. UBA1703 | reverse complement strand
ATGGGGAGACTGGCCAGAGCTATACAGAAATACTGATAAAACCGAAGCCACGGAGATAGTAATCATCGACAGTCAAATGAATTACCGAGGAAAACTTGACACTTACCCTGATTTCCTCTCTTCTTTCACAAACAGGGGCCTATGTGATAAAATAACGTAGAAGTATTGTCTTTTTTAGGAGGTGTTACGTTGTTCGCCTATGCGTTCACGTTTCTGACAGCCCTGGTGGTCACCTTTGTACTGACGCCGGTGGTGAAGAACCTGGCCATCCGTATCGGCGCCGTGGACAAGCCTGACGCCCGGAAGGTGCATCACGGCCTCATTCCGCGGCTGGGGGGGCTGGCTATTTATGCGGGCTTCATGGTTTCCGCCATTGCCACCATCGGATTTACCTATGAAATGGTGGGCATCATGCTGGGGGCTACGTTCCTGATTATCGTAGGCATTGCAGATGATGTGGTGTCCCTGCCGCCGAAGGTGAAGCTTCTGGGACAGATTATCGCAGCTGCCATTCCGGTGGTGATTTTCAACATCAACATCGACTGGATTCATATTCCCCGGCTGGGTATCATCTATCTGCCGGAAATCATTTCCCTGCCTCTTACCATTTTCTGGATTATCGGATTTATTAATACGGTGAACCTCATCGACGGTCTGGACGGGCTGGCGGCGGGGATTGCCACCATCGCCTCCATTGCCATCGCCCTTCTGGCTTTCCAGATGGGACAGTGGACGGCGGCTGCTGCCATGGTGGCCATGACCGGCGCCTGCCTGGCATTCCTGCAGTACAATTTCAACCCCGCCAAGATTTTCATGGGGGATACGGGGTCCATGTTCCTGGGCTACATCATTGCCGCCGTTTCCGTTATGGGCTCCATGAAGACTGCGGCTGCTGCGGTGCTGGTGGTGCCGCTGGTGGCGCTGGCGGTGCCTATTACGGACACGTTCCTGGCCATCATCCGGCGCAAGAGCAGCGGCGTTCCCATCTTTTCGCCGGATAAGAACCATCTCCATCACCGCCTCCTGGCCAAGGGGCTCACCCAGAAGCAGGTGGTGCTCATTATGTATGCGCTCACCGCCTTTTTCTCCTGCGTGGCGCTGCTGGTGATTCATCTGCGTACGCTCATGGGCATTGCCATCGTGGTGATTGCGCTCATTCTTTTCATCCTCTGGGCCAGAAAGCTGGGGGTTATGAAGGAAATCGTTCCTTCTCCCTACCAGATGGAGCATAAGAAGGATAAAAAAGAAGAAAAGTGAATTTCATTTCTTTGAAATGTATTAAATAAAGAGGGTATAGTATGAAAGTAATGACCATTTTCGGCACCAGGCCGGAAGCCATCAAGATGGCCCCTGTTGTCAGGGCGCTTCTGAAGCACAAGGAAATCGAAACGAAGGTATGCCTCACGGCTCAGCACCGTGAAATGCTGGATCAGGTGGTGGATCTTTTCGACCTTCCTGTGGACTATGATCTGGACATCATGAAGAGCGGCCAGACGCTCTATGACATTACCGCCCGGGTGCTCCGGGGGCTGGAGGATGTGCTGAAGCGGGAAAAGCCGGACTATGTACTGGTGCACGGCGATACCACCACCACCTTTACGGCGGCGCTGGCTGCTTTCTACCAGCAGATTAAAGTGGGCCACGTGGAGGCGGGCCTGCGGACGGGAAATCTTCTTTCCCCCTATCCGGAGGAGGCGAACCGCCAGCTCACCGGCGTTCTTTCTAATGTGAACTTTGCGCCTACGGAAACGGCAAGGGGAAATTTGCTTCGCGAGAACAAGAAGGACAGCTCCATTTTCGTAGTAGGAAATACGGTTATCGACGCCCTTCTCAATACGGTGAAGAAGGATTACCATTTCGAGGATCCGGAAATCGAAGCCATTGAGGAACATAAACGGGTGATTCTTGTCACCACCCACCGCCGCGAGAATCTGGGGGACCCCATGCACCATGTATACCGGGCCCTGCGCCGTCTGGTGGAAGCGGTTCCGGATACGGAAGTGGTATTCCCGGTTCATAGAAATCCTCTGGTGCGGGAAGCGGTTTCCGAGGAACTGGAAGGGGTGCCGGGTATCCATCTGGTGGAACCTATGGAATACGAACCTTTCACAAATCTCATGGCCAGAAGCGCCATCGTCCTCACCGATTCCGGCGGAATCCAGGAGGAAGCGCCCAGCCTTGGCAAACCGGTGCTGGTGCTCCGGGATACCACAGAGCGTCCGGAAGCGGTGGAAGCAGGCACTGTCCGCTTGGTAGGCACCGATGAGGAGAAGGTTTTCGAAACAGCCTACAAACTTCTTACCGATGAAAAAGAATACAAATCCATGGCGGAAGCGGTGAATCCCTACGGCGACGGCCGCTCGGCAGAACGCATTGTGGACGCGCTTTTGTGGATTGAAGGAATTAGTGACAAAAAACCTACTAAATTTATAGCCAAGTGACAATGGTTATGGTATACTGAGACAGTATAAACGCAAGTTGTGTTTAACGTGCCCATTTTTGTAAGTGCAAACCCGGCCTGTCCGGTAGGGTGGAGAGACATGGAAAAAAGGAAGGATTCGAAGAAAGCACCCGATGATTTTGATCCGCTGCACAGCATTGCAGTGGCGTCAGGCGCCGGCATCACCCTTCTCGTTTCCATCGGCATCGGCCTCTGGCTGGGGCTGAAATGTGACGAATACCTGGGGACTTCTCCCTTTGGCATTATCATTTTCTCCATTGTAGGAGCCATGTCCGGCATGTATTCGGTGATTAAACAGATTTTGGGAAAGAAATAGCATGAAATTTGATCTTACATTTCCAACCTATGCAGCCCGCATGACCAGGTTTCTCCTTGTATTTCTCATCGTCGGCACAGGAATCCTCTTTGCGTGGAAGGGCTGGACCTACGGCGCTGCCTGGGCCCTGGGGACTCTTTTCCATATACTTTTCTATAAATTAATGGTGGTCAAGTTTAACCAGTGGGTTAAAGCTGAAAGGGAGCCGGAGTTTATTGGACAGCATCTATTCATATTCACTACAATGCGGTTCATTCTGGAAATACTTTGCGCCCTGGCGGTGGTATTCAGCCCGCTGGATATACTGGCCTTTTTAGGTGGCTTACTTACACTGCCCGTCGCGACTCTGGCAGAGCGCGTGGTCGGTTTAATTAAGGAATAGGGACTTTTTCTTGACATCCTTGTAAGAGAGAGGGGGTGAGATTATGCATCTGCACACAGGTACACACGTTGTAGAGCAGCTTTTCGGCATGTCTGTGAATATGGACACGATTTTTACCACATGGCTTTCAGCCCTTATCGTTTTCATCCTTGTCTTTGCTGCTACCCGGGGCAAATCACTGATTCCCGGCGGCTGGCAGAACGTGGTAGAAATGGTGATTGAAGGTTTGTGCAGCCAGTTTGACAGCAACCTTGGCAGCAAATACCGTCAGGTGGCGAATGTTCTTCTGACATTCTTCCTGTTTATCTTCACAGCCAACCAGATTGGCCTTCTGCCTACAGAACACCTGACTGCTTCTCCGACCAATGATGTAAATACCACATTAGGCCTGGCTATTGCCAGCTCCCTGATCCTTCACTTCTATTTCATCAAGAATAAGGGCGTGGGACATTGGCTGAAGCACTTCTTCGAACCGTTCCCGGTTTTCGTGGTCATGAACCTGATTGAAGAGATTGCAAGGCCGGTTACGCTGGCTATGCGTCTATTCGGCAACATCCTGGCCGGTGAAATCCTGCTGGAAATTCTGTATTTCCTCTGCCCGTGGTTCGTACCTATGATCTGGATCGCCTTCAGCTTGTTTGTCGGTCTGGTTCAGGCATACATTTTCACCACCCTGGCTTCCGTGTACATGAAGGAAAGCCTCTAATCTTCGGTGGAGCAGAGCGCCGCTCTTTATCAAACGGTACGGCACCGCCCGTCCAAACGGTTTGTCAATCTAACGGTACCGGCCGTCTCCGGAAATATTTAAGTGATTCTCAGGAGGAATTATTATTATGGATCAGACAATCGTCGCACAGTATTCTCTTATCGCAGCAGCAGTTATTGCCGCAGTAGCCGCTATCGCAGCTGCTTTCTCCGACTCCAAGGCAGCTTCCCATGCTCTCGAAGGCATGACCCGTCAGCCTGAAATGGCAGGCAAGCTTTTCACCAACATGCTGGTTGCCATCGGCCTTATCGAATCTATCCCGATTATTGCTATCGTTATCGCTCTGGTTCTCGTATTCGCTAACCCATTCCTTAAATAATATTATCCAATATTAACTTAAGGAGGGATCGAATTGGTAGAACTGAATGGTACACTGCTGATTCAGATCATCAACTTCGTTATTCTGTGTGCAATTCTTGGTCATTTCTGCTATAAACCGGTACTGAAAGTTCTTGATGAACGTAAGAACCGAATTAAGAATGATCTGGACTCCGCTGCCGCATCCAAGGCAGACGCTGAAAAGCTGAAGGAATCCTATGAAGAACAGCTCCGCGATGCACAGGCTAAAGCCCAGGAAATTGTGGACAAGGCTGTAAAAGAAGCCAAAGTCCAGGCCGATGCCCAGATTAAAGAAGCTCATGCCGCTATTGAAAAGGAAAAGGAAAACGCAACCAAACAGATCGAGAGAGAACGCAAGGATGCTCTCGAAGAATTGAAATCTCAGGTTGCCGGCCTTTCCTGCGAAATTGCAGCTAAGATCATCAGCAAAAATATGACGCCGGAAGCTAACGACCGGCTGATTGCGGAAAGCATCGCCAAGCTGGGTGCCCGCAAAGCAGGTAAGTAATCATGGATAAGAACGTAATCCTTGCGAAAAAGTACGGACGTGCTATCTATGAGATCGCTGCCCAGCAGAACAGCTTGAAACAGACAGAAGAAGATCTGGTGCTGATTGCAGACGCTATCCGCAAAAATCAGAACCTCAAGGATTTTCTGAATCATCCTCTGCTTTCCAGGGATGTCAAGAAAGATACGTTAACAAAACTCTTTGCAGACAAGGTACAGCCGGTTGTCCTGCAATTCTGCTACGTGGTTATGGACAGAGACCGTTTCGATGTATTCCCCATGATGGTGGACTACTACGTAACCCAAGCCCATCAGGGCCTGGGCGTCGAAGAAGCAGTGGTAACATCTGCCCTTCCGCTCAGCAAGTCTCAGGCTGAAACGCTGAAGGAAAAACTTTCCGCCATGACCGGCAAAAAGATTCTCCTGAAGCAGAAAGTGGATGCAGCCCTGATCGGCGGATTCACCGTACAGGTGGGCGACCGCCTCATCGATGGCTCCGTGGCCAGATCCCTGCAGACACTGAAAGCGAAAATGATGCAATAATTGAGGTGACTTATAGGAAATGAAAATCAGTTCAGATGAAATCACATCTGTCATTAAAAAACAGATTGAAAACTACAAAGTAGACCTCAATGTCGATGAAGTTGGTACAGTCCTTGAAGTCGGCGACGGCATTGCCCATGTCTATGGCCTGCAGAACTGCATGGCCGGCGAACTCCTTGAACTGCCGAACGGCGTTTACGGAATGGCGCTGAACCTGGAAGAAAGCAACGTAGGTGCCGTACTTCTTGGTAAGTCCGAAACCATTAAGGAAGGGGACACTGTTAAAAGAACAGGCCACCTCATGCAGGTACCGGTAGGCGACGCAGTTATCGGCCGCGTTGTTAACGCACTGGGCCAGCCGATTGATGGCAAAGGCGAAATCAAAACCGACGAATTCCGCGACATTGAAATCAAAGCACCGGGCATTGCCGACAGACAGCCGGTTAATGTTCCTCTGCAGACAGGTCTTAAAGCTATCGACTCCATGGTTCCTATCGGAAGAGGCCAGCGTGAACTTATCATTGGCGACCGCGGCACCGGTAAGACAGCCATCGGCATTGATACCATTCTGAACCAGAAGGGTCAGAACGTCATTTGTATTTACGTATCCATCGGCCAGAAGAACTCCAACGTTGTTCGTGTATACGAAAAACTGAAGTCCGCAGGCGCCATGGATTACTCCATCATCGTCCATGCAGGCGCATCCGAAGGCTCCCCGATGCAGTACCTGGCACCGTACTCCGGTGTCTCCATCGCCGAACACTTCATGCACCAGGGCAAAGACGTCCTCATTATTTATGATGACCTCTCCAAGCACGCCGTAGCATACCGTGCCATGTCCCTGCTGCTCCGCCGTCCACCGGGACGTGAAGCATACCCTGGCGATGTATTCTATCTGCATTCCAGACTGCTGGAACGTGCAGCCCGCCTCTCCAAAGACCTGGGCGGCGGCTCCATTACAGCACTCCCGATCATTGAAACCCTGGCAGGCGACGTAGGCGCCTACATTCCGACCAACGTTATTTCCATTACCGACGGCCAGATCTATCTGGAAACCGCACTCTTCTACTCCGGTATCCGTCCGGCAATCAACGTAGGCCTTTCCGTATCCCGTGTAGGCGGCTCCGCCCAGATCAAAGCCATGAAGCAGGTAGCCGGCACCCTCCGTCTGGACCTTGCCCAGTACAGAGAACTGGCAGCCTTCGCACAGTTCGGAAGCGACCTGGATCCGGCCACCAAGGCACAGATCGACCGCGGCCAGAGAACCACCGAAGTCCTCAAACAGCCGCAGTACTCCCCGTACCCCGTCGAAGACCAGGTACAGGCCATCTACGTAGCAGTTAAAGGCTACCTCGATGACATCGGTGTAGATGAAGTCGTAGACTTCGAACACCAGATCCTTGCATTCCTCCACAGCAGCCATCCGGAAATCGGCGAAGACATCGTGAAGAACAAGAAACTGACCGATGAAAACGAAGAAAGACTGAAGGCCGCTATTGTTGAATTCAAAGAACGCTACAACGCTAACAAAGCTGAAAAGTCTGACAAGGTAGAGGGGTGATCTGATTGGAAAGTACGCGTGATATAAAAGGGCGCATTAAATCTGTCACCAACATCCAGCAGATCACAAAAGCAATGAAGATGGTTGCCGCTGCCCGCCTGCGTAAAGCAGAAGAAAAGGCAAACGGCTCCCGTCCCTATGCTGAAAAAATCGGAGAGCTCCTGCGCCGTGCTTCTTCGGTAACACCCGGTTTTACCAGCCCCCTCCTTCGGGAAGGCGAAGTAAAGAAGGTCGGATATCTCGTCATCAGCGCAGATAAAGGCCTTGCCGGTGCTTATAACTCCAACGTTATGAAGCAGACCATGCACGAAATCTCCGGTAAGGATCGTTCTACCTATGCACTTTATGTGTGCGGCAAACAGGGTAAAAACTACCTCAAATTCCGCGGGTATGATCTTGACTCCTATCACTTCGGATTTTCAGATAAACCTCAGGCCCAGGACTCCATCGACGTAGCCAAGGAAATGGTTGACTACTTCGTAAAGGAAGAAGTGGACGAAGTTTATATTATTTACACCAGATTTATCACCGCCCTCCGCCAGCAGGTCAGGGTAGAGAAACTTCTCCCTATCCAGAACCCCACAGGCGCAGCCGGTGAGGAAGCAGGAAAAGCAGAAGCTGCAGAAGAAGAACCCTATATTTTCCTTCCCGACGCCGCATCCGTCCTTTCCAAACTGCTTCCTGAATATGTACAGGTCCAGGTTTACAACGCCATGCTCCAGTCTGCCGCTTCCGAACTGGGAAGCCGAATGGCTGCTATGTCCGCTGCTACCGACAACGCTACCGAAAGAATCGCCGACCTCAACCTTACGTACAACAAAGCACGCCAGGCCCAGGTTACCAACGAAATTTCCGAAATTGTCGGCGGTGCAGCTGCGCTGGAATAACCTATATCGATTAAGGAGGAATGCTTCTTCATGGCAAATGAACAGGAGATGCAGGTAGGTAAAGTCGTTCAGGTCATCGGCGCCGTAGTCGATATCGCCTTCGACGATGACAAAGAACTTCCTGCCATCTATAATGCAATCCATGTAAAAGACGACAAAGGCAGCGTTCCTGTAGATGTTATCTGTGAAACCATGCAGCACCTCGGCGACGGCGTAGTCCGTGCCGTAGCCATGAGCTCCACAGATGGCATGGTACGTGGAATGAAAGCTGTCGACACCGGCCGTGCAATTGCCACCCCGGTAGGCGACGGCGTCCTTGGACGTATTTTCAACGTATTAGGCCAGACAGTAGACAAAGACCCCACACCGGTCAAAGCAAAAGACTACTGGCCCATTCACCGTCAGGCACCGGCCTTCAAAGACCAGTCCCCGGCAGCTGAAATTTTCGAAACCGGCATCAAAGTCGTAGACCTTATCTGCCCATACGCAAAAGGCGGTAAAGTAGGTCTGTTCGGCGGTGCAGGCGTAGGCAAAACAGTCCTCATTCAGGAACTGATTCACAACGTAGCATCCGAACATAACGGCTGCTCCGTATTCTGCGGCGTAGGCGAACGTACCCGTGAAGGCAACGACCTCTGGGGCGAAATGAAAGACTCCGGCGTATTGAACAAGGTAGCCCTTGTATACGGTCAGATGAACGAACCGCCGGGAGCTCGTATGAGAGTAGCCCTCACCGGCCTCACCATGGCAGAATACTTCCGTGATAAAGAACACCAGGACGTACTTCTCTTCGTAGATAACATTTTCCGTTTCGTACAGGCAGGCTCCGAAGTATCCGCCCTCTTGGGCCGTATGCCATCTGCCGTAGGTTACCAGCCAACCCTGGCCACCGATATCGGCGAACTGCAGGAACGAATCACCTCTACCAAAGAAGGCTCCATTACATCCGTACAGGCAGTCTATGTACCGGCCGATGACCTCACCGACCCGGCTCCGGCAGGCGTATTCACCCATCTGGATGCTACCACCGTACTGAACCGTTCCATTGCAGAACTGGGTATCTATCCGGCCGTTGACCCCCTGGACTCCACTTCCCGTATCCTTGACCCGAACGTCCTCGGCAAAGAACACTACGAAGTAGCCCGCGGCGTACAGGCTATCCTCCAGCGCTACAAAGAACTGCAGGATATCATCGCCATCCTCGGTATGGAAGAACTTTCCGACGACGACAAAGTCATCGTTGCCCGCGCAAGAAAGATCCAGAGATTCCTGTCTCAGCCATTCTTCGTAGCTGAACAGTTCACCGGTTCCCCGGGAAGATATGTACCGCTGAAAGAAACCATCAGAGGCTTCAAGGAAATCCTTGCAGGCGAGCATGATGATATGCCGGAAGGTGCATTCTATATGGTGGGCACCATTGATGAAGCAATCGAAAAGGCTGAAAAGATGAAGAAAGGGGAATAAGCCATGGCTGATACCCTTACTAATCCTATGCACGTGGAAGTCATCAGTCCCGACGGCGCCATCTACAAAGATGACGGCGTAGACATGGTGGTTGCCCGTGCGGAAGATGGCGAATTCGCTGTCATGAAACGCCACCTTCCCCTTGCTGCCGCCCTTACCATGTGCGTAGTGCGCGTGAAGAAAGGCGACCAGGAGGAACGCATTGCTGTATTTGGCGGATTCCTTGAAACCAAGAACAGCAAAGTCAATGTCATCGCACCGCTGGCCGAACTGGCGGAAAACATTGACGTAGCCCGTGCCCAGGCGGCTAAGAAACGCGCCGAAGACAGACTGGCCCATCGCACCGAAGAAATCGATGTGGACCGTGCCAGACTGGCCCTCATGCGTGCCCTTGTCCGTCTCTCCGCAACAAAAAGTCTCTAATTCCTGAAAAAGAGCTGCTGAATGAAAATCCGGCAGCTCTTTTTTCATGTCCTCCATTCCCCTTTTATGGTAAGATGAAGAAAACAGAAAGGAGAAAAACCATGAAAAAAATCATCGCCATCCTCACTGCTTTCTTCCTCCTGCTTGCTGCAGCTCCTTCCAGGGCAGACTACACCGAATGGAAGGACAGCACCTACGACTTTACGAAAAATGCAGCCATCTACATCGGAGAAATGGACACCTCCGCCATAGCTGACATCAGTCCGGCAGGAGAATGGAAACGGAAGGAAACATTCTACCAAAAACTTTCCAAAGTAAAAAGCCCCCGCCTCCTCCTTCCCTCTCCCAAACCCCGGGGCACACTGGAATCCACTGAAAAAACAGAAGACGCCATCATAGAGGACAGGGACACCGCCATCCCCGGGAAAGCTCTCGCCAGCGGCGCCGCCATCTACATCCAGCCCCGCCTCACCGCCTGGCAGGTAGACTCCTACCTGGTGCCCGCCCATGCGGAATGGAGAGAAACCGAAGTCCGGGATGCATGGCGGGATAAAGACGGAAACTGGCACGAATACTACCGCACCGTTACCTACCCCGAATACGTGCCCAACTACTGGGTACCCTATGCAGAAGTTACAGTCACCTTCGAATGGTATGACACCAAAACAGGAAACCTCATCGCCTCCAGCGAAGACAGCCGCACCAGAGGAGCCGAAAGCAACCCCGAAAACCTTTACGGCCGGATCATCGACCGGTTCATTAAGAATATGAAAAAGACAGTAAGGTAGAGGGCTGGTGGATTAGTGGGACAGTGAGACAGTGGGACAGTGGGACAGATAGCCGCTGCCCGCTGGGAGACATGGGACTGTCAGATAATCTGACGGTCAGACGGACCGGAGCCTTCCTGCCGACAGGGTGGTCTAAGGACCTTTCATACACCCTTGTTAGACAACCTGCCGCCGAAGGCGGCTGCAACCTTCGGGCCCGAAGGGCCCGTCCCCTTTGGTAGCTGCGCCACCACCTTCCCTAAAGCGGTGGGACAATAAATGGGGGGACCCTCTGCACCCGGGCCGCAAAGCGGCCCATTTATGGTATAATAAAAGCAAGAAAGAATCAGGTGAACGCATATATAAAAGGAGGAAGAACCATGGACGAAATTTTCAGAAGAGGCACCTGCCGGTATTTTAAGGAAAAGACACCGGTGCCGGACGAAGACCTTCTTACCCTGGTAAAGGCAGGCATGCAGGCCAGGGCCGTGGGCAACCAGAAATCCCGGGATTTCATCATCGTTACCAGAGAAGACCTGGTCAAAGCCATTTCCCACAACAGCATTATCGCCGGCCCTGCCCGTAAGGCATCTGCAGCCATTGTCATCGTGGGCAAGAAAGATGGCATTTCCTTCCCCGAAGAATGGACCTTCGACTGCGCCGCAGCCGCCCAGAATATCCTGATCGAAGCGGAACATCTGGAACTCTCCACCCTCTGGATGCAGGTATACCCCTATCAGGATAGAAAAGTGCACCTGGACCATATCCTGGACATCCCCGATGAACTGGATCCCTTCTGCATCATTGCCGTAGGTTATGCGGACAAGAAACCGGTACGCCTCAACCGCTACGACGAAGACGCCGTATTCCTTGACCTCTACGGAAGCCATAAGAAGACCGTATACACCGGGAAATGAGACTGATTCATTCATAGAGCCTGCTTTCATAAGGATTTTTATGCACTGCTTCGTCATGGAATCCCTTGCATAGTGCAATAATGCAAGGATGAAAGCAGATAACGATTTAATCCACGATTCCCTGGTTGTCTTATTCATAAGACAAAAGATGGGCCATATTGTATTCTCTATGAAACAATATGGCCCTGTTTTTGTCTTATCCATAAGACAAAGTATGAGATTTTCATGCATGGGATGCAGTGGAATGGCGGGAAGGTCATTCCATAACGCCTTGCCCACCCCTGTCTAAGGGGTGGGGGCGAGAGCAGCGAGCCAAAAGGGGGCAGCCGCGAAGTGGTTTATAAAATACATTGCCAACGGCAATCCACAACCCTTTGAACACTCTGTACCCGGGCCGCAAAACGGCCCCTTTCCCCATTTGACAGTCTGTGTTATAATAAATACATCGAATAAGTTAAATATGAAATTTTTAAAAGGAGAGAACCTATGATTACAGAAATCCACAGCAATGAACAGTTTGATACAGAAATCACAAACCACAAAGGCTACAGCCTCATCGATTTCTGGGCTACCTGGTGCGGCCCCTGCCGTATGATGGCTCCGGTGCTGGAAAACGCAGAAAAGGTGCTGGGCGACAAAATCCACTTCTGCAAGGTGGATGTAGATGAACTGCAGGAACTGGCAGGCCGGTTCGACATCATGTCCATCCCCACCATCATTCTCTTCAAGGACGGGGAAGAAGTGAACCGCATGATCGGCGCCGTGCCGCAGGAAGAATTTATCAGCCAGCTGGAAAACATGATGGCATAAGGCATAGGCCTTTCGGGAGGACTGCACAGGCAGTCCTCCTTTTTTATTATGTGAAATAATTAAAGAAGGTATTTGTATAACTGGATTTCAAAATTTGTTTATAAAAAATTATTTCAAAAAAGGCTTGCAACTTGGAAAAAAGATGATATAATAAGTACATAAGTTGACCGACGGTCAACTTAGAGCAAGGCGGCGGATTTCCCGATTCAAATCCCCATGAAGAAAGGAAAGCCCGCTGCTGTGCAGAAAAAGGAGGTGCGTTGATTCTTATCATTTTTACCTTGGATTTTCTTGATAATAATTTACCCTCTCTCCAAAAACCTGCTGGTTTCCCCGCCAGCAGGTTTTTTTATTGCCTTCATGCAGTACTAAATGATAATGAATCAGAGTCAAAACGTACTGGGATAAAGTTTCCTGCCGGAATGATTAACCATTGCGTATCACCACAATAGGAAACCCTTGGCGAATCCTTTCTTGCTGGTGTGAGAAACTGTGCTTCCAGGCTGCCCCGTCATTTCGAGGGTCGGAAGCGGAGTCGAGAAATCTCCGGTCGGGAGGTTTCCTGTCGGAATGAATAACCATTGCGTATCACCTCAGTAGGAAACCCCTTGCAAACAGTTTCCTGTCGGAATGCTCCACCATTGCTGTTCACCTCAATAGGAAACTTCCCACCCAAAAGCGCACTGTATTTTTCTTTCTACCAGCTATAAGTATCTTCTATTATGAAAAAGAGGAAATAAATGGTATATTTTAGTGAGCATCATCTAATGATTCTATTTTCACATGACATTTTATTATGAAAGGAGGGGCTCATGGGAAGAGATGAAGCGGTGGAGAGGCTGCTGTCGGGGTACCGGCGGTATTACACCATTACCCGCTTTGATGGAGTAAGGGAGGAAGAAGCCCGTGGACTGGCGGAGGCCGGCCACTTACAGAAGCCTTTCTTTTCAGGGGGATCCGAGCTTTCGGCGGTGTGTGAGTATTATGAACAGGGGGAGAAATATTTCCTCTTTCATTCCGCCCAGCTTTGGTCGACGGCCCAGGAGGAGTTTATTTTCCTCTTCAAGGTGCCCCGTCTTACCCTGGCAGTATTCCGGGAGCTTTCGGAGTATGCCTACGAGGCGGGCATGGATATGGCTCACATCGGGCCGGGCCATATGTATACCTATATTTCACCTCTCTTTATCTGTGATTCCATAGATGAGGAGGCCCGGAAGGCATTGGAGAAGTGCCATCGTTACAAATCCTTCCGGTTTTCATTTCACGGATGGATGGAATTCCATGCAGGAGCATTGGAGCTTACAGGCGGTCACTTCTATTTCAACCGCGCAGGAAGGTGCATGGAAAAGGGATTGAGAAAAGTTTTTGCTGATTATCCGCTTCCCCAAAGGGGTATGAAAGCGGATGCCTGATGTTGACCGGTAATCCGGTACTGTCCTTGCGAAAGGGGGACCTTTTATGAATACCCTTGCGTTATTGGCTGTATGCCTGGTGATTCTCTTATGCGGCTACATTTTCTACGGCCGCTGGCTGGTGAAGCAGTGGGGCGTAGGAAAGGGAGACATTCCCACCCCTGCCCATACCATGGAAGACGGCGTGGACTATGTGCCTGCCAAGGCGCCTGTGCTCATGGGCCATCATTTTTCGTCCATTGCCGGCGCCGGCCCTATTACAGGCCCTATCGGCGCTGCCATGTTCGGCTGGCTGCCGGTAACCCTGTGGGTGCTGGTGGGCGGTATCTTCTTCGGCGGCGTCCATGACTTCGGTGCCCTCTTTGCCTCGGTCCGGCACAACGGGCAGTCCATTGGCGAAATCATTTCCGCCAATATGTCCAAAAGGGCAAAGCAGCTTTTTATCATTTTCTCTTACCTCACCCTGATCCTGGTGGTGGCTGCCTTTGCGGCCATCGTGGCTTCCACCTTCGGCGCCGTCTATGAAAACGGCGTGGTGAATGAAGCAAAGAGTGCCACCCAGGCGTCCGTAGCCATGGTATCCCTGCTCTTTATCGCTGTAGCCATTGTCTTCGGCTTTGCGGTATATCGCCGACACACCGGCATGGTGGCTTCCACCATCCTTGGCGTAGGCGCCATTGTCCTCTGCATGGCCATCGGCATGAATTTCCATCCCTTCTATTTTTCCACCCATACCTGGATGTGGCTCATCGGCCTTTACATTACCATTGCCTCCGTCACTCCCGTATGGATTCTTCTGCAGCCAAGGGATTACCTGTCCTCCTTCCTGCTCTACGCCATGCTCATCGTGGCCATTGTAGGCATTGTAGGAGCCCATCCGGATATTAATCCGGACCTTTTCCCGGCTTACACCGGATTTTCCGTGGATAATGGAAACGGTACCCAGTACCTGTTCCCCATCCTTTTCACCACCGTAGCCTGCGGCGCTATTTCCGGTTTCCATTCCCTCGTTTCCTCCGGCACTACCTCCAAGCAGCTGGATAAAGAATCCGATGCCAAGCCCATTGCCTATGGCGGCATGCTGCTGGAATGCGTACTGGCCATCATTACCCTCTGCGCCATTGCCTACGCCAGAGAAACAGGCCATGTGAAAGGGGCTACCGATATTTTTGCCGGCGGCATTGCAGCCATGATCGGCGCCATTCCGGGACTGAAATCCATGGAAAGCAGCATGTACACCCTCCTGGTGCTCACCTACTCCGCATTCTGCCTCACCTCCCTTGATACCGCCACCCGTCTGGCCCGCTTCATGTTCCAGGAATTCTGGCTGGAACCGGGACAGACACCGAAAGACATTGATGGCAGCTTCAAGAAACTGATGGTGAACCCCTACTTTGCCACCATCCTCACCGTTATCCTGGGCGTGCTCCTGGGCATGGGAGGATTCATGAAAATCTGGGGCCTCTTCGGCGCAGCCAACCAGCTCCTGGCAGGCATCGGCCTTCTGGCAGTAGCCACCTGGCTGGGGAACGCAGGAAAGAACAATAAAATGTTCCTCATCCCCATGACCTTCATGATGATCGTCACCCTGAGCTCCCTGGTCATCATCGTAAGAAACCAGATCCTCATGATTATGAAGGGCGCCACCGACTGGGGCCCCTATGCCCAGGCCGGCATCGGCATCCTCCTCATCGGCCTGGCCCTGGAACTGGCGGTAGAAGGCTATCGCACCATTATCCATCAGAGAAAACAGGCAAAGCTGGAAAAGACAGCAGAAATCCCTGCCAATCTGGATGAAATGGAAGACTAATGGTAGAAATCAAAGCAGCGGAACCGGAAGGAACGCTGCTTTTTTATGTGGGAAATAGCGGGCTGGTGAGGTAGTGAGCTGGTGGACTGGTGGGCTGGTGAGCTAGGGAGACAGTGGGACAGTGAAACAGGGGGGACTGGGGATTGGGGAATGGTGAATGAGGGGCTGTCCGCTTACCGATGGCCGTTTTCTTCCCGCCTCCCACAGTCATCCTCGTATAGTATGTGTAG
>DCJJ01000003.1:14861-17311 GCA_002320515.1 Dialister sp. UBA1703 | reverse complement strand
GAACCCTCCGGCCCATAGGGCCGGTCCATCTTAAGAACCCTCTGTGTCCCAGAATCTAAGGCATACCTTATCTCTTTTCAAACCGCTTATACATGGTTTATACTTAACATCAGGTGATATGATGCATTTTCTATTTAAACTGATCAAATGGTTGATTATACTCGTTCTTTTTGCGGCTCTGTGTCTTGGTCTTTATGCAGGCAATCTCTCCTATGAGGAGCTTTTTAATGCGCCCTGGGACAGGATTCTTGGGATTGAGAATCATCGGCTGGATTTGGGAAGGATTCATGGGCTTGAAGATCGGTATGGCTGGCAGAGGGTGATGGTGCCCTCGAAGGATGGTACGGAGCTTCGGGGGACTTATATAGAGACGGTGAAAGGCGGCCGGAAGGCGGTGGTTCTTCTTCATGGACTGTACCAGAATCGGTCCATGTGCGTTCCTTATATTTCTATGTACCAGGATATGGGATACAATGTGCTTCTGGTGGATCTTCGTGGCCATGGCGAGAGCGGCGGTGGTCATACGGACTGGGGGATTCATGATGTGGAGGATATGAATGCCTGGGTTGATTTTCTGCGGTCTAAGAATCCATCTATGGAGATCGGATTCCATGGAATTTCTCTTGGCGCGGCCATGGCTTTGATTTACAGCGGCAGTGAGGAGGGGCAGCATATGAAGTTCTATGTGGCTGACAGTTCGTATGGGAATCTATTGGCACTGGGACGTGATAAGATTATGACCTATACGGGCGATGATCGGCTGGTCCTTGGCATGGATGTGTTGAATCCTTTTATGCAGGCGGCTATGTTTTTCCATACCGGTCGAATTTTGTCCGATGTGGATCCTGCGTCCCAGGTGACCCATATGACATCGCCGGTGCTCTTCCTTCATGGCAGGGCGGATAGGCTGATTCCGCCTTCGGTGGCAGAGGAGCTTCTGGCGGATGCATCCGGTTCTCCGAAGAATCTTTATATTTTCAGCGGGGCTGCCCACACCATGGAAATGGCCACCAACGGCCCGGCTTACCGGTCAGTGGTGCAGAAATTTGTGAAGGGCCTGTCATAATAGAGAGTTTCTTATTTCTTTTATGATACAATAGAGGAAACAGGAGGTATTGGTATGAGTGCAAAGGACTTACAGAAGGAAGGGTTTCTTACAGCCTGCAAGACCATCCAGGCATTGAAGGGGACGGTGGAATGTCTCCAGATTAATCTGTCCCAGGAGCGGGACAATAACGAAGGACTGAATCTCACCATTGAGTCTCTTCGAAATGAAAATAATGAGCTCCAGGAAAAGGTATTCCAGCTGGAAGCGGAGCTGCAGACCGTGAAGGAGGAAGAAAAGCCTGCCGGCCCTTCTTCGGAAGTGGTGGAAGAGCTGGAGAAGAAGCTGGGATTTTACTGCAAGGATTTGAAGAAACTGGATGAAAAAAATCTCACCGCGGAAGACAGTGAGACTTTGTACAACATCCTGGCTTATACTTTTAAAACGCTGAAAAAGGCAGGCTTGAAGTTGTAAGAAAGGAAGCGTTTCTATTTCATGCCTGTGCTCTGGGCATAGTAGAAAAGGTACTGCTGGAGGATGCCTGCCTGACTGCCGTAGCGGGGGAAGGGATTCTTCCCGCCGTAATGCCGGTCAATGACCCGCTGTATCCATACATCCACCGGTGCCAGGCCGGTACGGTGGTAACTGAAAAGGGCAATGCAGCTGGCCACCTTGATGCCTACGCCCGGCAGGGCCATGAGGGATTCCTGCAAAGTTTCATCATCACAGGACGCCAAATCTTTCAAAAGATGGGGCGTCCTTTTTATGATGGCTGCGGTTTGGGAAATATAGGGAGTTCGGTAGCCCAGGGAACATGACTGCAGCTCCTGCTCTGAGAGGCGGGCTATTGCCTTCGGCGCAGGGAAGGTATAGAGTATGTCTCTCTCCGTTTCCATCTTTTCTCCTGCCCTGCGGCAGAGCTTTTCCACGGAAGAGGCGATGGCAGGAATGGATTTCCTCTGGGAAATGATAAAGGTAATCATGGTTTCCCAGGGATCCTACCGGAGGATGCGGATACCCCTGCTGTATTCCGCAGCCTGGGACAGATAGCTCTCTTCGGCAGGGATACTGTCCCTGATGGATGCATAATTGCAGGACAGGTCGAAATAGGGCTTCCAGATATGGTTCCATTGATAACGGGAACAGGAAATCTCATAGTGAATTCCCTTCTTATGGCGGATATAGAGCACATGGGAACCGGTGATAAAACGGAAGGCGCCGTCATCCAGTTCAACTGCCCGGAAGCACTGCCCGCTGTGTATGATTTTATAAAGGTCGAAATCGTCTTTGATAAGGATATGCATGGTCTGCTCGTTTCGTGAAAATAAAGCCGCAGGGCGGCTGGGATTAAGGAAGCGCTGATTAAATCACTGTCTGCTTTTATTCTTGAATTTTTATGCAATGC
>DCJJ01000003.1:416-14810 GCA_002320515.1 Dialister sp. UBA1703 | reverse complement strand
ATAAAAATTCTTATAAAAGCAGGCTCTATGAATGAATCAGTGCTTCCTTAGGGGCCTTACAGCTCCCTACGAATCCGGTTCCCTTGCCACCTCAAGGGGAAACGGGAAATATAGAGGAGATTTCTAATTGTCGGCTGACTGGTCGCAGGCAGCATTCTGCGGTGAGATTTCTCGGCTCCGTTTCACTGGCTCCACAAAAATGTGATTTATGCCGGCACGTACCACCGCTCGAAATGACGGGGCAGCCAAGGAGTCACAAAAGCAAGTTTCCTAACGTCTTACCGCCCCGCAGCGGCTCCTGCATGACTTACTAACATTATATTCTTTTACCTGCTTTTTTCAAAGTTGTGATAAAATAAAAGCACATACTTGCAGGAAAGAGGGATATTTTGGGAAAACAACTGCTGCTGGTCAATGACCTTCCCGGCTACGGGGAGGTGGCCCTTTCGGCTATGATGCCGGTTTTGACACACATGGGCCACCATGTGTATAATCTCCCTACGGCCCTTGTTTCCAACACGCTGGACTATGGCCGCTTCGAGATTCTGGATACCACGGAGTACATGAGAAACACCATGGGGGTGTGGCGGTCTCTGGGCTTTACCTTTGACGCCATTTCTACCGGATTTATGGTATCGCCTACCCAGGCGTCCATGATTGCCAATTACTGCAGCCGGGAGCGGGAGAAGGGGACGAAGATTTTTGTGGATCCCATTATGGGGGACGAAGGCCATCTGTATAACGGGCTCACCGAAAGGACGGTGGAAGGCATGAGGAAACTGGTTTCCCACGCAGACTACATGGTGCCCAATTACACGGAAGCGGCTCTCATTGCAGGGGCGCCTTTCAAGGAAGACGGCCTTTCCTGGGTGGCTATGAAAAGCCTTCTGGGAAAGCTGCACCGGCTGGGAAAGGGCTCCGTAGTCATTACCAGTGCCAAGGTGGACGGCAACGATGCGGTGGCCGGATTTGACAGCGGACGGGGCGAATTTTTCCTTCGTACCTTTGACATGATACCGGTTCGTTTCCCCGGTACCGGCGATATATTCTCCGCCATTTTCATGGGAAATGTGATGGACGGCGTATCGATGATGGATTCTGTAGACCGGGCCATGATGGCGGTCCGTCAGATGATTGTATTAAGCAGGAACAGCAGGGATTCCTTCAAAGGCATTCCTGTGGAGTCCTGTCTGGAGGTGCTTGATTCATGCCGAGAAGACCGAAAATAAAGATTACCTGTATCGACAGGCTGGGGAAATGCCCCTGCCACCGGGGACACAGACCCGGTGACTCCTGGGACTTTGACAAAGACCGGGGACAGATCTGCCCCATGGTGATGCATGTGGCATTTCCCTATATAGACATCCTCCGCTACGGCGGGGAGATTCCCCAGCCGGGACAGGAAAAGGGCAGTGCCATTTTCTGCTGTCCCGATGTGGAAACGATTAATGTATTCAAAATCGAAAGAATAGACCATAAAGAAGGGTGAAATCTATGGAACAGATGCAGTTTATCCGGAAGCTTCCGGAACCGATGGAAATCAAACAGGAAATCCCGCTGAGAGCAGAATTTCAGAAACTGAAGGAAAAAAGAGACCAGGAAATCGCTGACATTATGACCGGGAAGGACGATCGTTTCCTCCTGATTATCGGCCCCTGCTCGGCTGACAATGAGCCTGCGGTGCTGGACTACTGCAGCCGCCTTGCCAAAGTGGCGGAAGAAGTAAAAGACCGCCTCTTCATCGTGCCCCGCGTATACACCAACAAACCTAGAACCATCGGCAAAGGCTACAAAGGCATGCTTCACCAGCCGGATCCGGAGGGCAAGGAAAACATGATGGAAGGCATCAAGGCCATCCGCCGCATGCATGTCCATGTCATTGAAGAAACGGGCTTCACCTGTGCTGAAGAAATCCTCTATCCGGAAAATCATCGATACCTGTCGGATCTTCTCTCCTACGGCGCCATCGGCGCCCGTTCCGTAGAAGACCAGCTCCACCGCATGATTGCCAGCGGCGCCGGCATTCCTGTAGGCATGAAGAACCCCACCTCCGGTGACCTGTCGGTCATGATGAACTCCATCGAAGCGGCACAGAGCGAGCAGGATTTCCTCTTCCACGGCTGGGAAGTACATACCACCGGCAACCCACTGGCCCATGCCATCCTCCGGGGCTACGTGAACCACTTCGGCACCAGCATGCCGAACTACCACTATGAAAACCTTCGGAAAGTGGCGGACATGTACGGCGAAAGAAATCTGAAGAATCCTGCCATCGTAGTGGACTGCAACCACAATAATTCCGGCAAGAAATACATGGAACAGATCCGCATTGCCAAAGACGTCATGGCCAGCCGGAAATACGCCGACGATATCCGTCATATGGTGAAAGGTCTCATGATTGAAAGCTACATTGAAGACGGAAACCAGAAAATCGGAGACGGGGTGTATGGGAAATCCATTACCGACCCCTGCCTGGGCTGGGACAAGAGCCGCAGCCTGATCCTCTCCCTGGCAGAACAGGTATAATTTCCGGAGGGATACCATGAAATACATACAAAAGGCGGCCCTGGCGGCAGCCCTGCTGCTTTTCCTGCCCGCCGCCTATCCGGCCCATGGAGCATCGGATACCCTGGAGGCCGCAGAAAAAGCGGTGGAAAAGGGAAAGATTTCAGACAAAGACATGGATACCCTGCTTGACCAGATAAAAGACGGATGGCAGAGCGGCGGAAAGGACAGCCATTTCGACTGGAAAGCCATGGGTGATGTGGTTCTGGGAGAAATCCTAAAATCCGACGATGCGGCCAAAAATAAAAAGCTCCAAAAGATTCTGGATATCCTGACCGGCGGGAAAGAGAAGAAAGAAGAGCCCAAAGCCGAAGAAAAGGGAGCGGACAGGACACTGGAGGCTGAAGTCAGGCCCAATGATGCCATCCGTGAGGCGGTGATTTCCTATTTCAAAATCCCGAAAAGGGACTGGAAAAATACTCGTTACTCCTATAACTTCATGGACCTGGACCACGACGGCCATATGGAAGCCCTGGTGCTGGTAGAAGGCTCCTATACCAGCGGCACCGGCGGCGATACCCTCCTTATCCTGAAAGAAAAAGAGGAGGGCTGGGAGCCGGACCAGTCCATCTCCGTCATCCACGCCCCCATCCTCGTGGCGTCACCGGGGGAACTGAACCTTCTGTCTGACAGGAACGTCCTCATCTTCAAACGAAGCGGCGGCGGAGCCAAAGAAGCCTACGTGGCCCTTACCAGTAAAGACGGGAAATACATTACCGCAGGGGAAGCGGAAGAAATCAAAAACCAGGAAATCCACGGCACACTCCTTCTCCTGCAGAAAGAGAAACCGCCTGCCCTGGATGAAAAAGAGATAAAAGCAGAATAAAAGGGGCTGTGAAAAAATGATTTACATTTTTTCACAGCTCCTTTTGTATACATAAATTTTCACGGAAATTAGCCAAATGACAGTCTGCTTCCTGTCTCTACGTCATTTCGAGCGATACTGCATGTAGTTATGGATGATCATGCCTTTTGTTCTATTGAGGCTCTGAGCCCGCAATCTCCCGCCGCAATGAGGTCTATACTATCGTGGAATGAGATTTCTCCACTTCGCTTCCGACCGTCGAAATGACAGTGAGATGGAATGGCATCGGTGTCATTTCTATATTTTTTCAAAGCCCCTTTTTATATGGGGAGAAGATCGGGATAAATGACCGCTGGCCGTCATAGAAAGGGTTGATTACGGGATTTTCCGCCTCCCACCGATTGCCCTTCCCTTTCTCCCGGGATGACAGTTTCCGGCGGGAAGGGCAGAGTGTAACGCCTTTGCGTTCTATGGGAGAGGGCCGCGGAGTGGCGATGGGGAGAAGCCAAAAGGATAGGTTATGCGGCTCAAGATTTCTGGGCAGCGATCGGTTCTTTTATGACGTTCTTCGATTTAATAAAAATATAATTATCTTATTTATTGGAGGTAATTTATTTAACTTTGGCTATCCACTTTAGTACAAGGATTGAAAACTATCCCGGCTGTTAAGAAATCATTATAGAAAATAGTTAGATTTTACAGGGCTTTCTTTCCCATGAGTATGACAAGAAATGAAATCATATTTTTGGATATTTGTAACTAAGTTTTAAAACAAAGATATATCTAAGTATGCCGAATGGTAATCATGAGGCTTGCATATGTGCTTTACATCAACTATAATACTCGATAAAGTTCGAAGAAAGATGAACTGGAATGAAGAAAATCGATAAAGCTCGAATAAAACCCATTTATCTTAGTAAATAAATAAATAGGAATCTATTAAGTTTCAGCGTCCGGTTTCTTGAAATAGCTGTAAATTACATAGTATAATACATATATAATGATGCATGAGAGTTATATTATATGCAATATATTATATATACCTATCGTAATTACATGAAATGAAAATCCAATTCCCTTCCTTTACCTGCAAATTAATCATTTGTAAAATTAATAAAAAGGGACACTATCATCATGAACAAGAAGAAAGAGAGAATGATCCTTGCATTGGCCCTGCTGGCTGCAGCGCCGGTTGTATCACAGGCAGAGACGCCGGCTATTACTGATTCCACCCGTACGGCCCTGGAGTCAGGCCGAAGCCAGGCGGAAACCATGATGAGGCGGAATGAATGGAGTGACCGCCAGCGTCTTTCTTCTGCAAAGGGAAGTGAGGAAGCCAGGGTAGAAAACAGGACGGTGGAAACGCCTTCCCTGAACCTGCCTGATACGGAGACTGTGAAGGTCAAAGATTTCGTCATTGAGGGACAGGACATTTTCCCCGAAGAAACCCTGCAGGCGCTTATGGCGGATCAGAAGGGAAAGGAACTTTCCTTCCAGGATATCCAGGCGGGGGCGGACAGGATTACCCGGTATTTCCGCAAAAAGGGATACATTGTGGCTAAAACCTATATCCCGCCTCAGGATGTGACCGATGGCATCATTCATTACAAAGTGGAAGTGGGACGGTTCGATACCCCTTCCATTACGAATAAGACGAAAATCAGGGACAGTGCTATTGAGAAGCAGGCTCAGGCAGTAAAGGAAGGGGAGTATGTGACCCGTGACAAGCTGGAAAGAGCGGTGTGGCTGGTGTCCGACATGGCCGGCGCCGATGCCCGTGTAGCTTTGAGTCAGGGCAGTCAGCCGGGCACGGTGAAACTGGACATGACGGTGGAGCCCTATATCGGAAAGCACGGCCTCATTTCCGCAGACAACTACGGCAGCCGGGCCATGGGCTACAATGAATACTCTCTGGACTATGATTTCTGGAATCCCGCCAGAAACGGGGACCACCTTATGGCATCCATTTCCACCACCGGCCGTCATATGTTCAACTGGGGCACCAACTACATCATGCCCCTTGCCAAGGACGGCCTGAAGCTCACCGTAGGATACAACGTATTCAACTACGACATGGGCGACGAATGGGCCATGTATAAAGGCGTAGGCACCTCCCGGGTCACTTCTCTGGGACTGGACTATGCCATCCGGAGAAGCCGGCGCCATAACCTGTATACCGGCCTCCGCTTCGAACACAGTGAAATCAAGGACGAATACAGAGCCTATGATGCCACCTACGGCGACAAGACAGGAAACGCCCTGGTACTCTCCCTCTACGGCGATGACCAGGATACGGCGGGCATGACAGACTGGCGTCTGGACTGGAAACTGGGCCATATCAACAACCGGGCCTTCCATTCCGATAACATCTATGCCCGCTGGATGGCCGGCGACCCCGACACCAACGGCGATTATTCCAAGATTCGCGGACGCATCGAAAGACACCAGAATATCAACGAAAGATCCTACCTCCTCCTCTCCGCTTATGGACAGTACGCCTTCACCCCTCTGGACTCGTCGGAACACTTCTCCCTGGGCGGCCCTTACGGCGTGAAAGCCTATCCCACCAGTGAAGGCTCCGGCGACAGCGGATACATCACAAGAGCAGAACTGCGCTGGCTCATCCCGGTAGAAGCCCACGACCAGCAGCTCCAACTCGCCTTCTACGCAGAACACGGCGGCGTGTGGATCGATAGAAACGGAGGAGACTCCGGTACGAAGAACCATAGAAACCTCCAGGGCGCAGGCGTAGGCATCATCTGGCAGCGCTGGCAGGACTGGTTCATCCGCGCCGACTACGCATGGAAACTGGGCGCCGAAGACCCCACATCCGACACCAGCCACAACAACGGCCGCTTCTGGATCCGCGGCGGATTCTATTTCTAAAGGACAGGGAAGCGAAGCTTCCCTGAAGGTTCAGAGGGTCCAAAAGGTTCACAGGGTTCAGAGGGTGGTGGTAGGCGGCTGCGCCGCCAGTTTGTATAAAACCATACAACCGCCCTGGCGGGCGAAGGCAAAACATGCAAACCGCCCTGGGGGCATTGGAAATGCACCCCTATCCCCGCCTGCGGCGGAACTTCCCCCGGAGGGGGAAGTTCTAGCGACACTATGCCTTGAGATACTTATGAAATGATTGCTTCTCGGCGTGTTATAGTCCCACCGCATAGCGGGGGGAAGGTGGTGCCGTAGGCACCAAAGGGGGAAAAGCCGCTGCAGGCGGCTAATCTCCGAAATGCGGTTCATAACGTATGAGATAAAAGTTAAGCATAGAGCAAACCTCCCCCTCCGGGGGAGGTGCCGTAGACAGAAGGGGTGCATTTCCACGGGCGAAGCCCGGTTGTTTGGTTTTTTCCGCCGTCAGGCGGCTATAAACTGCGGCGACAGCCGTTTCCACAACCCTCAGCCCTGAAAGGGCTGTCAAACCTAAGAACCCTCCGGCCAAAGGCCGGTCAATATTAAGAACCCCCAGCGCTAAAGGCGCTGTCAAATACATTCAAAATCAATTCATCACATAAGGAGAATACGAAAATGCACAAATATGGACATTGGAAAAAGACATTGGCTCTGCTGGTGATGTCTGCCCTTTCTCTGGGTGCATCTACGGTGGAGGCCATGCCGGAAGGAGGCGTTGTCCGTTCCGGATCCGCTTCCGTTACCCAGAATGGCAAGGAAATGACCATTCGCCAAGACTCCGGCCGCATGGCCATGGACTGGACGGGCTTCAGCGTAGGAAAAGCCGAAACCGTCCGTTTCCAGCAGCCCGGAAAAGACGCCCTGGCCCTGAACCGGGTCACCGGCAATCAGCAGTCTGTCATTGACGGCAGCCTTCTTTCTAATGGCCACGTGCTCCTGGTGAACCCCAACGGCGTGGTTATCGGTAAAAACGCCTCCATCGACGTAGGGGGCCTGGTGGCTTCCACTGCCCATGTGAAGGATAATTTCATGAAAGAATTCGGAAACAGCACCGGTGCTTTTCATCTGGGCGGCGTTTCTGATGGAAAAATCATTAACGAAGGAACCATCCAGGCCGAAGGGGGCCTGGTGGCTCTCCATGCAGCCAAAGTAGAAAACAGCGGCACCATCACAAATACCGGCGGCTCCGCAGTCCTGGCAGCAGCTGACACCCTTACTTTGACTCCTGACGCCGACGGCAAACTGAACTTCACCGTAGACGGCAAAACCGCAGAAGCCTCCGCTCTCAACAAAGGCACCATCACCGCCGACGGCGGCACCATCGTCATGACCGCCGACAGCGCTTCCGACGTGATGAGCACCGTGGTCAATAACTCCGGCACCCTCCAGGCCAGAACCCTCCGCAAAAACGAAAAAGGCCAGATCCTTCTAGAAGGCGGCGATAAAGGCCAGGTCGAAGTGAGCGGCATCCTTGACGCCTCCGGCACAGAAAACGGCCAGGACGCAGGAAATATCAAAGTCATGGGCAGGAAAACCATCGTCCACGACGGCACAAACCTGCTGGCTCGCGGTAATGTGGACGGCGGCAAGATCGAGACCTCCGGCGACGTGCTGAATTTGGGAGATGGGCTGAATATTGATGCCAAGGGCGTCAATGGCAAAGCCGGCGAATGGTTGCTGGACCCGCTGGCTGTATATATCAATGATGATGATCCTACGGTTGGTTTAGCTTCTGGAACAGATAAAAAAGTTTTGGGTAAATCAGATATCACTGCTGATACAAAGGTACTTTACAATGATCCTAATAAGGATGGCAGTAATGGCGCCAATGCCGATTCGGCATGCGTAGGGATAACCTGGATCAAAGGAAGCTTTGTCAATGAAATGTTGACCAATGGTACTGATGTAAAGATTCAGGCGGCTTCTACAAATGGCGCTGCCAGTATCATTCTGAATTCTGAAATCAATCCCACGGTTGGCGGCAGTAAGAAAGAAGCAACATTCACCTTAGAAGTCAATAGAAATATTGAAGTTCATAAGGAAATTAAAGCTAATAGCGATGGTGGGAAACTGAATGTTATTCTGAATGCTAACACAAATAATGATGGAATCGGTGCAGTAATTATTGATGCAGACATAGAAACTAACGGCGGCTACTTCATCTCAGCCAGTGGTGGCAAAGGAGAAAAGGGTGTGAGACTGGAATCTAGTGGCTCTAATGGATTTATAACCGGAAACTTAACCGGTGAAGCAGATCATGATGCCGGCACAGTCGGAACACACTTTGGAAATACGAACACTTCTGGGGAATCCGGTGAAAAAGGTGATCGAAGGATTATTACCAATGGCGGTGCGGTTACGCTGAATGGTGAAGTGTCAATTGGACTGAACGGCGGTTCTTTGATCATTGATACAACCGCAAAAACCGCAAAGGATGGTAAGAGTGATGGCGAGGTTACAGTAACTGGTATTGTAAATTCTGGCAATGCTTATACCCTGTATACGGAGAACAGTGATAAACTTAATAAATTATTTGAGTCCTTGGCGAGCATTACGGATGAAAACGATCCATTATACAAATATACGCCTCAGTACTATCTTTCAAAGGGATTGGTTCCCGCCTACCATTTTGAAGGGGTAAACTATGTGAGAGAAATGGGATCCGATGGTAAACCCAAAATGGTAAATGGGCAGTATGTGTATGTAAAAGATAAAGATGGAAACTATAAATATACCAAAGATGCGTACACCTTTGGAGAAGATGAAAAGCATTATGCTTTTCATGAATTAAAGCCGGGTGATACGGCATCGGCGGGATGGACTTATACTGATACTGATTCAGCCATTAATACGCAGAATGTACAGTGGTATGTTTTTAGTAAAGCCGGAACGGGATACAGAGCATTTATTATGACAGAAGGTGCGGTGTCTTTCCAGCAGTATCTTTATTTTTTACAGAAGTCTCAAAAACAGTTTTCAACTAACTATTCTAAGGGAACTGATCCAGATAAATACACAGATGCTGAAAAAAATTGCTATTATCAAAGAGTTGATGATTAACAACTGGTTTGTTGCAGAAAAACTGGCGCAGGGAGAGACAAAAGGCGGCGCAGAAGTAGGTGACACCTATCTGGCAACTCTGACTACACGACTGGAAAACTCCCTGAATGCACCGGACTATCAAATGCCTTTATACATTGGTGGACGTGGCTCTGGTATTCGTGATAAAAACAATGATTTAAAGAATAACCCGTATCAGAATATGCCTGTAGATCCGACTCATCAGTCCGGCTTTTACTGGGTTACCGGTCCGGAAGGTCGGGGCGATGGGACTTTGTTCTATGATATGAGGGATTCAAAATTTCAGGCATCTACAGTAGATGGAAAAAAATCAGATACTAAAGGCAAAGAGGTATACGGTTATACAAACTGGTCCAGCTATGAAAATGCGAAAGAGACAGCCATCTTCTGGCAGCCGGATAACAGTTCTCCATTCCTGACGGTAGGATATGGAAGAACAAGTCTCTGGGATGATGCGGCAATAGATGGCGCTATTACCGTGGGCTTTATTCAGGAAAAGAATCTTGCCAATTCCAGCCTGAAAATCAATTCTGGCACTGGCGAAGTCAAACTGCAGGGAGATATTGGTAAATCCAAGGCCCTGGACACAGTAAGCATCGAAAGTAACAATGAAGTGACAGTAGGAACTGATAATAATAATGTTACCGATTACTATCATGGTACTATCTATGTCGACCATGGACTGTATATCTCCGGAAATGGTGTCAAAGTAGGCGGAGAAATCCATTCCGGCGAAAGCGAAGAAACGGATACTTCTACCACGCTGGAAGATACATACAAGGATAACGTGACCATTCTCTCTTCCGGCGATATTGAAGTTCATGGCATTACGTCCAATACCTATAATGCTGCCAATAAAGACGGTACAACGACTACCCGCGGCGGCAAGATCAGCCTGACCTCCACCGGGGATAAAGGTAAGATTACCCTGGGCGCCGGCGTGGATTACGACGGCAATGCCACAGAAGGCACCCTGGCTGCGGCCAGCGCTGAACAAGGCGCTGTGGTCGTCGATGCCCAGGGCAGCCAGGGCTCTCTGGTGAATAACACCACCGGTACAAATGCCATCACCACCGGCAAAGATGGCACTTGGCAGGTCTATGTAGCTTCTCCCAGTGATAATGACACCAAGCTGGGGAGCAATCTGGATAGTAAAACCAATGCACAGTGGTCTTCGGAATCAACTAGGAAATCTACCACTGATGAATCTGACAAGAATGCAGCTGGTCATAATATCGGCACCTATACTGATACCAGCAGCAACAAGTTCATCTTCCAGGTGACGCCTGTGATTACTGTTTCTGCCGGAAACTATGAGAAAACATATGGTGATACATTAGCTGATAATACGTGGAAGAAAGTGAATGTCAGTGCAGCCTATACGGCATCAGATGGAGTAACTCCTGTGGATGTAAGTGAGTTTAGTACTAACTTTCAGGAAGATTATGTCAATTATATTGAGAACGGCTCTACAAAAGGTCTTTCTAATGTGATAAGGTCTACCAATGGCGCTAAAGCAATAGCAACCCGTACCAAAGGTGATGAAGTGAAAGCAGATGGAACATATAAGACGGCTAATGATAACCAAAGGGCATTCTACAACATCAATGTCGATTATGCCGCTGGTACTACAGGAGCAAATGGTTATGCTCTTGGCAAAAAGAACGGTGAGATTGAAATTACCAAGAGAAAAGCCAGCATAACCGTAACAGGAAATCAGGTATATGGAGATAAATCGATTAGCTGGACAGATCCAACAAATCCAAAGGATAATAATATTGCCGATAGGAGTAAAGTCACGTATGATACTTCCGTCAAGTCCGGCAGTGCATATACGAATAACCAGAAAGATCGGAATACAGCTGACCATGGAACGTACAAGGACTCTGTTTCCTTTGATAATCTGAAAATCATCGATGCAGAAGGACATGATGTTGATATAGCTGCGAACTACGATTTGACTACCACCGGTACCATTGACGTAGCTAAGGCTAAACTCAATATTAATATTGATGATACTAGTGCTACCTATGGCTCTTCTGAATGGACACCATATACGTATAAGTTAGATAAGCTTGTTAATGGTGATACTTCTGCGTCTATTACAGTGGGAGATTGGCAGAACGGAGGCATTAGAACTGACTCCACTGACAAAGATGTAAAGACACAGGGCGTTGGTGGCTCATATCAGCTGACAGGTAAATTTGAATTGACTGGTGACACAGCTAAGAACTATGAAATTGGTACAGTGAATCCGGGCAAAGCTATAGTTAATCCCAAAGATATTTATATCTACGCCGAAGGCAATGGCTCCACTCTGGGCGATGTGACCTGGACCAAAATCACTAGAGATGATTTGGTCAATGGCGACAGCTGGGATAAAGGACTATTTGCTTTCAGAGTTGAACCGGGAGACCTCATTTCCTATGCTGACAAGATCTTTGGCATTAAGGGATATGTGAACGGCCAGCTTGTTTCCGACGTTACCCAGCTTGGCAACTACATCTACCATCCTGCCGGTCGTGTCCAGCTCACCTTCAACCCCATTGTGAAGCCTGATGTATGGGCCCACAGCGGCGGTTACCGCCCGCGGAACAAGATCGAAACATCTCTTCCTGTCTTCCGCGTGGAAGATGCAAAGGTAGGCCAGTATGGCACCTATGGCGTGGAACACAATGAAGAGGGAGACAAACTCGTTCTCTCTGCCACCGGCATGAGACTGCCGGAACCGGACCAGGTGCCTGATGAAGAAAGAACCTTCACCACCACCCTTTCCACAGAAACAGGAAGCGGTACCTTCAAACTGGTATACAACGGCGTTTCCCTCAAAGTCTATCCGCAGGACAAGGAAGCAGAAGAAACAGTCCGCGCAGGCGATAAGACCAAAAACGTGTCCCTTTCTGAAAAAGCTCTCTATGTGGGCTACACAGAAATGGGTCTGGATCTCATCGACCTCAAAGGCGTGTACATCTACTTCAACTGATTAGCCTGAAACGATGGCAATCAAAACCTCCTCTCTTTTTCAAGGGAGGAGGTTTTGATGTGAGGAAAGGGGCCTTTGAACACGCCCTGTCGGGCGTGAGGGTTCAAGCGCCTTTCGGCGCCCGGGTTCAAAAGGTTCAGAGGGTTCAGAGGGTGGAGGTGGGCGCCTCTAAATTATTGAAGGCGCCAAGTTTGTATAAAACCTTCACAACCGCCCTGCGGGCGAGGAAATGCATTCTCCCCCTTTGGTGCCTTACGGCACCACCTTTCCCCCGCAGTTCGGTGGGGCGGCAAAAGGAAAGCGCCTTAATGGGCAGGCTAGGCGCCTTACTTCGCCCCACTTGGAGGTCCTATGCAGGACCTCCACAGGGGACTATAAAGCCCCGCTATGCTGTGAGCTGCTTATGAAAGGATTGCTTTTCAGAGCTTTATTCTTCCCCCGCTTGCGGGGGAAGTCCGGCACAGCCGGATAGGGGGGTATCTGCCAAAGGCAGATAATTCAGCAGAATGGTTATTTTGCCCTATGACACAGAAAAGCAAATCCCGTAACGCTGACTTTATAAGCATTGCCGCAGAGCGGCAATCCGCCACCTTCAGCGCCGCAGGCGCTGTCACCCCCTGAGCGAAGCGACGCAACCCTTCTACACAACCCGCGGCGTCAGCCGCGCCCCTTTTTTTATAATCTGCGGCGGAGCCGCTACCACCACCCTCTGAACCTTTTGAACCTTCTGAACCCTATGAACCCTCGCGCCAAAGGCGCGTCCTTGACCCTTTCTCCTGCAGGAGAAGGGACTCTCTATTTCTCTATTTCATAGGGCCAGTCCAGGATGCCGCCCATGTCTCTTACGTCGGCATAGCCCAGTTCGACCAGTTTCATGGCTGCTTTTTTGCTGCGGACGCCGGAGCGGCAGTAGACGATGAGGGGCTTTTTCTTGTCCGGAAGTTTGTCTTTGATGGTTTCGTCGATGGTGCCCAGCGGGATGAGGCGGGCGCCGGGGATGTGGCCCTGCTGGTATTCGGCCGGTTCTCTTACGTCGATGAGGGTGATTTCTTCTTTCTTCATCATTTCATAGCCTGCCTGGGGCGTGATTTTGTGGTAGGCGTCGGAGGCAGAGGGGGCACAGCCGCCCAGGAAGACGATGGGGATGAGGAGCGCGAAGCATAGGAAGATGGCGTGGTGCATGGTATTTCCTCCTTTGGAAAAAATGATTTTATGAATGATGGCCGAAGGAGAAGAAGTTTTTCACCTTCTGCCAGAATGACTGTATTTTTGAAATTTTCACCGGTGCCTTGGGCGCCCGGGCCATGCCGGCCTGGCGGACGAGCTGCATGTTCCGGTGGGCTGTGCGGGTGACGATGCGGGGCGGCGGGGTAAAGTTTTTTTCTGCCGTTTTCGCTTCATTTTTCATGGAAGGCAGAGCGGCATGGGCGGCGCGGATGGTACGTTTCTGGTGGCTCCGGTCTACCACTTTAAAGGTGATGCCGTTCTTTTCCTGACGGGGCAGGGGAGCGGGCGCTTTTTCCGGCTTATCGCCTACAATCTGTCCTGTTTTCAGGTCGAATTTTGCAAAGCCTGCTTTGGCGCTGAAGGGATTTTCGTCGAAGTCGCGGAGGTGGGAAGGGTTCTGTTCCATCTGCACGATGGCAGGGGAGGCTGTTTTTCCTTCTGCCTTTTCTTTCCGCGCTTCTTCCCGTTTCAGCTGGTTCACTAGCCGGTTCTTGGCCCGGCTGTCAAAGGCTGGTTCTTCGGCAGCCCAGAAACCGGACTGCTGAATATTTCTTTTGTCCAAATCATAGGAAATCCGGGCGCCGCAGCGGGTGCACCGCACGGTGCCTTTCCGCTTTTTCACGTCCAGGTCAAATAAAGTCAGCTTCTGCCCGCAGGCGTGGCAGATGAGGGTAAATGCCATAGGTTAAGACCTCCTTATGTATTAAGTATAATGGGGAGAAAGGGAATGGTAAAGGGGCAGAGGGCCGCCAATGGCGGCCCGGGTTCAAAAGGTGGTGGAGGGCGACTTATGGCACGGTCGGGATCGGGACCGGCGCGG
>DCJJ01000003.1:0-388 GCA_002320515.1 Dialister sp. UBA1703 | reverse complement strand
GGTTCTGTCCGGGACCGGCTGACGCCTCCCGGACGGGTTGAGTGCTCCCCCCTCGGGAGTTATATAGTACCGCTCCGCTGGAAAGGTATGGCGCCTTTGGCGGCTAAAACCATACAACCGCCCTGCGGGCGTCAGAAATGCATTCTCCCCCTTTGGTGGCTGGCGCCACCACCTTCCCCCCCCACTTCGTAGGGTCACTATAAAGCTCTGTTATGCTGTGAGCTGCTTATGAAAGGAATGCTTTTCAGAGCTTTATTCTTCCCCCTGAACAGCAATGCTACTTAGTTAAGGAACAAGCTGAGGAAGATCAACAAAATTGAGTCAAATATCATTGTTAATGGTTGCCTTTTCTCCATATTGATGGTTTCTAACACATGAGTTAATCTCC
>DCJJ01000068.1:270-3970 GCA_002320515.1 Dialister sp. UBA1703 | reverse complement strand
CCGACAGGCGGCCATAACCCTCGGCCCGGAGGGCCGTCAACCCTCACACCGAAGGTGTGCTCAATGAACCCGGGCCGTGAGGCCCTGATATAGAACATATAAAGGAAACCATTATGAACAGTGACTTTAGAAAGATTCCCATCGCCGTCATCGGCCTTGGCCTCATGGGAGGCTCCTTTGCCAAAAGGCTGAAGGAGCTGGGCCATCCGGTGATTGGCCTGAACCGCACGGAAAGTGTGGCCAAGGAGGCCCTGGCCATGGGAATCGTGGACTCCATCGATCCGAAGGATCTGAAGAAGGCGGAAATCGTCATTTTCTGCACGCCGGAAAGGGGTACCCTTTCCTTTATTAAAGAGCACCTGTCCCTCATTCATGAGAAGGCGGTGCTCACCGACATTGCCGGCGTGAAGAATGGCTTTGCAGGAGAAATCAAAGCCCTCCTTCCGGAAGGCATGGATTTCGTGTCCGGCCATCCCATGTGCGGCAGGGAAGGGGCGGGCCTTGCCCAGGCGGACGGCTCCATTTTCGACGGTGCCAATTACGTGCTCATCCCCGAGCCCTGGAACAGGAAGGAACATCTGGAGCTGGTGAAGCGCATGGCGGAGGAGCTGGGCTGCGCCCATGTGCCGGTGGTGACGGCAGAGGAACATGACCGGGCCATTGCCTACACCAGCGACCTCACCCACGCAGTGGCCACCGCCCTCATGAACAGCAGCTCCTACTCGGAAAAGACGAAGTATTTCATCGGCGGCTCCTTCCGGGACGAGACCCGGGTGGCCGATATTAATGGAAAGCTCTGGACCTCCCTTTTCCTGGCCAACCGGGAGAAGCTCCTGGAGGAAATCGACCGGTTCAGCGAAGCGCTGCAGCAGCTCCGGGGCGCCATTGCAGCAGAAAAGGAAGAGGAAATTACCGCCTTTCTGGAAGAGGCGGGCAGAAGAAGAAGGGAAATGATGGATCGTGGCAACAGTTAAAGTCAATCTGGGAAAAGATTCCTATGAAATTGAAATCGAGCGGGGCCTTCTGGACAGGGTGGGAGGCAAAATCCGCGCCCTCACGAAGGCGGAGAAAATCGCCGTCATTACCGATGACCATGTGGAACCACTCTACGGGGAACGGATACGGAAGGTGCTGAGGGAGGCCGGCTTTGAGGTACGGGTCATTGCCATTCCCGCCGGCGAGACCAGCAAGAATTTGAAAGTCCTCTCCGACGTGTATGACGCCCTGTCGGAGTTTGGTATGTCCCGGAGTGACGCCCTGGTCACCCTCTCCGGCGGCGTACCCGGCGATTTGGGCGGCTTTGCGGCAGCCACCTACATGAGGGGGATTCCCTTCTTCCAGATTCCCACCACCATATTGGCCCAGATCGACAGCTCCGTAGGCGGCAAGGTGGCAGTGGACCTGCCCAGCGGGAAAAACCTGGCCGGCGCCTTCTACCAGCCCAAAGGGGTCTTCATCGACCCGGACCTGCTGAAGACTCTTCCCACCCGCTACGTCCATGACGGACTGGCGGAAGCGGTGAAGTACGGCTGCATCGGAGACCGGGAACTTTTTGAAATCTTTGAATCCTTGGAAACGGAAGCGGATCTGGACAGCCACATGGAAGAAATCATCCTCCACAGCGTACTGCAGAAAACAAGGGTGGTGGAGGAAGATGAATTTGACAACGGCCTGCGGCAGACCTTGAATTTCGGCCACACCATCGGCCACGCGGTGGAACGGTATTTCCACTATTCCACCTTCACCCACGGCGAAGGGGTGGCCATTGGCATGAGCCTTCTGACGGAACAGACGGAAAAGATGGACCTTACGGAAAAAGGCACTGCCAGCCGCCTTATCCGGGTACTCCGGAAGCTCTCCCTTCCCACGTCTATCGGCGTGCCGGCAGAGGATCTCATTCCCCAGATTATGCATGACAAGAAGAGAAGGGGAAAGAAAATCACCCTGGTGGTGCTGAAGAAAATCGGAGCCTGTGAGCTTCTTCCCATTTCCACCGACGACCTTTCTCAGTACGTAGTCACCCAGTGAGGAGGACCCCATGAATCTCACCATCCATCCCCGTCCCCTTTCCGGCACCCTCCGGGTGCCCTCGTCCAAAAGCATGACCCATCGGGAAATCATAGCCGCCGCCCTGGCAGAAGGGGTGTCGGAAGTCACCGGCGTCACCTGGTCCCAGGATATTGAGGCCACCGTGCGTATTCTGACCCGGCTGGGCGCGTCCATCGAGAAGAAAGAAGGGGAAGGAGGGCTCATCCTTTCTATTTCCGGCGGCCTTCGGAAACAGGAGGGTCTTATAGAGGCGGACGCCGGCGAATCGGGCTCCACCCTCCGTTTCCTTATTCCCCTGGGCCTGTCCTTTGGAAATCATGTGGTCTACACCGGCCACGGCCGTCTGGCAGAGCGGCCCCTTACCCCCTACTACCGCCTCTTTGACAAAAAGGGGATTTCATACCATACCCAGGGAGGCCTTCCGCTGGAGGTATCCGGAAAGCTCACCGGCGGCCTCTACGAACTTCCCGGCGATGTGAGCTCCCAGTTCTTCACAGGCCTTCTCTTCGCCCTTCCCCTGGCGGAAGAAGACTCCGTCCTGCAGAGCACCACACCGCTGGAATCGAAGAGCTACGTGGATATGACAGTGGACACCCTTTCCCGCCACGGCATTACCATTTACGACAGGGGAGAGGGCAGGTATGACATTCCCGGCGGCCAGCACTATCAAAAAGGCACCTTCTCCGTGGAAGGAGACTACTCCCAGGCTGCCTTCTGGCTTACCGCCGCCCTTTCCGGCGGAAATATTACCCTCACCGGCCTCTCCGACGCCTCCCTTCAGGGAGACAAGGCCATTGTAAGCCTGTTTCAGCACATGGGCGGTCATATGGAAAAGACGGAAAAGGGACTTGCCGCCAGCCGGAGCAGCCTTCATGGCATGACCATGGACGCGGAAAACGTGCCCGACCTGGTGCCCGCCTTTGCTGCCATGGCCGCCGTAAGCGAAGGGGTGACTGAAATCATTCACGCCGGCAGGGTGAGGCTCAAAGAATGCGACCGCCTCCATGCCATGGCGGTGGAACTCCATAAACTGGGGGCAGACATAGAAGAAAAGCCCGAAGGCCTTGTCATCCGGGGGAAACCCTTCCTTTCCGGCGGAACAGTATCCTCCTGGAACGATCACCGCATAGCCATGGCCCTGGCATCCATTACCCCCAGGCTTACCGGCCCCCTTACCATAGAAGGTGCAGAAAGCGTAAAGAAATCCTACCCCCGTTTCTGGGAAGACTTCCGGAAAGTGGGAGGGAAGGTAGTAGAGGCATAGCGGCGCTTGCCGGTATTCCCGAAAGAAAAAGGGGTTTAGGCGCCTTGCGGCGCCCGGGTTCAAAAGGTTCATAGGGTTCAAAGGGTGGTGGTGGCGCCTCTAAATTATAGAAGGCGCCAGTTTGTATAAAACCATACAACCGCCCTGCGGGCGTCGGAAAACAGGCCAGCCTCGCTTCGCTCGAGGAAATGCATTTCCCCTTTGGTGTCTGGCGCCACCACCTTTCCCCCCTCTTCGAGGGGGCACTATGGATGCTTAGCCATGGGGCCATGTCTCTCCAGGAAAGCATAGAGCGATTGATTCTGTCCCCCGGCTGGGGTGGCAAGGGAACACGATTCGTAAGGGAGCAAAGCGACCTGAGAATCGTGTGACACGCTTTCCCGTGGA
>DCJJ01000068.1:0-151 GCA_002320515.1 Dialister sp. UBA1703 | reverse complement strand
AGGGGAAGAGGGCCACGAAGTGGCGAAGGGGTGGACGGTGGTAAGAATGATTATGATATTCTTATTCCATGTCTTATCGCCCTAAAGGGGAAACGACTCACTACATTTTGTGCATCGCTTCGCTCAGGGGGCCGCCGATTGGCGGTCAGGA
>DCJJ01000108.1:438-6008 GCA_002320515.1 Dialister sp. UBA1703 | reverse complement strand
AATGAATCAGTGCTTCCCTAGTACACTAACCGTCTAACTTCTAACTTCTATCGTCTACCCTTCTACCCCCGCTCTTCTCAGAAATTCTTCTTCATTAATGACGGGGATATTCTTTGCTCTGGCCTTTTCCAGTTTGCTCCCTGCGTCCTCTCCTGCCACCACCAGGGTGGTTTTGTTGGTAATGGAGGACTGGATGTCTCCGCCCTGCTGTTTGATGATTTCTCCTGCTTCTCTTCTTCCCATGGCGGAGAGTTTTCCTGTGAGAACCACCATTTCTCCGGCGAAGGCCTGACCGGCAGGAGTTTCTTTGACTTCTTCCATGAGAACGCCGGCGTCTTTGAGTTTGTTGATCACTGCCAGGTTCTTTACATCATGGAGGTAGTCGTAAAGGCTTTTGGCAATGACTTTGCCTATGCCTTCGGTTTCCTGGATTTCTTCGGCGGAAGCGGCGATGAGGGCGTCCATGGTGTGGAAGCGGGCGGTGACGAGCTCCGCTCCCTTGGCGCCCAGGAATCGGATGCCCAGGCCGAAGAGGAGTTTGGCCAGGCCTCTGCCCCTGCTGTCATTAATGGCAGCTGCCAGGTTGGAGGCGCTTTTTTCGCCCATGCGTTCCATCTGTTCCAGGTCTTCCTGTTTCAAACGGTACAGATCGCCGGGGTCTTCTGCCAGCCGGACGGCCAGGAGGCCGTCCACCACTGAGGGGCCCATGCCTTCGATGTCCATGGCGTCCCTTGAAGCGAAGTGGATCAGTTTTTCACGGACCACGCCGCCGCAGTTGGGATTTGTGCACCGATAAGCCGCTTCTCCTTCGATGCGGTGCACCGGCTCACCGCAGATAGGACAGGTCTTTGGCATTTCAAAGATTTCTTCTTTTCCCGTGCGCTTATCTTTGAGCACTGTAGAGATTTCAGGAATAATTTCCCCTGCCTTGTAAATCATGACATGATCTCCCACCCGAATGTCTTTTTCATGGATAAAATCCATGTTGTGGAGAGTAGCCCGTTTCACAGTAGTGCCTGCCAGATGCACAGGGGTGAGGTCGGCAGAGGGGGTGAGGACGCCGGTGCGGCCCATGGTGACGATGATACGCTCTACCTTGGTTTCCACTTCTTCCGGCGGGTACTTGTAGGCCATGGCCCACTTGGGGTCCTTCACTGTAGCCCCCAGCCGGTTCTGCTGGGAAAAATCATTCACTTTGATGACCATGCCGTCGGTGTCGTAGCCCAGGTCGTGACGCTTGACTTCCCATTCATTGACGCCTTTAATAACGCCTTCGATGGAGTCCCATTTCCGGTAGTTCGGGTTCACCTGGAAATGGAATGCTTCCAGCTGCTTCAAGAGTTCTTCCTGGGAGTGGATTTCCAGTCCCTGGATGTCGCCTAAGGCATAAGCAAAGAAGGCCAGGTTACGGGAGGCGGTGACATGGGGATCCAGCTGGCGAAGGGAGCCGGCAGCAGCGTTTCTGCAGTTGGCAAAGGGCATGAGGCCTGCTTCGTCCCTTTCTTCGTTAAGGGCGATGAAGCTTTTCCTCGGCATGTACACTTCGCCCCTCACTTCCATGTAGGGCGGCGCATTTTCGATATAAAGGGGGATGGTGTGGATGGTCTTCACGTTGGCCGTCACGTCTTCCCCTACCCTCCCGTCGCCCCGGGTAAGGCCCTGCACCAGGCTGCCGTTTTCGTAGATAAGGTTCATGGAAAGGCCGTCGATTTTAAGTTCCGTAATGTATTCCACGGAAGTGACGCCCAGTCCTTCCTTTACCCGGCGGTCAAAGTCCCGGAGTTCATCGGCGCTGAAGGCGTTGGCAAGGCTCAGCATAGGTTTCCGGAAACGAACTTTGCCGAAGTCGTCGGATGCCTTGCCCCCTACCCGCTGGGTAGGAGAGTCGGGGGTCACCAGTTCGGGATATTCCTTTTCCAAATCCACCAGCTGACGGTAGAGATGGTCGAATTCATAGTCCGTAATTTCCGGCGCATCCTTTACATAGTACAGGTAGCTGTGATGGCGGATTTCCTTCCGGAGCTCCTGTACCTTCTTTATGATTTCTTCCGATGCCATAGTTTTTCCTCTATTCTTCTTTTCTGATAGGAGCATAGGCCACCATGAGCTGGCGCACCTTGCCCTGGAAATCCACTTTGATCATCATATTCTTGTCATTTCCCATGACAGCCACCACTTTGCCCTTGCCCCAGAGGTTATGGACAGCGGTGTCTCCCACCTGCCAGTCATAGCGGACTTTTACCGCCGCCTTTTTGGGCTTGTTCACCACGGCGGAGTCGGAGAGGGCATAGCGGCTTCTGCTTTCATTATGCCAGCGGCCGGCACTCTTGATGGTTTCCTTCTTTCTGTCTTCCCCTACCCTGTCCATAAGGTCCGGTGGGATTTCTTCCAGGAAGCGGCTGGCTGCGTAGGGCTTCATCTGGCCGTACATGGTACGCATATGGGCATTGCAGAGGTAAAGCTCCTTCTTGGCTCTGGTAATGGCTACATAGCAGAGGCGTCTTTCCTCTTCCAGCCTGGATTCTTCCATGAGGGAGCGGACGCCGGGGAAAATGCCTTCGTCCATGCCGGGCAGAAATACGATGGGGAATTCCAGTCCCTTGGCGCTGTGCATGGTCATCAGGGTCACCTTGTCGTCCGTTTCCTCATAGCCGTCCACATCGTTCACCAGGGCCACCTGTTCCAGGAATTCCGCCAGTCCCTCGCCGGGATGAGTGGTAATAAAATCCTTGGCTACGGAAAGAAGTTCGCCCAGGTTTTCTTCCCTGCTCTGGGCCTGGGGATCATCGCTTTCCTGCAGCTGCACCAGGTACTTCGTGTCGGTCAGGATTTTCTGGATCAGGTCGAAAATATTCATTTCCGTGGAAGCATTCAGGAAATCAAAAATCATGGCGCTGAAATTCTGGAGCTTCAGCTGGGCGGAGGCGGAAATGGAAGAGCCTTCCACCGCCATAATGCCTTCAAACATGGACATGTCCCCGGCATTGGCATAGTCTGTCAGCTTCTGCACCGTAGTGGCGCCGATGCCCCGCTTGGGCACATTGATGATGCGGGTAAGGCTGATGTTATCCCTGAAATTATTAATGACCTTGAGATAAGCCATAATATCCCTGATTTCCGCCCGGTCATAGAATCTGGTGCCCCCTACCATGGTGTAGCCGATGCCCCGCTTCACCAGCGTTTCTTCCAGTACCCGGGACTGGGCGTTCATGCGGTAAAGCACCGCCATATTTCCATAGGGCTCATGGTCTTCATCATGCTTTTTCTTCATGGTATTCACAATGAATTCCGCTTCATTGTGCTCGTCCATGGCGGTGTACCACTTCAGGTGGGCGCCGCCCCGCTGCTCAGTCCAGAGCTTCTTGGACGGCCGGTCCGGGTTATTCTCAATCACCGCATTGGCAGCGTCCAGAATGGTCTGGGTGGAGCGGTAATTCTGTTCCAGCTTGATAATCTTCGCCTTGGGATAGTCGGACTTGAAATCCATGATATTCCGAAGATCCGCCCCGCGCCAGGAATAGATGCTCTGGTCCGCATCCCCTACGGCGCAGATATTCTGCAGGCTCCCTGCAATGTACTTCGCCATAAGGTACTGGGCATGGTTCGTGTCCTGGTATTCGTCGATGAGGATGTAGTGGAAACGGTCCTGCCAGCGCTTCCGGATGGTTTCATTGGCCAGAAGGGCGGTGGTGATAAAGAGAAGGTCGTCGAAATCAAGGGCGTTATTCTGCTTCATGTGCTTGTCATAAAGATCATACACATCCGCCACCTTCAGGTTGTAGAAATTCGTCCCTGCCTGCTGGCGGAAAGCCTTCGGGCTCAGGAGCTTATTCTTCGCCGTGGAAATGGCGCTCTGGATAACCCGGGGCTGGAACTGCTTGTCATCCAGATTCAGCTCCTTCAGCACATTCTTCACCAGCTGCTTGGAATCATCGGAATCATAAATGGTGAACTTGTCATTGTAAGGCGGATAATTGTTGATTTCCCGGCGAAGGAAACGGGCGCCGAAGGAATGGAAGGTATACATCCAGATTCTGTCCGCCGCCGGTCCTACCAGACCGTGGACCCGGTCCCGCATCTCCTTGGCCGCTTTATTGGTAAACGTAATGGCCAAAATCTCTCCGGGACGGATACCTAGAGAAAGCATGTAGGCAATGCGGCAGGTGAGAGCCTTCGTCTTGCCGGAACCGGCGCCGGCCATAATCAGTACCGGGCCTTCCACCTGCTTCACCGCCTCCAGCTGGCGGTCGTTCAATGTATGTAAAAAGTCTGTCATTCTTACTCCTTTGTTTGTTTGTTAGTGAGTTAGTGTAATAGTGTACTAGTGGACTGGTGGACTAGTGGGCTGGTGGGCCTATGCAAAGCCCCGATAAAAAGAAGAACTCATATATGACAGAGTCATGTATGAGTTCTTCCTCCGCAAATCACCGGCAGCATACCGGGAATTTCAGGATTTTATTATTCTCCATATACCTTCAGGAGGAACGGAGCCACCTGTTTTTTACGGGACATGACCTTCGGCAGGTAAACCATGCCGTTTTCCGCCTTTTTGCCGAATGCTTTTTCAGCGGCTGCTTCTGCGCCTTCTGTGAACCAGAGGTAAGTATCTTCAGTGAGGATATTAGTTACCATGAGGTAGGAGGCTTCGTAGTTCTTTTCTGCCTTTGTGGCTTCCAGAGCCTTCATGATATCCGCCTTCTTGGCATTGATCGGTTCTACGTCCATCACGGAAATCTGTCCGCAGGAGAAGGTTTTGCCGCCGGCTTCAAATTCCTTGGTGTCGTTGTGAGCCAGTTTTTCAGCCGGATAGTCAGAAATATCAGCGCCGGCCTTCAGCATGTCCATGCCGTACTTTTCATAATCCACGCCGGCGATTTCAGCCAGTTCCTTCACAGCCTTTTTATCTTCTTCCGTGCAGGTGGGAGAACGGAAGAGGACGGTGTCGGAAATAATGGCGGAGAGCATCATGCCTGCCACTTCTTTGGAAGGCTTCACGCCATTCTGTTTATAGAGACCGTAAATCACGGTGTTCACGCAGCCTACGGGACGGATAAGGATGAAAATGGGGCTTTCCGTTTCAAAATCGCCCAGGCGGTGATGGTCGATGAGTTCCAGCACTTCTGCATCCTTAATGCCGTCCACGCACTGTTTGGATTCATTGTGGTCCACAAGAATCAGCTTTGTTTTTTCATCTTCTTCGCTCTTTCTTGCCACATTGGTCAGAAGGACCGGTGCTTCCACCTTGAAATAATCAAGGGCAAACTTCGTTTCCTTGTTCGGTTCCCCTGCTCTGGCAGCCACAGCGTCCATTCCCAGCTGTCTCTTCAGATAGGAATAGGAAATAGCAGCCGCAATGCTGTCGGTATCCGGAGATTTATGTCCTGTTACAAATACTTTGCTCATTCTATCGCTCCTTTAAGTCCAATGATAAATGGTTCATAATCGCTCCAATCATTATACCATATGGAGCAGAGGGTTCAAAGGGATGGGGAAAGGTTCTTAAGATTGACCGGTCTGTGGAGCCACAAAGTTGCCCAGGTTTAGGAAAGCACTGATTAATTCATAGAGTC
>DCJJ01000108.1:0-355 GCA_002320515.1 Dialister sp. UBA1703 | reverse complement strand
TGATTTAATCAGCGCTTCCTTAGAGGGTTCAAAAGGGAAGGTTGACGGGGCCTTTGGCCCCGAAGGTTGTGTAGAAAGGTTGTGTCCCCAGAGGGGAAACGGCTCACTACATTTTATGCGTCGCTATCGCTCCTATAAAATGTGTTCGCTGTGCATCGCTGGCGCTCAGGGGATGGCAGCGGCTGTGCCGCTGAGGGTGGTGGTATCGCCCTGTCGGTCGATGAGTATAAAGTCAGCGTTGCAGGATTTGCATTGGTGCCATTATCGCCATTATCGCCCCGTCATTTCGAGCAGAGGTACTAGGGAAGCACTGATTCATTCGCAGAATCGAATTTCATATGAATTTTTATCCAAT
>DCJJ01000027.1:8225-12801 GCA_002320515.1 Dialister sp. UBA1703 | reverse complement strand
ATACTATATAACTCCCGAGGGCGGGAGCCCGGAGCCCGTCCGGGAGGGGCGTCAGCCGGTCCCGGACAGAACCCTTGGCGCCCAGGGCCTGAGGCCCGGCGGCGCCATCAACCCTCGCGGCGAAAGACCACGGTCGGCCGACTAAATGGAAGGCCCTTTTATGGGCAGGCTAAGGGCCAACTTCGGCCGACTTGCACATCCTATGCAGGATGTGCACATCAACCTTCGGGAATACTGGAAAGCACCGTCCCGATCCCGACCTAGGCCCTCCGCAGAGCACAAAAAAAGAGCCGCAGTTTCCTGCAGCTCTTTCTGCTCTTAGTCTTCAACAGGATATACGCTGACCTGTCTCTTGTCTCTGCCAAGACGTTCGAAAGCAATTCTGCCTTCTGCAGTAGCAAAGAGTGTGTCATCCTTGCCGATCTTAACGTTCAGGCCGGGATGGAGATGAGTGCCTCTCTGGCGAACGATGATGTTGCCCGGTTTAGCAATCTGTCCTGCGTGCATCTTTGTGCCAAGGCGCTGCGCGTTGGAATCGCGGCCGTTGCTTGTGCTGGAAGCACCTTTATGATGAGCGAATAACTGAAGATCAAAAAGTAACATGAAATTCACCCCTTTATGTCTAGAATCTTTAAATGGCGGGGGTACCGGGTTTCTACAGCTCGAAGACCGTGAACCATGGTTTGAAAAAGAACCTGGCTTTTTTCATCCTCCGGTGTGGAAATCTCCACATGCATGAAACCGAAGTCGGAATCATAGGTTCCTTCTCTATGAAGCACATCTTCCAGGCCGCCGGCAGTTGTCAATGTAATGGCACTGACCGCGGCACAGATGAGATCATATTCCCCATCCTTTTCATAACCATCTGCGTGTCCATGAATGGAAAAGCCTCTGTACAGCCCTTTCCCATCATGAAGCATTTTTACAGTGATCATTATGCTTCGATTTTTTCAATCTTTACCTTTGTGAAAGGCTGACGATGACCCTGGCGGCGGCGGTAGTTGGACTTAGCCTTGTACTTGAAGATACGGATCTTGCGTTCCTTACCCTGTTCAAGAACCTTGCCTGTTACCTTGGCACCTGCTACGTTGGGCTGGCCAATCTTGACGTCATCTCCGGAAACCAGAAGGACCTCATCAAAAGTTACTTCAGCGCCTTCTTCAACGTCCAGTTTTTCGATGGAAATAACCTTGCCTTCTTCAACAACGTACTGTTTTCCACCTGTTTTGATAATTGCGTACATTTGTGCACCTCCTCTTTACTATACTCGCCGATGCAGGCAGCATTTCTGCATTTCCGAGAGCCTTATTCGTGCGGTTGCGTCATGGCACTTATGTACAATGACTTGACTATTATACAAAAAGAAATGGGGAATGTCAATAGTTGGATTTTAAAGTTCTTAAGTTTGACGGGCCTTTGGGCCCGAGGGTTGTGGATTGACGCCTTTGGCGGCAAGTAAAAAGGGGCGCGGCTGACGCCGCAGGTTGTGTAGAAGGGTTGTGTTTCAGGGGGCTGGAAAAGGTTCAAAGAGGAAGGTTGACGCCCGCTACGCGGGCGAAGGTTATGGCCTGCTGACGCAGGCGGGTTGTGTTCGCATGCGCTCAAGGGGCGACAGCCCTATCGGGCTGAGGGTGATGGATTGGATTGCCCTGCGGGCAATAAGTATAAAGTCAGCGTTACGGGAATGCCTTCCCGCCCTCATCGTCATTCTGACCCCAGGCGAAGAATCTCGGTCCAAGTCGCTTATGAGACAAATGCTATTAAATATTAGTCAGCGGGAAGGCTGCCGATTGGCAGTCAGGACGGCGTAGAGTGTCTTTTTAGCTTGCAGCGTCGTACACCCCTTCGCCACTTCGTGGCCCTCTTCACCGGTCAGTCAAGCAAAAGGTAGGCCCTTTTATGGGCAGGCTAAGGGCCACCTTTGACTGACTTGGAGACCCTATGCAGGGTCTCCGCCTAAAGGGGACGCAAGGACGTTACGGGATTTACTTTTCTGTGTCATATGACATGAAAACTATTCTGCTGATTGGCTCGCTGCGCTCGCCACCCCTTATCCGGCTGCGCCGGACTTTCCCCCATACGGGGGAAAGAATAGGCCTCTCTACGCTCTCCTGTAGAGTCATGTGGCACGTTGGTAAGCACCCATAGTCCCACCAGCGAAGCTGGGGGGAAGGTGGTGGCGCCAGCCACCAAAGGGGGCCGCATTTCCATCGGGCGTCAGCCCGGTTGTATGGTTTTCCTAGCTCACTAGCACACCAGCCCACTAGCCCACTAAATCGGTTTTATTAATACTGGCGCCCCTTCATTTTCAAAGGGCGCCCACCTTCACCCTTTGCACCCTCTGGCCCTTTTTACTTCCCGCAGTCTGCTACTTTTCTGACCAGTTTTCTTGTAATACTTCCGAAGAAGTCCTGGTCTTGGAAGCGGAGGAAGCGAATAGGTTTTTCCACGCTCTTTACGTAAAGGGTGTCTTTATTGGTGAAGGAGAAGGTGTAGGCGCCGTCCAGGGAGAGGGAAAGGTTCTTTTCTCTTTCCGGTACCCTAATTTTGACGATTTCATCCTTTCTGAGCACCATGGCGAAGCGCTGGAGGGTGTGGGCGCAGATGGGGACGATGATGATGCGGTCGTCGGAGGGGCCCAGCACCGGGCCGCCGCAGGAGAGGGAGTAGCCGGTGGAGCCGGTGGGCGAGGAAATAATGAGGCCGTCGGCGGCGTATTCCTGGATGAAACTGTCGTTGATGAAGAGGCGGAGGCGGGCGAGCTGGCCTATGGTTTCATGGCCCATGACTACGTCATTCAGCACATGGGGCAGTTCTTCCCGATGACCGTCTCCATGGACGATGGCAGGCGCCAGGAAAAGACGGTGTTCCTCCCGGTAACGGCCGGAGAGGATTTCATCCAGCCTTTTTTCCATATCCGAAAGGGTGATGGAATTCAGGAACCCCAGGTCTCCCAGATGGAGGCCGGCCATGAGTACATCATCATTCTGGAAGGTGCGGGCAGCACCAAGGAAGGAGCCGTCTCCTCCTACGGAAAGAATGAAGTCCCTTTGCCCCATCATTTCTTCCGTTTCATAGGTTTCTTCTGTAAATCCCATTTCCATGAGACCCTTTCTCATGGAAATGGGAAAGCTGTAGTCTATTTTTTTTAACCTGAGGAGGCCGGTCAGGGCCGTAAGGGCCTGCTTTAAATCTGCTTTCCCCAGGTTTGGGTAAATGCCAAATCTCATTCCCTTATCCTTTCAAGCCGGTATGGGCTTCTTCTACCACTTTTTCCACATCCGCCGATGTAATGTCCCTTTCGGGTTTCTCATTCTTCAGCCACGCCAGAAATTCGATATTTCCCGAGCCCCCTTTGATGGGAGAATAGGTAAGGCCATGGCAGTAGAGGTGCTCTTCCGCAAAGGCGGAAAGGGTGTCTTCGATGACTTCCCTGTGCACCTTGGGGTCCTTCACAATGCCACCCTTCCCCACTTTTTCCCGGCCCGCTTCAAACTGGGGCTTAATGAGAATCACCAGGGCCCCCTCCTCCTTCAGGATAGAATGGACGGCAGGAATGATTTTGGTGACGGATATAAAGGAAACGTCAGTGGAAATAAAATCCACCTTTTCGCCCAGAAGGTCGTCAGTGACCACCTTGATGTTCGTCCTTTCCATATTCACCACCTGGGGATTGCTCCGGAGCTTCCAGTCCAGCTGGTTCGTGCCCACATCGATGGCAAAGACCTTCGATGCCCCGTTTTGCAGGGCACAGTCCGTAAAACCGCCGGTGGAAGCGCCGATGTCGGCCATCACCTTGCCCTTCAGGTCGATGGAAAAGGTCTTCAGCGCCTTCTCCAGCTTAAAACCGCCCCGCCCCACATAGGGCATGACGTGGCCCTTGATGCGGAGCCTGGCATCCACAGGCACCTTCGTCCCTGCTTTGTCCACAGGCACATCATTCACCAGAATGATGCCTTCCATAATATGACGTTTTGCATTTTCCCGGCTTTCAAAAAATCCCTGCTCCACCAGGAGCACATCAAGCCGTTCTTTCTTTACTTTCTGGTTAGCCAATGTGGTACCTCTTTTTGAAAATTGACACACCTTTGGTGTGAGGGTTGACGGGGCTTCGCCCCGAGGGTTATGGCCGCCTTTCGGCGGCGGGTTGTGTTTGCTAGCGCTCAGGGGGCAACAGCGGCTCTGCCGCTGAGGGTGGTGGTGGCGGCAGAGCCGCAATTTTTAAAGTCAGCGTTACGAGACTGCCTTCCCGCCCTCATCGTCATTCTGAGCCGAAGGCGAAGAATCTCGGTCCAAGTCGCTTATGAGACAAATGCTATTAAATATTAGTCAGCGGGAAGGCTGCCGATTGGCAGTCAGGACGGCGTAGAGTGTCTTTTTAGCTTGCAGCGTCGTACACCCCTTCGCCACTTCGTGGCCCTCTTCTCCACAGGAAAGCATGTCACTGGATTCTCAGGTCGCTATCGCTCCCCTACGAATCCAGTTCCTTTGCCACCCTAAAGGGGACGCAGGGACGTTACGGGATTTGCTTTTCTGTGTCATAGGGCAAAATAACAATTCTGCTGATTGGCTCGCT
>DCJJ01000027.1:4637-8073 GCA_002320515.1 Dialister sp. UBA1703 | reverse complement strand
GGAGTGACTCCAGTTCCCTTGCCACCCCTGTTCAGGGGGAAGAATAGGTTTCTATGCTTCCCTGCAAAGGCATGGGTCCATGGCTAAGCACCCACCTTCCCACCAGCGAAGCTGGGGGGAAGGTGGTGGCGCCTGCCACCAAAGGGGGTGCCTCTTTTCCATCGCCCGCCAGGACGGTTGTATGGTTTTCCTAGCACACCAGCTCACTAGCCCACTAAATCGGTTTTATTTATACTGGCGCCCCTTCTTATTAAAGGGCACCCACCGAGGCCTTTCCCCCTGAGCGAAGCGATGCAACCCTTCTATACAACCCATGGCACCGAGGGCCGTCAGGCCCGATGGACGCCATATGCCCCTCTGCCGCGCAGCGGCAGGCCCCTTCGGGAATACAGCCCACCGCCCCGCCGACTGGTATTTACCACCATCTATCACACTTTCGACGTATACCGAGATCCTTCGCTATCGCTCAGGATGACGGTTGCCCGGCGGGGCTCCCCAGCCGGCAGCCGGTAGCCGATAGCAGTCCCGATCCCGATCCCGACTGCGCCCCAAAGGGGCGCGTCCATTATTTCTTTCTATGCAGCAGCAGATCGGTGAGTTCATAGAGAATTGTACTATCAAAAGGCAGTTTTGCCAATGCCTCTTTTGCCAGCGCTGCTTCTTCTTCCGCAAAGGCTTTGGCCTTTTCCAGTCCCAGGATGGTGGTGAAGGTGGATTTATGGTCCTTTTCGTCCTGTCCGGGCATTTTACCCATGTCTTCCAGATTTCCTGTCTCATCCAGGAGGTCGTCGGTAATCTGGAAGAGGAGGCCCAGGTGGATGGCAAAGTTTTCCAGGAGGAGTCTTTCCTTCATCGCCGTTCCTGCAATGGCGCAGGCCATGGAAACGGGGGCGGTGAGGAGGCAGCCGGTTTTGCAGGCATCCAGGGTTTTGAGCTCATCCAGGGTGAGATGCTTCCCTTCTGCCTCCATATCATGGGCCTGGCCTCCCACCATGCCCATGGGACCGGCGGCTCTGGCCAGAATGTCTATGAGCTTGATTCTTACATGGGAAGGAACCTCTTTTTCTTCCGCCAGAAGCTGGAAGGCAAAGGTCAGAAGGCCGTCGCCTGCCTGGGTGGCCATGCCTGCGCCGAAGACTTTATGGTTCGTAAGACGGCCGCGGCGGTAGTCGTCGTTATCCATGGCAGGAAGGTCGTCGTGGATAAGGGAATAGGTGTGCACGCATTCCAAAGCGCAGGCGGCGTCCATATACCGGCTGCTGTCTACACCCAAAACGTCCAGCACCGTAAGGAAAAGGAAGGGGCGGATTCGCTTGCCCCCTGCCAGGAGGCTGTAGTTCATGGCGTCGTAGAGGGTCTTGTGCTCCACCCGGTCCGCCTTTAAAAGAACCGCCAGCCTGTCATTAATGAGTTTCTGCTTTGTCTTCAGCGCTTCCCGAATCATGGGACTCCATCTCCTTTTCCAGCAAATCCTCGGTCTTTTGGGAAATCACCGTGAGCTCCCCGTCCACCTCGTTCAGGATGGAAAGGCAGCGGCCCGCCGCCTCCATGCCTTCTCTGTAGACAGCAGCCATTTCCTCCATACCCGCCTCTCCGGAGGAAATCCGGCGGGCTGCGTCTTTTAAAATATGCATGCTTTCTTCAAATGTCAGCGATTTATCGTCCATGTCCGCCGCTCCTTTCCTTAAGGCAGATCAGATTTTCCAATACCTCCCGGTAGCGGGATTTGAGCTGCCTTTCCATTCCCCTGTCCAATACCAGCACGTGCCCTTTGATTTCCTGACGGAGATGGGTAAGACGCTCTTTTGAAGTAGTTTCCTTCATGGAAATCAGGATTTCCGCGATTTCGTGCTTCTCCTTACGGAAACGGGATTTCCTTCCCTCATCCAGCTCCCCTAGAGCCCCCGAAAGCAGGGAAATCCAGGCCTTCCTTTCAGGGATGGCGATTTCCGCCGCCTGGGTAGGCGTGGAAGCCCGGCGGTCGGCGGTGAGGTCCGCCAGGGTGGTGTCCGTCTCGTGGCCTACGGCGGAAATCACCGGCAGGGGGCAGGAATGAATGGCATCCAGCAGCACCCTTTCATTAAAGGGCGACAAATCATCCTCCGCTCCCCCGCCCCGGGCCAGGATGATAACATCCGGTCGGTCAGAAGCTCCGGCAGCTTCGGAAATCTTTGCCGCCATATCCGCTGCCGCCCCCGCTCCCTGTACGGACGTGCTGTAAAGGGTGTAACGGACGCAGGGATTCCTCATGCGCCCCGTCTTCACGATATCATGCACCACGACGCCGCTTTCCGACGATACGATGGCTATATGAAAAGGAAAAGGCGGAAGAGGCTTCTTCCGGAAAGGGTCGAAATACCCCGCCCTCTCCAGCTCCCGCACCATATTTTCCTTCTCTTCCAGACGGCTGCTCTTCCTCACATCCAGAATACGCTCCACGAAAAGAGAAGGCCAGCCGGAAAAGGTATTGTACCGGATATCCCCCACCACCGTGGCCTCCATGCCGCTCTCCAAATTCCGGGTAAGAAAGGCACTCCCCATCCTGCCGATGACGCAGAAAAGACGGGACTCCTCCCCCAGAAGGGTGAAATAAGTGACGCCGGAGAAATGAGAATGCACAGAAGAAATCGTCCCCCGCACCGCCACATGGCTGAATATATAGTCCTTTTTCATGCGCCCCGCCAGAAGACGGCCGCATTCGCTTACAGAATAGATTTTCATAGTTTTATGACACGCCCTTTAGGCGTGAGGGTGGACGGCCCTACGGGCCGAAGGTTATGGCCGCCTGACGGCGGCGGGTTGTATAAAAAGGTTGTGTTCACTTCACTCATGGGGGAGGTGGCGGCTTCGCCGCAAGTAAAAAAGGGGCGCGGCTGGCGCCGCAGGTTGTGTAGAAGGGGGCAGGGAAAAGGTTCAAAGAGGAAGGTTGACGCCCGCTACGCGGGCGAAGGTTATGGCCTGCTGACGCAGGCAGGTTGTGTTCGCATGCGCTCAAGGGGCGACAGCCCTATCGGGCTGAGGTTGATGGATTGGATTGCCCTGCGGGCAATGAGTATAAAGTCAGCGTTACGGGATTGGCTTTCTATGTCATATGGTATGATAAGCACTACGATGATGAGCCACCTTCGGTGGCTCCCCCCCCTTTGGTGCCTTACGGCACCACCTTCCCTCCGCAGAGCGGTGGGACTATAAAAATCTGAAAGTCAGTCTCCTCATAATCGATTCTACTGTGCTCCTGTATAGGTGGCGCCAGCCACCAAAGGGGGATTGCATTTCCTCGCCCGTCAGGGCGGTTGTATGGTTTTCGCCGCCAAAGGCGGCATAAAAAATGGCGCCGAAGGCGCCCACCTCGCCAGCGCAGCGATACTATATAACTCCCGAGGGCGAGAGCCCGGAGCCCGCCTGTAAGGCGTCAGCCGATCACAGGCAGAACCCT
>DCJJ01000027.1:0-4559 GCA_002320515.1 Dialister sp. UBA1703 | reverse complement strand
CGGGAATACTGGAAAGCACCGCCAGTGACGCAAGAAAATCCACCCCGCAGGGTGGATTTTCTTATTCTGCTACAACCGATACGTGGACGGTGCTGGTCACCTGCTGGTGTACCCATACTTCCACATCGTATTCGCCCAGGGTCTTGATGGGGCTCTTGAGACGGATATTTTTCTTTTCCAGTTTGAATTTATACTGCTTTTCCAGTGCTTCGCTGATGTCCTTGCCGGTGACGGAGCCGAAGATTCTTCCGTCTTCGCCGCACTGGACTTTGATGACAACCTTGACTTTTTTCAGCTGGGCTGCCATGATGACTGCCTCGTCAGCGGCCACCTTGTCCTTGAAGACCTTGGATTCCTGGCGCTGGGCGGCGGTGTTCAGGTTGGCTTTGGTGCCTTCCACCCCCAGGCCTTTGCGGATGAGCACGTTGCGGCCGTAGCCGTCGGAGACTTCTACTACGTCTCCCTTTTTGCCCATTTTCTTTACATCCTGTAAGAGTACGACTTTCATTCTTTTTCCTCCTTTATTTGTTTGCGGACCTGTGAAATAATCACTTTCTCCGCATTTTCTCTATTTCCTTCTTTCCCCAGCTGGGCACCGGCAACGGTCAAATGACCGCCGCCGCCCAGGGCTTCCATGACTACCTGCACGTTGACGGAGCCATCGGAACGGGCGGAAAGACAGAGTCCTTTATCGGTATGGTAAAACAGGAAGCTGGCCCGGATTTCCTTGATGGTAACAAGGTAGTCCGCCACCTGGCCTGCCAGGATCTGGGATTCCTCCGCATCCTCGGGACAGGCGGCAATGGCAATGGAGCCGTCTATGAGCTTCATTCCTGCCAGGATTTCCGCTTTGCTTCGGATACTGCTGATATCCTCTTCAAAGAGGCGGTGCACCAGTTTCGTATCGGCGCCGCAGCGGCGCAGGAAGCTGGCTGCGTCGAAGGTGCGGACGCTGGTCTGGACGGCGAAGTTCTTCGTGTCCACCACAATGCCTGCATAGAGGCAGGACGCTTCCAGCTCGTTCATTTCCTCGTCGCCGCCGTAGTACTGCACCAGTTCGCTCACCAGCTCGGAGGCAGAGGACGCGGAAGGTTCCATATAGGTAAGAAGGGTGGACGTAATCATGGAGCTGGCTCTCCGGTGATGGTCGATGACCACTTTCTTCTTTGCCTTTTTCAGCACCTCCGGAGCCGCCACCAGTTCCGGTATGTGGGTATCCACCACCACCACCACCGTCTTGTCGGTAACCATGCCTTTGGCCTGGCCTTCGTCGATGAGAAGGCCTTCCGCCGCGCCGCTTCCTTCGATGGCTTCCACCATCTTGCGGCAGGTGTCCCTTTCTCTGGAAAGGACGATATGGGTTTCCTTATGGGATGAACGGGCCAGATGGGAAACACCCACCGCCGCCCCCAGGGCATCGAAATCCTCGTGGCCGTGGCCCATGACAAGCACCATATCGGCGCCGTCGATGATTTCCTTCAGCGCCTGGGCCACCACCCTCACCCTGACCCGGGTGGAGCTGACCGCCGTAGGCGATTTGCCGCCAAAGGCCTTCACATCCTTGCCTACCCGCACGATGGCCTGGTCGCCGCCCCGGCCCAGGGCCAGGTCCAGGGATACCTGGGCTTCCTCAAACTGCCTTGCAAAGCTGTCGTCGCTCTGCACAATGCCGATGGAAAGGGTGACGGGGATGCGGTTCACCGTGTGGATTTCCCGCACCTTGTCCAGAATATCGAAATTATCCTCCATCATGTCCGCCAGTGCCTTCTGGGAAATGCAGGTGACGAAATCGGTGGTGGAGTACTGCTTGATAAAGCCGTCCCGGCTGGAGAAATAGGACAGCACCCTTTCCGTCACATCGGAAAGGAGGGCCGATTTTTCCATATCCGTCATGTCCGCCGTCACTTCCGACACATTGTCGATACGGATAATGCCGAATACCGGCCGTGCCTCGGTGCATTCCTTCACCGCCACTTCCACATCGGTGCGGTCCATGAAATAGAAAACCATGAAGGGGGACTGGGTGTCGCCGCCGATGTCCACGTCGATGAACTTATGGAATACCCGGAAAAAGGTGCCGCCGGCATGGCAGTCAAACCAGCCGGTTTTGCCCCATATTTTGGAAATCTTCTGGCCGGAAATGAGATTCTGGAAACGGACGCCCTCCTGGGCATCCTTCCCTATCCAGTTCCGGAACACATTATTGGCCCAGACCAGCTCCTTCTTCTCATCCATCATGGCAATGCCTACGGGAAGATTCTTCACCGCATACACCGTCCCCGCCGACACGCCGGCGGACAGATCGTCCAGATACCGGGAAAGCTTCCTCTCCTGATAGAAATCGCAGCGCTTGATATAGACAATACAGCCTGCCACGATGATGAAAAGAAGAAGCCCCAGCTGCCAGTTCTGGGTAGCCAGCATGACCACCGCCACAAGCAGCAGCGCTATCATTATGCGGGATGTCTTCTTGTACACCCAAATATCGCTCAGCATTTTCTTTAACCTCGATTTCAAAACCGATAATTTTTCACCGGCATAAGCCAGCCTACTCTAATCCTACTCGAAATCAGGAATGAATGCAAATGTATGTGTATGGACAGGCCTTCGATGGGAGGGTTCAAAAGGTTCAGAGGGTTCAGAGGGTTCAGAGGGTGGCGGTGGGCGCCTTTTAATTGATAGAAGGCGCCAGTTTGTATAAAACCTTTATAACCGGGCCTTCGCCCGTCGGAAAACCATACAACCGCCCTGCGGGCATGGAAATGCATTCCCCCCTTTGGTGGCTGGCGCCACCACCTTGCCCGGTGGGAAGCATGTCACTGGATTCGCGGGTCGCGGGGCTCCCCTATGAATCCAGTTCCCTTGCCACCTCTTCGAGGGGGCACAACAACCCGTGCTTACTGTAGAGATGCTTATGAAGAGAATGTTTCGTGGTGTTTTATTCTGCCCCCGCTTGCGGGGGCAGTCCGGCGAAGCCGGATAGGGGGAGGCGAGCGCAGCGAGCCAGTCAGCAGAATTCCTATCATAACGTATGATACAGAAAAGTAAATCCCGTAACGCTGACTTTATAAGCATTGCCCTAAGGGCAATCCGCAACCCTCAGCGGCGAAGCCGCTGTCGCCCCCTGAGCGGAAGCGATGCACAGCGAACACATTTTGAAGGAGCGGAGCGACGCACAAAATGTAGTGAGTCGTTTCCCCTGTGGGGACACAACCCTTTTACACAACCCGCGGCGCCAGCCGCACCCCTTTTTATAATCTGCGGCGTCAGCCGCCACCGCCACCCTCTGAACCCTTTGAACCTTCTGAACCTTTTGAACCCGGGCCACAGAGTGGCCCATACAGCCGCCGCTCCTGTTTCTACTGGTAATTCCGCTTCTTTCTGTAGCTGGCAGCCATGTCCGCAATGCCCAGGAACACCGCAAACATCTGGATGACACCGATGAAAGCAGAAAGGATCATAATGAACAGCCGGAGCGGTTTCATGAAGGGATAGCGGTGAGGCATCCACCAGAGCACCGACAGCCCCTGGAGCCAGAAAATGGAAACGCAGAGGGTGCCCAGATTGTAGGCCACATAGGACATCTGCTCCTGATCCTTGAAGAAATACTGGGCCGCCAGCACCAGAAGGTAAAGGGCCAGGGTGCCCTTCGGAAATTCCCACCGTTCAAAAGGCGGGAGATGGGGAATATCGGTAATGCCCATTTTCTTGAACACATGGGAACCCAGGGTCATGGAAGCCCAGGAGTAGAAAACAGAAACGGCCACCAGCGTATAGGGCACCGATTTTTCCATGGCATCCATGAGGAACTCCACCTTTTCCTTCGCCTGGTCCAGGGCCTCGCCGCTGTAGAAGGAAGGCAGCGTTTCCAGCATGCTGTCCCTGATCTGGGAAAGGCCTTCACTGCCGAAAATCAGGCTGGGGAGCCCCAGCAGATAGAGGGTGGCCATGCCTTCCGCCACCAGGGCCAAAAGAACCACCACGGCGCCCGCAATCAGCGTCTTGGCAGCAGACACCTTAAACCGGTAGCATATCCCCATGGTGACCCCCAGAAGGCCGAAGATGGCGCACACAAAGGCAGCGGACACCACGCCGAAAAAGGTGGAGTCCAGCACCAGCACGCCGGTGGTTACCACAATGGACCATTTCACGCCTTCCTTCATGCCCAGATAGGCAATGGGAAGGGGAATCAGCAGGAAAACTACGGTAGAAAGAAGGGGCATGTAAAGCCCCAGAAGGGAAAGCACCACTACCAGCGCCGTACACATGCCGGCCCGCACAATGGCATGATTGTCTCCGGAAATCTGATCGTTCATATAAAACTCCTTCATAAATATGATGATATAGATATTATATTTTACCACATTTCGATAAGTTCATGCAGAACCCCCAAGCCCCGGGCTTGGGGAGCCTCCTCTTCTCCTGAGGCAAAGGGGAGGGAAAAGCGGCAGGGCCTTAGGGAAGCACTGATTCATTCGCAGAATCGAATTTCATATGTATTTTTATCCAATGATGCGTCATAAGTCTCCTTAAATAGCTCGCTATTCGCGTCGACTTAT
>DCJJ01000099.1:5001-22134 GCA_002320515.1 Dialister sp. UBA1703 | reverse complement strand
TGATTGAATCAGCGCTTCCCTAAGGACTTGAGGTGTGACAGGCCTTTGGACTGAGGAAAGATTCTCCATGCGGTTGTGGCTGCTGCTGCAGGCAGCAATAAAACGCATTGCCTCCAGGGCAATCCAGGACCCTGTGCGCCTTATGAACCGTTTGAACCCTCTGAACCCGGGCCGCCGCAGGCAGCCCCCCCCTTCACACGGAAAATCTGTTTGATTTTTCCTTCCATTCATGGGATAATAGAGGGGAAACATTTGTATTTGAGCGAGGCGTTGCTTTACTATGGACTCTTTATTTGATTATGACAATGGACAGACCGTTTCCTATGCGCCCCTGGCGGACCGCATGCGTCCTGAAAGGCTGGAGGATATTCTGGGCCAGGAAGGGGCGGTGGGGAAGAATTCCTTTCTTTACCGTATGATTGAGAAGGATACCATACCCTCCATCCTTCTTTTCGGACCTCCGGGCTGCGGGAAGACCACTATTGCTTCGGTGATTGCAAAGATGACGCACAGCCATTTTGTGAAGCTCAATGCTACAGCCAGCGGCACGAAGGATATCAGGGACGTAGTGTCCAAAGCAAAGGAGGACCTTTCGTACTATCGCAGAAGGACCATCGTATTTATTGATGAAATCCACCGCTTCAACAAGGGACAGCAGGACCTGCTCCTGCCCTATGTGGAGGATGGTACCATTATCCTCATCGGTGTCACCACAGAAAATCCCTACTTCGAAATCAACCGTCCTCTTTTGTCCCGGGTGCGGCTCATTCATTTGAACGCACTTCCTGAAAAAGCGGAAATCGAGATTCTGCGCCGCGCTTTGACAGACAAGGTAAAGGGCCTTGGTAATTATGGCTACCGGGCTTCCGATGATGTGCTTTCCATGATTTCTTCTTATGCCTCCGGCGATATCCGCATGGCATTGAACCTTTTGGAACAGGCCGCCTCCCTTCTTCCCATGAAGGGGACTTTGACAGTGAAAGAAATCAAAGAAGTTGCAGGGGACCATGTATCCGTATATGATAAGAACAGTGATTATCATTATGATATTGTGTCCGCTTTCATTAAGAGCATGCGGGGCAGTGACCCCGATGCGGCCCTTCATTACCTGGCCCGTATGATTCATGGCGGGGAGAAGACATCCTTTATTTCAAGGCGTATTATGATCTGCGCGGCGGAGGATGTGGGACTGGCGGATCCAAGGGCCCTTTCCGTGGCGGTGGCGGCAGCCCAGGCGGCGGAAATGGTGGGATTCCCGGAAGCACGGATTCCCCTGGCGGAGGCGGTGCTTTATATCTGCCTGGCACCGAAGAGCAACAGTGCCATCATGGGCATCGACAACGCTTCGGCAGAAGTAAGAACGAAAGCAGACTGGTCCATTCCGGGCTATCTGAAGGATGCCCACTACAGCGGAGCCCGTGAAATGGGTCACGGAAACGGATACCTCTATCCCCATGATTTCGGTGGATGGGTGGATCAGCAGTATCTGCCACAGGAACTTCGGGGCCATGTGTATTACAAGCCTGTAAGAAACGGGGAAGAAGCCCCTATTTCCCGGGCCTGGGAAATACGAAGAAATAAAGGAAGCACTGATTAATTGACGGAGTCTGCTTTACGGAAACAGAGCAGACCATTGAATCAGCGCTCCCTGAGAAACAGGAGTGAGTGATTGAAAAGTATGAAGAAAAAGACCACGACCGCCAGACGGCGGAAAAATGATGGATCTAGTAATTATGAAATATCAGGCATCATCATCTTCTGCTTTGGCATTTTTACCTTTATCAGCCTTTTCAGCCAGAGTACGGGAATGATGGGAAAATGGGTAAGTGACGGCATTCATTTCCTCTTCGGTCTGGGGGCGCCCGCAGCGGCCCTGTTCCTTGTCCTTTTTGGATTGAAATATGCCCTGGCAGCAAGGGGCATTGCCATGAGCCGGAGAAATGGGCTGCTTTTTTGCCTATTCCTTCTTTTCCTCTGCCTTGTGCATCACTACTATGTCCCCTTTGGGAAAGAAATGGAAATTTCTGAAATCCTTTCCTACGGCGGCCTGGCCGGCGGTGGACTGACGGCTTTTTTTCATCTGGTGCTGGGGGAAATCGGTACCACCATCCTTCTTCTGGGACTCTCTGTGGTGAATATCCTTCTTCTGACCCACTGGTCCCTGTCCAGGGGCGCTGAAAAGGTGGGCACCAGGGCCCAGAAAATCAGTGCGAAAACAGGAGAAAAGCTGGGCGGCGTGGCCCAGAAAATCAGGGAGAAGAAAGCAGCCATGGATGCGGCCCGTTCCGCGGCCCGGCTGGAAGAACTGAAGGATAAGCCTACGGAATTTATTTTTAAGAAGAAAAAAACAGAGGAACCGGAAGAGGAAAAAGAACAGGCAGTGGAGATGCCGGCTGAATCAGAAGAGGAAGTTCCTCTTACTGAACCTATGACAGAAGATTCTTCTGCGGTGGAAGAACCGGAAGCGCCGGTGGAAGGGGAAGAGCTTCCGGAAGAAGAAATACCTCCTGCATTTCCCCTCCCGGAAGGAGAAGAAGTGGAGGAAGAGGAAGAAATACCGCCGGAAGAGCTTGCTGAAGCAGCAGCAGAGGAACCGTCTCCGGCGGTGGAAGAAAATCCTGCGCCCTCTCCCATAAAGGCTGAAGACGAAAAGGAAATCACTCCTTCCCGTCCATCCATTACGGCCATTGTGAAACCGGAATATAAATTTCCGCCTCTCACTCTTCTCCATACGGATAATGCCAAAGGGGAAAGCCGGAGCGATGTGGCAAAGAATGCAGCTACCATCGAATCCACCCTGCGGAGTTTCGGCGTCATGGCCAAGGTCATTCATGCCAGCGTAGGCCCTACGGTGACAAGGTTTGAACTACGGCCGGAAGTAGGGGTGAGGGTGAGCAAGATCGAAGGCCTTTCCAACGAACTGGCCATGGCCCTGGCGGCCACCCATATCCGTATCGAGGCACCGATTCCCGGTAAATCGGCAGTGGGCATCGAAATCCCCAATGCCCAGTCCGCTTCCGTGCCTCTCCGGGATGTGCTTGACAGCGGTGAATTTAAAAATGGTAAAGGCCATATCCTGGTAGCTTTAGGCAAGGATATTACCGGCAAGCCGGTGGTGACGGATCTGGCAAAAATGCCTCATCTTCTCATTGCAGGCTCCACGGGTTCCGGTAAATCGGTGTGCATTAATTCCATTATTACCAGTATCATTTACCACAGCCGTCCGGAAGACGTGAAACTCATGCTTATCGACCCGAAGGTGGTAGAACTTTCTGTATACAATGGCATTCCCCATCTTCGTACCGAAGTCATTACCAACATGAAGAAGGCCGAAGGCGCCCTGAACTGGGCTGTGCGGGAAATGGAAGCACGGTACCAGCTCTTTGCCGGTGCCAAGGTGAGAAATATCGAAGGCTATAATAAGCAGAATCCGGACAAGAAAATGCCCTATATCCTCATTATTGTAGATGAATTTGCAGATCTCATGAATGTGGCGGCCAAGGAAGTGGAAGTGCTTATCCAGCGTCTCACCCAGAAAGCCAGAGCTGCCGGCATCCATCTGATCCTTGCCACCCAGCGTCCTTCTGCTGACGTCATTACAGGGGTCATCAAGTCCAATATCCCCAGCCGTATAGCCTTCATGGTGGAATCGGCCCTGAATTCCCGCATCATTCTGGATGAGGGAGGCGCAGAAACCCTTCTGGGGAAGGGGGATATGCTTTTCAAACAGGCCGGGGCCCTGACCACGGTCCGTGTCCAGGGTGCTTTTATTTCCGATGAAGAAGTGGAAGCGGTGGTGGACTATGTCCGCAATGAATGCCTTGAGCAGGAAAAGGAACCGGTGAAATACGAACCTATCGATTTGTCGGTACCGGATAAGAAGGAAGAAACGGAGAACGAGGATGAAGAGGAGCAGGATGATCTTCTGGAAGAAGCGGCGGAATGGGTGCTGGACACGAAGAGAGCCTCCGTTTCCGCTCTGCAGCGCCGTTTCCGTATCGGCTACACCCGGGCGGGAAGGCTGATGGACTCCATGGAACGGCTTGGCATCGTCGGACCTGCCGATGGTGCCAAGCCAAGGGAAATCAGGATGGATAAGATGAAGGCCCAGGAGCTTTTGGAGACCATGAAGAATGGCGGGCCTTCGGAGGCACCAAAGGAAACAGCAGACCGGGAAGGCCTGGACTGATACATGCTTTCCCTTTCTCCGGAGCAGATATGATATAATTTGGCAAGAGGTGGTTCCATGAAACGACTGGCTTCCGTTTTTCTATTTCTGCTGATGGCAGCCCTTGCATTCTGGGGCATCCTTCGCTTTGCCCGCCAGCAGGCGGAGGCAAAGGCGGAGAAAATGAATCCGTCGGAATATGTGACAGTGTATACGGATATGCCCAGCGGCATGCTGGAGGCTTTAGGCGATTCTTTTTATATGGACAGCGGGCTGAAAATGAATGTGGTGTATCAGTCCAAATCCCAGCTTTTAAGAGCAGGAAATCAGGATGACCTGCCGGCTCCCGATTTGTACATCACATCCCAGGATGCGCTTATACATTTGAAAGGGGATAACAGGCTTGTTCCCTATGCCTCTGCCCAGACCGATACGGCCCTTAATCTTTTTAAGGATGAAGAGTGCTACTGGACGGGACTTTGGGTAGACCCGGTGGTCTTTGCAGTGAATGAAGACTATGCAAGAAAGCACCCTGCTTTTTCCTATACCTGGGATGAGGTGCTTACAAGAAGTTCCGTCCGCCTTTCCATGACTGACTTCATTGCCGCCGACATGGCGGAGGATCTGCTCATGTGCATGGCAGAGCATTTCGGTATCGAGCATACCTTTGCACTTTTAAGCAGGGCGCAGAACCAGATCGTGCAGTACGGCAAGTACCTGTCCACTCCTTCCCGTATGGCAGGGATGGGGAAATGCGATATCGGTATTTCCGGGCTGAATGAAGCCATCCGAAGCAGAAAGGAAAAAATGCCGGTGGAAATTATGTATCCCGAAGACGGATCCCCCTGGTATCTTTTCGGCGGCGGCATTTCCGCCGATGCTTCTCGCCCTGAAAGGGGAGAGAAGCTTTTGAACTGGCTTCTCACTTCTTCCGAATACAAAGATAAAATGGAAGAAAACGGGTATTATTATGTTTATGTAAATGATTCCAATATGAAACCGGACGGCAGTGGGCATTCCCTGTCTTTCTGGAATCTGGAAAAAATGTATTTTGACGAAGGAAGGAAAGATCTGCTCACCCGCTGGGGTGAAAAGATACGTTTTGGAGGTACGAACAGTTGAAGAGAAAACTCGGATTTATCAGCCTGGGATGTTCCAAGAACCTGGTGGACACGGAAATGATGGTAGGCATCATGGAAAAGGCAGGCTATGAGCTGACGGAGGATCTGTCAGAAGCCCAGGTCATCATGATTAATACCTGTACTTTTATCGACCCTGCCAAGGAAGAATCAGTCCAGACCATTCTGGAAGCGGCGGAATACAAGAAAACAGGAAAATGCGAGAAGCTGGTGGCCGCCGGATGCCTCACCCAGCAGTATAAAGAAGCGCTGGCAAAGGAAATCCCTGAAATCGACGTGTTCATAGGTACCGATTCCTGGCAGCATATCCTGGATGCGGTGAATGAATCCTATGAAAGGGACGAAAAGGTATTCAGCTTTGATACCACCCCCTGTGCCAATGAGGAACTCATCCCCCGGCAGACTCTGACGCCCAAGTATTCTGCCTATGTGAAAATCGCAGAGGGCTGCAGTAATGGATGCACCTTCTGCTACATTCCCTATGTACGGGGTCCCATGCACAGCCGGCCCATTCCTTCCATTGTCCATGAAGTGAGGAGACTGGCTGCCAATGGCACTAGGGAATTCAATCTCATTGCCCAGGATCTTTCCTGCTATGGCAGGGATTTAAAGAACGGCACCAGTCTGGCCGCCCTTCTCAGGGAACTGGTGAAGATTGAAGGGGTGAAATGGATTCGTCTCTTTTATCTCTATCCCACCTATTTTGATGACGAGCTGCTTCATGTGATCCTTACGGAAGACAAAATCTGCAAATACGTGGATATTCCCCTCCAGCACATCAGTGATCCTGTGCTGCAGCGCATGCACAGAAGGGATTCTTCTGAAAGCATCAGAACCCTTCTCCATAAGCTTCGTGCCGCTTCTCCCCGCATGACCATCCGCACCACCCTCATGGTGGGCTTCCCGGGAGAGACAGAGAAGGATTTCAAAGAACTCTGCGATTTCATCAAAGAAGTCCGTTTTGATGATATGGGGGCCTTCAAGTTCTCTCCCCAGGAGGGAACACCGGCAGCCCGGATGACAGACCAGATTGAAGAAGAGGTGAAGGAAAACCGGTACCATGAGCTCATGGCCATCCAGGCCGGTATTTCCGAAGAGAATAATGAAAACCTTATTGGCGTGGAAACGGAGGCCCTGGTGGAAGAACTGGTGGATGACGGCGAAGGCCATATGCAGGCTAAGGGCCGCACCGCTTTCCAGGCGCCGGAAGTGGATGGCAATGTGTACATTGATAATCCGGGAGATTTAAAACCCGGCTATTTTGTAAAAGTTAAAATTGTAGACGGCTACGCCTACGATCTCATTGCGGAAAGAATTTAATTTCCGGGGAAATCTATGATTACTGAAATCGTGACCACCGGCTCTGAGCTTCTCCTTGGGGAGATTGCCAATGAGAATGCCCAGTGGCTGGCATCCTTTCTGAACGAACATGGTTATACGGTGGCCTATATGACCACCGTAGGGGATAATCCCTCCCGCATGGAGGAAACATTCCGCCATGCCCTTACCCGGGCAGACCTTGTCATTACCTCCGGCGGTCTGGGCTCCACTCTGGGAGACATTACAAAGAAGGCAGGAGCTTCGGTGATGGACCTTCCCTATGTTCATGTGGAAGAAGAATCGAAGCGGCTTCGGAAATACTATGAAGATAAACACCGCCCTTTTCTGCCCTCTCTGGACCGGCAGGCCTGGTTTGCAAAGGGAGCCCATCTCTTCTTCAATGAGGCCGGCTCCGCCAGCGGCTCGGCAGTGGAAAAGGGAGGCAAAATCCTTATCCATCTTCCTGGGCCGCCCTTTGAAATGAAAACCATGATGAGAAACCAGGTTATGCCCTGGCTTGACAGGAAGCTGGGCTCCCAGGGGATCATCCGCTCCCTTGTGCTTTCTGCTGTCCATATGACGGAAGCGGAAATTGAAGAAAAGATAGGGGACCTGCTCCGGGCCCAGTCCAATCCCACCATCGCCCTTCTGGCTAGACCGGGTTATGTGGCGGTGAGAGTGACTGCCAAAGGGGTGGATGAAGAAGAAACCATGGCCCTTATCGAAAAGACGGCAGGTGAAATTGAAAAAAGGATGCCTGTTTCCCGTTACCATCTGGAGGGGGATGTACTCCATGATCTTCATGAATTCCTTCTGAAGGAAGGACTGACGGTGAGCGCGGCGGAATCCTGTACCGGCGGCCTGATCGGGAAATTCCTGACCGACAACCCCGGCAGCTCCTCCTATTTCAAGGGAAGCGCCGTGACATACTGGAACGAAACAAAGGAAAAGGTGCTTTCCGTAAGGAAGGAAGACCTTGACCAATTCACTGCCGTCAGCGCTCCTGTGGCTGAAGAGATGGCAGAAGGCTCCCGCAGCCTCTACGGAAGCGATATAGCCGTTTCCACCACCGGCTACGCCGGCCCCGGCAAAGGGGAAAGGGGAGAGGATGCCGGCCTTGTGTATATCGGTATTGCAGGCTCTTGGGGAACGGAAGTGCACAGAGAGCAGTTCTTCGGCTCCCGAAGAAGCGTACGTTACGGAGCGGCGGAAAAAGCACTGTACTACCTGCTGCAGTATGGAAAAAAAGTGAAACTTGGGAAGAACGGTTAGACATTTTTCATATATAGGTTCCAACAAAATAACGCAAAGCTGCATGCCGGTATGAGCATGAATGTTTCCGGACTCTGTTGAAACCCTGGATCCATACACCTCACCCCATTGTGGCATGTACCATTGAATAGTAAAATAAGAATAAAGATTCAATAAGTTAGGAAGGTTTCCTTCCCATTTCATAAGGAGGATTTCCATGGCAAACCAAACAGAATTAAGCCCGGAAAAGAAAAAGGCCCTTGAAAGTGCCATGCACCAGATTACAAAGGAATTCGGACAAGGCTCCATTATGCGTCTGGGGGATATGGGGGACAAGCTGGACATTGATGTCATTCCCACCGGCTCCCTGGCCCTTGATATTGCAGTCGGTGTAGGCGGCTATCCAAGAGGCAGGGTTATCGAAATCTATGGCCCCGAATCTTCCGGTAAAACCACCTTGGCTCTCCATGCCATTGCAGAAGCCCAGAAGCTGGGCGGCGTGGCTGCCTTCATTGATGCAGAACATGCGCTGGATCCCATGTATGCCCATCATCTGGGCGTGGATACGAAGGATCTCCTGATTTCCCAGCCGGACAGCGGTGAACAGGCCCTTTCCATCTGTGAATCCCTGGTACGAAGCGGCGCTGTGGACATCGTGGTCATCGACTCCGTAGCAGCCCTGGTGCCGAAGCAGGAAATCGAAGGGGATATCAGCGACCAGTCCGTGGGCCTCCAGGCTCGCCTCATGAGCAAAGCCCTGAGAAAACTCACCGGCATTATCAGCAAATCCAGGACCATTGTGATTTTCATCAACCAGATCCGCGAAAAGGTGGGGGTTATGTTCGGCAACCCGGAAACCACCACCGGCGGCCGGGCCCTGAAGTTCTACGCTTCCATGCGCATTGAAATCAGAAGGGCTGAAGCTATTAAGAGCGGTACCGAAGTCATTGGCAACCGCACCAGAGCCAAGGTGGTCAAGAACAAGGTGGCTCCGCCTTTCAAGGTGGCGGAATTCGATATTATGTATGGCGAAGGCATTTCCAAGGAAGGCACCCTGCTGGATATTGCGGTGAATATGGACATTATCCAGAAGAGCGGCGCCTGGTACTCCTATAAGGGAAGCCGTATCAGCCAGGGCAGGGAGGCTGCCAAGACTTACCTGAGAGAGCATCCCGATGTGGCAGCGGAAATCGACAAGATTATCCGCGACACCCTTGTTGTAGAACCGGACCATTTCGAAGATGGCGTATTATCGGAACAGGACGGGGAAGAGCAGTGACAGAAGCTGCTATGAAGCAGCTCTTCACCTGTTGAAATATCGGGGCCAGAGTGAGATGGAAATGAGGCGGAAGCTGAAGGAGCGGAGCTATGGCCAGGATGAAATCGAAAATACGGTGAGCCGGCTGAAGCATTACGGCTACGTGGATGATGAAAGCCTGGCGGAGGATGTATTCCGTGCTTTCAGAAACCGCCGCTGCTACGGCAATACCTATATCCTGCAGAAAATGAAGGCCCGGGGTCTTCCCTGTCCCTACCGTATCCCGGAAGAGGAAGAAAGGGATAATGCCTGCCGTGTGCTTAGGAGCCGGGCAAAGGCCCTGCCTTCCATCCTTTCAAATTACAGAAAGGCAGCCTCCTTCCTGGCAAGGCGGGGATTCTCCTCATCCATTATCTTTTCCGCTCTTGCCGAAGCGGGGGTAGAAGAATCGGACAGCAATTTCCTGTAATTTCATTTCACAAAAGTCAAAAGACAAAATAAATAGTCAAGAAATTGAAGCCTTTCCCTCTGCGGGAGAGGCTTTTTTCTTGGAAATTCATGTGAATATATACGGAATTTACGAATGATTTCATCTTCATGGAATGCAAAGAAAGCAATAAGTAAAATTTTTGATTTTACTTATTGACTATTTGACATTATGGCGATATAATAGATTCGAAAGTTGAGAGAGGTTATGGAAAGTGGTGAGTGTTAAATGAATAATACAATGCTGTCAGACAGAATTGAAAAGTTCATTCTGGAAATGCTTGATAAGGAAACAAATGACCAGGTCATGCTGAAAAGAAAGGATGTGGCGGATCTGTTAGAATGCGCCCCGTCCCAGGTTACCTATGTGATTAATACCCGGTTTTCCTCTGATGACCGGTTTGTAGTGGAGTCCCGGAGGGGAAGTGGGGGATACATCAAGATTTCCCTCAGAAGCGGAAGTCTTCCCCAGACTTCAAAGCAAGAATCCCAGGGAGAGCGGGCAGGAAAAAGCAGGCCTGCAAGGCCGGGAGAAAATCCAAACAGCATTGAGGCCATAGAAAACGACCTGGACGGGTACTACCGCATGCTTGTTGATTATGACATTATTTCCAGTCAGGAATACCGACTGATTTGTGCAATGACCCGTACCATGCTTGAATATTGTCCTGAAAGCCACCGCAGGGAGGCGGCCAAGACTATGATTCACCGCATTGAATGGGCCTTGAAAGGAGATTGAAACTATGCTTTGTGATCGTTGTCATGGAAGAGAAGCAGTGGTCCATGTGACACAGATCGTCAATGGCCATAGAACAGAAAAACATCTGTGCAGGGAATGCGCAGCGAAAGAAAATCTTATGCATCCGTCCATGGATTTCTTCGGACATGATTTATTCAGAAACAGCTTTGACAGTTTCTTCAATGACGGTTTCATGAATTCTCTTTTCCGTCCGGCAAGGACGGCCATCGAAAGCCTTTCCTGTCCGGAATGCGGAAAGAAGTATGAGGATTTCAAAAAAGACGGCCTTCTTGGCTGCCCCGGCTGCTATGAAGCTTTCCGGGAAAAACTCCGCCCCGCCTTCCAGCACATGCAGGGGGCGCATCGCTACAGCGGTGACGAGCCGAAGAAAGCGGAAGCAAAGGAAGAATCACCGGAGCTGAAGGAACTTCGAAACAGGCTTTCCAAACTGGTGGCCGATGAAAATTATGAAGAGGCTGCCAAAGTAAGGGATGAAATCCATAAGAAGGAGCAGGAAGGTAAAGGAGGCACATCCAAATGACCCTACAGGAAATACTGGAAAACGAGCTTCCCCGGTGGGCCCGGATTACAAAAGATGATCCTGTCATCTTTACCAGGATTTCTCTTTTGAGAAATATAAAGAGCACCCGCTTTCCCGCCGCACTTCCTGATGAAGAAAAGAAAGAAGCGGCAGGAAAGCTGGATGAAGCTGTGCGGTACCTCAATGACCATGGTTTGGGAACTTTCCTTCCCTACAGCATGGAGTCATTGAATGAGCAGGAAAAGGAAATCCTCTCAGAAAAAGGATTTCTTCCTGATGGGGCTGCATCGCTGGATGGAAACAGCCGGCTCTATCTCAATGAAGACGGCAGTCTTGCCATCAGGACCAATGTCCATGACCATCTGGCTTTCCTGGGCTTTTCCGGCGGCAATACGGTATACAGCCTGTGGAAAAGGACGGCCCGCCTGGCAGAGGAAGCATCGGACATTCTGGACTATGCCTTTGACAGGGAATTCGGCTATCTTACCGCATCACCCCAGTTTACCGGTTCCGGCATGAAGATAGTATCCTTCCTGTTTCTGCCTGGATTCTCCCTCCACGACAGGATAGGGAGCCTTTCCGAATTTCTGGAGCTTCGCGGTTTCCATCTTTCTCCTGCCGCAGGAAAAGCAGACAGCCGCTATCCCTTCTACCTGTTGGAAAATACAAAGTCTCTGGGAATCCGTGAAGGGGACTACGTATCGGAACTGGATAAAATTCTCCAGGAAATCACATCGGAGGAAAAGAATCTTTGGAAAGATACTTTTGAAAGCTCGGAGGATGACCTGAAAGACCGTGTCTTCCGGGCGCTGGGCATTATGAAATATGCAAGGCGCATGAGCCGCAAAGAAGCTCTCTACCTGGCAGGCCTCATCCGCATGGGCATTAATGCGGATATGATTCCCGATGAAGACGGCCTTACCTTCTACCGCCTCTATTCCCTTGTCCCTGACAGTCAGGTGGCTGAAATCACACGAAGCAGCAGGGAAGATGAAGGAAGCCTTGAAAAATGGAGATCCGCCCTTCTCCGGGATGTTTTGAAAGACCTGTAATTTGAATTCATGATTTCACAAATTCCGCTGTGCATTCACAGCTTTATCGCATAGATTTTTTATCGTATAGATGTACCAAATGGTTCAAAAACTCTGAAGCAAAGGAGGAGTTATTATGGAAGATAGATTTACTGACGGCGTGAAAAATGCCTGGAAATTTGCCGCTTCCGAAGCTGCCAGACTGGGCAGCGACTATATCGGTACGGAACATCTTCTTCTGGGTATTGCCCATGAGAAAGATACTGCCGGCGGCAAGATTTTAAATTCCCTGGGCGTTACGGTGGAAGCGGTGGAACAGCTGCTGTCCCAGTACAGCCAGGGTCGGTCCCTCTTCAGCACCGGTGAAATCTACGCAGCACCCCGTACGAAGAGAGTGCTGGAAATGGCTGTGGAAGAGGCCAATGAACTGGGTAATTCCTATGTAGGCACGGAACATCTGCTGCTGGCCATTCTTCATGAAGGCGGCGGCCTGGCTGTCCGTATCCTGGAAAGCTTCAACGTGACGCAAGACAAACTGGAAAAGGCCTTTGAAAAATTCCTTTCCGAAGACAGCAGCAAGTCCGATAAATCTGCTAATCTGGGAGATCTGGACGGCTTTGCAGTGGACCTGAATGAAAAGGCCAAACAGGGGAAAATCGATCCGGTCATCGGCAGAAATGATGAGATCAACCGGGTCATCCAGATTCTCTCCCGCCGCAACAAGAACAACCCTGTCCTTATCGGTGAACCGGGTGTAGGTAAGACTGCCATTGCGGAAGGTCTGGCTCAGCGCATTGTGAATAACGATGTACCGGAAATCCTGAAAAACTGTCATATTATTTCACTCAATATGTCCTCCGTGGTGGCTGGTACCAAGTACAGAGGCGAATTCGAGGAAAGACTGAAAAAAGTCATTGATGAAGTGAAGAAGCACAAAGACTGGATTCTCTTCGTAGATGAACTGCACACCCTGGTAGGCGCCGGTTCCAGCGAAGGCTCCATGGATGCAGCCAACATTATGAAACCGGCCCTGGCAAGAGGGGAACTGCGCTGCATCGGTGCCACCACCTTGAAGGAATACAAGAAATACATTGAAAAGGATGCAGCTTTGGAACGCCGTTTCCAGCCGGTAAAGGTTGGCGAACCGACGCCGAAGGATACCCTGGAAATCCTGAAAGGCCTCCGCGACCGCTACGAAGCCTTTCATAAGGCAAAGATTACGGATGAAGCCCTGAAAGCGGCAGTGGACCTCTCCGGCCGTTACATTACCGACCGTTTCCAGCCGGATAAGGCCATCGACGTCATTGATGAAGCCGCTGCCAAAGTCCGCATGGAAGCATCCTCTACACCGGAAGGATTGAAGAAGAAGGAAGAGGAGCTGGAATCCATTAACAAAGAAAAGGAAGCAGCCGTTTCTTCCCAGAATTTTGAAAAAGCAGCCATTTACCGCGACCAGGCTAAAAAACTGCAGACTGAAATCGACGGGCTGAAGAAAGACTGGAAAGGCGGAGACCATGACCATTTAACGGTTACTGAAGAAGATGTGGCAGAAGTGGTATCCAAATGGACCGGCGTACCGGTGCAGAACTTGAAGAAGAGTGATTCTGAACGGCTGCTTCATCTGGAAGACGAACTCCATAAGAGAGTCATCGGACAGGATGAAGCCGTCTATGCGGTGGCCACCGCCATCCGCCGCGCAAGGGCCGGCATGAAGGATCCGAAACGTCCTATCGGCTCCTTCCTCTTCCTGGGCACCACCGGTGTAGGCAAAACCGAACTGGCAAGGGCACTGGCTGAGTGTATGTTCGGCAGCGAGAAGAACATGATTCGTTTCGATATGTCTGAATACATGGAGAAACATGAAGTCTCCCGTCTCGTTGGTGCACCTCCAGGATATGTAGGCTATGAAGAAGGGGGCCAGCTCACCGATGCTGTGCGCCGCAATCCCTACAGCGTCATCCTCTTTGATGAAGTAGAAAAAGCCCATATGGACTTCTTCAACATCCTCCTGCAGGTTCTTGACGACGGCCGTCTGACTGATGGCCAGGGCAGGACCGTGGATTTCACCAACTGCGTCATCATTATGACCAGTAACCTGGGGTCCAACTTCCTCAAAGGCCACATGGGCAAACAGCTTGGCTTCTCTTCCGGTGAAAAAGAAGAAAAGAAAGAATCCTTCGAAGATATCAGAAAGATGATTATGGACCAGGTGAAACGGACCTTCCGCCCTGAATTCATCAACAGAATCGATGAAATCATCGTATTCCATCCCCTCACTCCGGAAAACCTCTCTGAAATCGTAGACCTCATGCTGAAGAAAGTAGCAGGCAAACTGGAACACTTCCATGTCACCCTGGACGTTTCCGACGAAGCCAAAAAGGTGATTATCGCCGATGGTACCGATGTAGAATACGGTGCCCGTCCGCTGAAGAGAACCATCCAGAAAGAACTGGAAGATCCTATTTCCGAACTTATCCTCCAGGACGGCCTGAAAGACAAGAAAGTCCTCCACGTAGACAAAGACGAAAAAGGCAAACTCACTTTCAAGGCAGAATAATCGTTTGAGTAGAATGTAGTATAATGGAGCTGTGCATAACGCATGGCTCCATTTTTTATACATCAACCGGGGCCGCTCTGCGACCCGCATAGGCCCCGCCGCCCGCCTGTCTTCCCGGTACTGCTCTTTTGCGTCCCTTTGAGGGGCGGCAAGCGAACGAATTTTGCAGGGACCCCAGGCGACTGAAAATTTCGTGAGACGCTTTCCCGTGGAGAGAGGGCCGCGGCACGGTCAGCCAAACAATATATAAGCAGCAAAGGAGACTCCTATGAGTGCCAAAGTACGTACGAAATACATATGCTCCAACTGCGGAGCGGAAACGTTGAAATGGATGGGGCGCTGCCCCCAGTGCGGGGAGTGGAATACCTTGGAGGAGCGGGTGGAGACGCCGGCACCTAAAAGCATGGGTCCCTCTCTTTCCGTAAATCTGCAGGGAAATGCCAAACCCCAGAAACTTTCAGCCATTCATTTCAATGGGGATAAGCGCATCCTTCTTCACATGAAGGAAGTGGACCGTCCTCTGGGCGGTGGTATTGTGAAAGGATCCGTCATTCTCTGGGGCGGGGAACCGGGCATCGGCAAATCCACCCTGATTCTCCAGATCTGCCATGCCATGGCCTCCCAGGGAGAAGGGGTGCTTTACTGCAGCGGCGAAGAATCGGAAATTCAGGTGAAGATTCGGGCTGAAAGGCTCCATGTGAATGATGAAAACTGCTATATTTATGCGGGCAGCAGCATAGACAGCATTTTGAAAGAGGCGGAGACCCTGAAGCCTTCCATGCTGGTCATCGACTCCATCCAAACCATGTATATTTCCGGCGTGGATTCCCCCATGGGAAGCCCTGCCCAGATTAGGGACTGCACCTCTGCCCTGGTGCGGTTTGCCAAGCAGACCAATATTTCCGTCATGATTGTAGGCCACGTGACCAAGGAAGGAAATCTGGCAGGCCCCCGCATTCTGGAACACATGGTGGACGTGGTGTTCTACCTGGAAGGGGACAGAAGCTACCAGTTCCGGGTGCTCCGCACGGTGAAAAACCGATTCGGCTCCACCGCCGAGTCCGGCCTCTTCGTGATGGAAGGAAACGGGCTCAAAGGCATTGAAGACCCGTCAAGGTACATGCTCCGAAACCGCAGCGACTCCGCTCCCGGCTCCATGGTGGTGGCCTGCATGGAAGGCCTTCGGCCGGTGCTGGTGGAAATCCAGGCGTTAACCGTCCACTCCGTGCTGGCCATTCCCCGAAGAATTGCGGCAGGCTGTGACTATAACCGCATGATCATCCTTCTGGCGGTCTTGGAAAAACGGGCCCGCATTCCCTTTTCATCGGATGACGTGTATCTCAACGTGGCAGGAGGCTTCCGTGTCAAAGAAACGGCGGCGGATCTGGGCATTACCCTGGCCCTTGTTTCCGTGAAAAAAGATATTCCCCTGCCAAGGGGACTGATGGCACTAGGGGAAATCGGTCTAACCGGTGAAGTCATGCCCGTTTCCAAAATCGGCCCCAGACTCAAGGAAGCGGTGAAAATGAAGTTCTCCCGCTTTATTCTTCCGGAAGGAAATAGGGAAGAAGTGACCGACTTCTGCAAAAGCAGCGGCCTTACTGCCTTTATGGACTCCGTGGTATTTGTCAAACACCTGTCCGAAGCGGTGGAGTATATTCTGTAGTGGGCTGGTGTACTAGTGTACTAGTGTACTAGTGTACTAGTGATCTAGTAATCTAGTGTTCTATGAATGAATCAGTGCTTCCCTGATTCATAGAGGAAATTCTCTTCAAAATGTGGTAAAATAATAGAGAAATTAGCATGATATACTGGATAACTATGAGATTGAATGATGGATTTTGAAGAGTCAAAGGAAGTGCAGGCATGAAGAAGAAACTGTGCGTTCTGCTGCTGACAGGCGTGCTTGCTTTTGGAACAGCAGGGATTTCACAGGCAGATTACATGATCGGCTCCCAGGGGCCGGAGGTGCGGAATCTGCAGAAAAGGCTGAATGTATATGGGTTCAAGGTAAGAACCGATGGAAATTATAATGTGGCTACTGCCAATGCGGTGAAGAAGTTCCAGCGAAGGAAACATCTTTCCGCCGATGGGATTGTGGGGCCGGTGACTTATAAGGCTCTTATGGGAAAGACCATGTACACATCCCATGCCAAACCGGCCGGACGGGGAAATGCTTCCATTCCCTATGTGGGCATTGATGATTCCCGGGTGGAATGGCATAAGGCGGGCCCCATGAGCGACACGGTGAAAGCGATTACCACGGAGGCCCAGAAGTATCTGGGGGTGCCTTACCAGTTTGGCGGCACCACACCGTCAGGCTTTGACTGCTCCGGATTTATCCAGTATGTGTTTAACAGAAAGGGCATTATCCTTCCCCGCGGGGCAGACGAACAGTACCTGTCCGGCCGGAAGATTTCCGTGAATGCCCTGGAACCGGGAGATTTGGTCTTTTTCAAGACCTATGAGGAGGGAGTATCCCATTCCGGACTGTACCTGGGAGATGGATATTTCATTTCCGCCACCAGCAGCCGGGGCGTAGCTGTGGCTACCATGAAGAACGGCTACTGGCATGACCGGTATGTCGGTGCCAACCGGGTATTGTAAAATCTGAAACTAAGGAAGCACTGATTAATTCGCAGA
>DCJJ01000099.1:3968-4941 GCA_002320515.1 Dialister sp. UBA1703 | reverse complement strand
GCATTGCATAAAAATTCAAGAATAAAAGCAGACAACGATTTAATCAGCGCTTCCCTAACGAGGGCTGTAAAGAAATATGATTCATATTTCCTACAGCCCTTTGCATATTCCTTGTGCTGAGGTGATGGAATGAGAATTGCTATGCTGCAGATGGATGTGGCAGAGGGAGATAAGGAGAGAAATATCCGCCATGCCTTCGACCTTCTAGATGAGGCGGCGCCCAGGGCAGATGTGCTTGTGATGCCGGAGCTGTGGACCATCGGATACAATTTCCATGATTTTAAAAACAGGATTACACGAGCGGGAGACGGCCTGGTGGACCGGCTGTCCTCCTTTGCTGCTTTCCACCACGTAACCCTGGCGGCAGGCACCCTTCCCTTGGAAAAAGAGGGGATTGTGAAGAACACGGGCCTTATCTTCGGACCTGACGGCAGGGTGCAGGCCCACTACAGCAAGAGACATCTCTTTTACGGCTATCTGGAGGCCCAGCTCATGGCACCGGGGACCCACCTCATGGAAACGGATATTGGCGGTGTAAAAACCGGTATGGCGGTGTGCTATGAATTCTACTTTCCTAAAATGTGGAGGAAAATGGCCAAGGCCGGCATTACTCTCGTGCTGGCTCCCGCTTCCTGGCCCAAAGTGCACCTGTCCCAGTGGGAAGTACTCACCCGGGCCAGGGCCATTGAGAACGGCATGTGCATCTGCGCCGTCAACATGGTAGGCACCTACCACGGTGTCCAGCTGGGGGGACACTCCATGTTCATCGATCCCGTAGGTCGGGTGGAAGTAGAAGGAGACCTGAAGGAGCATATTTATTATGCGGACTACGATGAAGTGAAATATAAAGACCTGGGCAAGCAGCTGGCGGTTATACGGCTGGAAAAGGAAATAGGGCAGTAAAGGGGCCGTAATGCAGGTCCATCGGTGACACCGCTTAAGGAAGCAGTGATTCATTCATAGAGTCTGCTTT
>DCJJ01000099.1:0-3882 GCA_002320515.1 Dialister sp. UBA1703 | reverse complement strand
GCATTGCATAAAAATTCAAGAATAAAAGCAGACAGTGATTTAATCAGCGCTTCCTTAAAGCTCCATATGAATCTACATCATAAACAAATATCTATTTGCATGGACCGTGCAAGTCATATATAATGAAGAACACAACTACAGTAAGGGGGTTTATCATGAAGGGCAATGATATTCGTGAATCATATCTTTCATTTTTTGAAAATCAAAAAGGCCATCTGAGATTAAAGAGCTTCTCTCTGATCCCGAAGGATGACCCCAGTCTTCTTTTAATCGGTGCAGGCATGGCACCGCTGAAGCCTTATTTCACAGGCAAGGTGGAACCGCCCCGTCATCGTGTCACCACCAGCCAGAAGTGCATCCGCACCGGCGATATTGAAAACGTGGGCCATACAGCCCGTCACCATACCTTCTTTGAAATGCTGGGGAATTTCTCCTTCGGCGACTATTTCAAGAAGGAAGCCATTACCTGGGCCTGGGAATTCCTGACAGAGGTATTAAAGCTGGACCAGTCCCGCCTTTATGTCACCATTTATCCCGATGACAATGAAGCCCATGATTACTGGCACAAGATGATCGGCCTGCCGGAAAACCACATTTATCCGCTGTCCGACAATTTCTGGGAAATCGGGGAAGGCCCCTGCGGTCCTGACTCTGAAATTTTCTATGACCAGGGCGAGGAATTCGGCACAGATCCGGAAAACCAGATGGGCGGGGACGGCGACCGTTTCCTTGAAATCTGGAACCTGGTTTTCTCCCAGTATGACCGCCAGAAAGACGGCTCTTACCTGCCGCTTGCCAAGAAGAACATTGATACCGGCGCAGGTCTGGAACGTCTGGCTGCGGTTCTTCAGAAAAAGAAAAACAACTTTGAAACGGATCTTTTCTTCCCCATTATTGAAGAAGCATCTGCACTCTCCGGTGTACCCTACGGACAGAGCGCCCAGGGCGATGTGGCGCTGAAAGTTATTTCCGACCATGCCCGGGCTATTACAAATATGATTGCCGATGGCATTCTTCCTTCCAATGAAGGCAGAGGCTATGTGCTCCGCCGCATTCTGCGCCGTGCAGTCCGCTTCGGCAAGCTCCTGGGCATCCAGGACGCTTTCATCGGCCAGATGATCGATGTGGTTATCAGTATGATGAAGCCCGCTTATCCGGAACTGGTGGACAAACAGGCATTTATTAAGAAAGTAGCCGGCGTAGAAGAAGACCGTTTCCATGCTACCCTGAATGCAGGCACGGATCTTCTTTCCGAAATGCTGGAAGATACAAAGAAGAAACAGGGCACCGTCCTTTCCGGCGACAAGGTGTTCAAGCTCTACGATACCTACGGTTTCCCATGGGAACTGACCGATGAAATTGCCAAGGAACAGGGCCTCACCATTGATAAGGAAGGCTTTGAAGCATCCATGGCAGAACAGAAGGAAAGAGCCAGAGCTGCCCGTGCCAAGGTTTCCGCCAAAGTGGCAACTCCGGATACCACCAAGCTTGATGCAGCAAGCCTCACTACAGAAGACAGGGATGGAGAAACAAAGCTCCTCCTTCTTGGTAAAGACGGTAAGGAAATCAAGGAAGCTGCTGACGGCACGGAAGTGACAGTTATCCTTCAGAACAACCCCTTCCATGCAGAAGGGGGCGGACAGATCGGCGATACCGGCACTATTACCGGTGAAGAAGGGGTAATCGACGTAGAAGATACGAAGAAGCTCCCTGACGGCATTATTTATGTCATCGGCACCGTTCGCGAAGGCACTATTTCCGAAGGAGACACGGTGAAGGCTGTGGTTGACAGGGAAAGAAGAGAAGACCTGGCAAGAAACCATACCGGTACCCATATGCTGCAGGCAGCACTTCGTGAAGTACTGGGCGGACAGGTAAACCAGGCAGGTTCCCTTGTACTTCCTGACCGGCTCCGTTTTGATTTCACCTGGCCGGAACCGCTCTCCGGAAAACAGCTTGCTGCTGTGGAAGAGGCGGTAAACCGTGAAATCCTCCATGCCCTTCCTGTGAATATCAAGGAAATGCCTCTGGAAGAGGCAAAGAAATCGGGTGCCATGGCTCTCTTCGGTGAAAAGTACGGTTCCGTAGTACGGGTGGTTTCCGTAGGAGATTTCAGTAAGGAACTCTGCGGCGGCAGCCATGTGAAGAACTCCGGCGAACTTGGTTCCTTCCGTCTGATCAGCGAAGGAGGCATCGGCTCCGGCATCCGCCGTATCGAAGCAGTGACCGGCAAGAAGGCCTATGAAATGATGAAGGCCGACCGCAGTCTCCTTGAAAATTCCGCTTCTCTCCTGAAGGGAAAGGTGGAAAATGTTCCGGAAAAGATTGAAAAACTCCTTTCCGAAGTGAAGGATCTGGAAAAACAGCTGGAAGCTCTGAAGAAAGAACAGACAAAGGGCGAACTGGATTCCCTTATGAAGGATCTCCAGGAAAAGAAGGGCATTTCCTTCTTTGGCGCCGTGGTACAGGCAGATAATATGGACGACCTTAGAAAGGCCGCCGACGTAGTGAAGGCAAAACTTGAAAATGGCGCCTTCATCCTTGGCACCGTATCCGGCGACAAGGTAAACCTGGTGGGCATGGCTTCTCCGGAAGCGGTGAAGGCCGGTGTCCATATGGGCAAGGTAGTTTCCAAAGCCGCCAAAGTATGCGGCGGCGGTGGTGGCGGCAAACCGGCAGTAGCACAGGCCGGCGGCCGTGATACAGCAAAGCTGGAAGAAGCAGTGAAAGCAGGCGTTGCGGCTATTGCCGACATGCTTGGTTAAGGAGGGATATATATGTCAGTCTCTGATGAAACGATTTTATTCAATACCAATGCCGATGAAGGCGAGAACCGACAGGCGGCCATGATTCTGCAGGAAGTGTATGCGGCTTTGAAAGAAGCAGGGCATAATCCTACGGTACAGCTTGTAGGATATCTTGTTTCAGGGGAGCCGACATATATTACCAGCCGACATGACGCCAGAAGGCTTATTTCCGGTATCGAAAGAGATGAACTGGTGGAAGAGCTGGTCCGTTTCTACGTAAAGCACAAGGGCTTATGAAATGAGAATCATGAGTCTTGATGTGGGCTCCGTCACCATCGGCGTGGCGGTAAGCGACCTCTTCGGCTGGACCGCCCAGGGGCTGGAAACCATACGGCACACCACAAGGGAGGCTGATTTCAAAAGGCTTCGGGAGCTCACGGATCAGTACCAGGTAGAAGAATTTGTCATCGGCCTGCCGCTCAACATGGACGGCACAAAGGGCATCCGTGTGGAAAGGACCGAGGCCTTCGCGAAAGAACTGGCCAAGGCTTTCCCCGACATTCCCTACCATTTCTGGGATGAACGACTTACCACCGTCATGGCCCAGAAACAGCTTATCGCAGCCGACGTGAGCCGGAAAAAACGAAAGAAAGTCATAGATAAAATGGCAGCTGTAGCCATCCTGGAAGGGTACCTGCAGCATCTTTCATTCAAAAACAGAGGATAAACCTATGACCGAGAAAAAAGAAGACCCCATTATTATTACTATTACCGGCCCTGACGGCAGTGAAAAAGACTACGTGCAGGATACGGTGATTCCCTTCTCCGGAAAGGAATTCGCTGTACTGGTATCCATTCCCGAGTCTGAGGACGAAGAAGAACCGGATATCATCCTTGCCAGAATTGACATCGATGAAAACGGGGAGGCGGAATACGTTCCCCCAACGGATGAAGAATATGATGCGGTGGCAGATATTTACGACGCCATGTAAGAAATGTGACAAAGGGAACTGCGGCAGGAAGCCGCAGTTCTTTTGTGCTTTATGCATGGGACAGGAATGTGATAGAATAGGGGGAAAGCGCTCATTGGGGGCCGCGGAGCGGCCCCGGGTTAAGGAAGCACTGATTAATTCAT
>DCJJ01000043.1 GCA_002320515.1 Dialister sp. UBA1703 | reverse complement strand
CGTGGCCCTCTTCCCCTCAAGGGGAAACAAGGGCGTTACGGGAATTTGCATTTTTCTCAAGTATCCTGCTAAACGTTCAGCTTAATTAGCCGCTGGCGCGGCTTTTCCCCCTTTGGTGCCTGCGGCACCACCTTTCCCCCGCAAAAGCGGGGGACACAACAAACCGGCGCTTTACTTGGAGCCACTTATGAGATGAAAGCTCGCTGCACATTTTCTCCATAAAAAAATGCCCCTCATGGTGAGGAGCATTTTTCTTCAGGCTTCAGCGGCTTTGGCTTTCTTGCTGCGGAAGTACTGGAGGGCGAAGACGCCGACCAGAATGGCTATGCCTATGATATCGGTGAGGGTATGAGGATCGATGAGGCAGAGGCCGCCGGCAAGGAGGAGGAGTCTTTCAAGTACATTGGCTTTGCAGTAGAACTGGCCGATCATGGCGCCGGAGATGCCGGCCATGCCGATGATAGCGGTGCAGGTAGTGAAGAGCACGCCGCCGAAGGTGGCACCGATGCCGAGTATCTGCGGAGAGAGGACGAATACATATGGAATGATGAAGGCAGCTATGCCCAGTTTCGATGCATTCACCCCGGTCTTCAGAGGGTCACCGCCGGAAATGGCAGATCCTGCGTAGGCAGCCAGGGCTACCGGCGGGGTAATGTCGGCGATAATGCCGAAGTAGAATACAAACATATGAGCCGCCAGAATCGGTACGCCCAGCTGGATGAGGGCCGGTGCAGCGATAGTGGAGGTAATGACGTAGTTGGCCGTGGTAGGCACGCCCATGCCCAGAATGAGGGAGGTGAGCATGGTGCAGAGAAGCAGAAGCATGAAGTTGCCTGCTGCCACGGTAACCAGAGCGGAAGCCAGTTTCAGACCTACGCCGGTTTTGGTAACGATACCGATAATCATGCCGGCGGAGGCGCAGGCGATGATGACGCCCAGGGCGCCTCTGGCACCTTTGATGAGGCCGTCTACAATGTCATAGAAGTTCATGCGGGTGCTGGCCCGGAGCATGGCACTGCCGATGGAAATGAAGATGCCTGCCAGGGCTGCTTTCATGGGGGTGTAGCCGGAGGCCAGGAGGGCAATGATGGCAATAAGCGGAATAGCCAGATGGCCTTCTTCTTTCATAATCCTGCCCCAGGGTTCCAGCTGGCTTCTGGGGGTGCCTTCCAGGTGGTTTTTCTTGGCTTCGAAATGAACGCCCAGGAATACGCCCAAGAAGTAAAGGATGGCGGGAACCACGGCGGCTTTGACGACTTCCATGTAGGGGATGCCTACGAATTCAGCCATGAGGAAGGCAGCGGCGCCCATAATCGGCGGCATGAGCTGCCCGCCGGTGGAAGCGGCGGCTTCTACGGCGCCGGCGAAGTTTTTGTGGTAGCCCAGTTTCTTCATCATAGGAATGGTGAAGGAGCCGGAACCTACTACGTTGGCTACGGAAGAGCCGGAAATGGTACCCTGAAGGGCACTGGAGATGACCGCTACTTTAGCCGGTCCACCGGAGGCCCAGCCGGCCAGGGCATTGGCAATATCGATGAAAAACTTGCCAAGGCCTGTCTTTTCCAGGTAAGCGCCGAAGAGGATGAAGAGGAAGATGAAGGTGGACGATACGCCCAGAGGAATACCGAAGACGCCTTCGGTGGTGAAGAAAAGGTGCCCTACCATCTGGTTGATGGTGAGTCCTCTGTGTGCCAGAGGCCCGGGCATGTAGGGACCCAGGAAGCCATAAAGCAGGAAGCAGAGAACCACGATGACGATAGGAAGGCCTACGATACGGCGGGCAGCTTCCAGTACCATCACAATCCCCAGGAGGCCCACCAGGGCGTCGGTAGGTGTAACGGTGCCGGCGCGGAGGATGAGCTGCTGGTAGTTCACCAGGATGTATACCGGCGGGATGACTGCCAGTACGGTGAAGAGGATATCAATAGGATGGAATCGTCCGCCCTTAATCCAGGATTTCTTCGTAGGGCAGAGGAGGAATACCAGAGATATGCCGAAGGACAGGTGGACGCAGCGCTGGATCATGGCGTCCAGTGTACCGAAGATACCGGTATATATCTGGAAGAGCGAAAAGCAGATGCAGAGGGCAGCCACGATCTTGCCGCAGATGCCTGCATATTCCATGGTGTTTGACTCTTTGTCCAGGGATTTCAGTTTTTCCTGCAGTTCATCAGTCAATGCACCATCTGCCTGCCCTGTGGGGGCGGCAGGTGTTCCCTTTTTTTCTAAATCAGCCAATATAATCAACTCCTAATTTCTTTTTTCATGTACCACCCTTTATAAAGCGGTGCTACATATAGCTTCAGTTCTTTTCCCAGAGGAACCATTTCATCCAGGTTGTAGTCTTTGTCGCCCACAGTAAGGACGCCATGGTTTGTCACTCCGTTGCGGATGGACAGCTCGGGATAATTCCGGTTGATGTCATCCAGAATAAACCAGCCGTCTTCTTCCCGGAACTTTCCCTCGTCAGCGGAAAAGGGAAGCCCCACCCCCATAGATTGATACTTGGTGGATTTGAGGACAAATCCGTTTGCTATCTTGTTCACTTCCAGGTATTCGTAAATCATGGTTTTCTGTACGGAATGGTGGTAGGCAAGGGTGACCGGCGTACCGGCGTCCACCCGCTGCTTCATGATGATTCCGTCAGAGGTCTGGGCAAAGAGGAAGGGCATGCGGATGTACCAGCCGCCCACCCCTGTGACCAGGGCCACGATGATACCGATGATGATGATTACTGTTTCCAGTGTCCCATTTTTCTGTTTCTTCATGAAAGCGAGAACGGACCCCAGTAAGGCCCGTTCTCCCTCCTTTCTATGCAAGGTATGGATCCGTTGGGGATTCTTCCTTATTTAGCCTTCAGGTACTTTTCAGCGCCGGCGTTCATCTTCACGGACATGCCTTCCAGGGCGGTATCCTTGGTGATGTACTTACCTACGGCATGGGCAGCTTTCATACGGTCCAGATGTTCATAGATAGCCTTCACGATCTGTTCGCCCAGATCGTCGCTGAGCTTATCGGTGGTGACGATGACGCACTTTACAGCTACCGTATTGACGTCTTCATCCTGTCCGGGATAGGTGCCCTTCGGAATGGTCATCTTGGTGTAATACGGATATTTCTGCATGAGCTGGTCAACAATCTTCGGGTCGATGTTGACGATGGCAGCGGATTTATTGGCAGCCAGGTCCTGGATAGCGGCGGTCGGGAAGCCTGCTACTACTACGCCTGCATCTACGTTGCCGTCCTTCAGTGCATTGGCAGCTTCGCCGAAGGAGAGGTACTGTACGTCAATATCATTGTAGGTAATGCCATAGGCTTCCAGAATCTGGCGGGCATTGGCTTCGGCGCCGGAGCCGGATGCACCGACAGCCACCTTCTTGCCCTTCAGGTCCGCTACGGTCTTGATACCCTTATCCTGGGTGGTTACGAACTGGATGGTTTCCGGATACAGGGCAGCCAGACCGCGGATATTATCCATCTTGTTGTCTTTGAACATTTCCTTGCCGTTAGCTGCATAGTAGGCGATATCGTTCTGAATGAAAGCAATATCTACAGAACCGTCCTTCAGCATATTTACGTTGGCTACCGATGCGCCGGTGGACTGGGCAGATGCGTTCATGCCCTTAATGTTCTGGTTCAAAAGTTCAGCCAGAGCGCCGCCCAGGGGATAATAGGTGCCTGCCGTGCCGCCGGTGGCGATATTCAGGAACTGCTTGCCGCCTGCAGAGCCGGATCCGGAGCCGGAGCTGCCGCCGCAGCCTGCAAGAAGAGCTGTACCAGCCAGACAAAATGCACCTGCTACCATCAGTTTTTTCAATGCCTTCTTCATCATACTGTCCTCCTTAAATACCCTCAAATGGAAAGTCCGGTTCTCCTTGAAATTCCATCCGTCCTTTCACAAAGCCACAAAGGGTGAAATAAAAAAGCAGCCCGGCGCATAGGAAAAACCTATACGTCAGCTGCAGCTTCTTCGCCCCATGTGTTATAAACTTACCATTATAATACTACTTTTCGAAATCTTTGTAAAGGAGGCTGGGCTGAATCCCCTGATTGTTCTGATACTTGCCTCCATTATAGCTGTCCGCTTCCCCGAGAACCGTATGGAAATAAATCTGGCAGATTTCCACGCCTGCGTAAATGCGGATGGGCTGCACGCAGAACATTTCCAGCGTCCAGTAGCCGGAAAAGCCTACATCCCCGAATCCTGCGGTGACGTGAATGAAAAGGCCCAGACGGCCGATAGAAGAGCGTCCCTCCAGCATAGGCACGAAGCATTTCGTCCTCGTGTACTCCCTGGTCCGTCCCAGGTAAAGCTTATTGGGCTGGAGCACGATGCCCTCCTCCGGAATATGGAGAAGCCGTCCCTCATTTCTTTTCTTCATGTCCAGCTCATGATTTTCATAAACCATAAGCTCGTCAGCCAGCGTAAGGTTGTAGCTGTTTGGGTTCACCTTGCTCATATCAAAGGGCCTGATGATAATTTCTTCCCCCATATGTCTTACGATTTCCCTGCCCGATAAAATCATTTCCTTTTCCCGCCTTCCCGGTTAAAAACCTTCCGATGTTCTGCCATGCGGCGCCGTACAAAAGACCCGTGGGCCTTCTCCCCCGCCGTCAGATGAAACAGGGCCCGCTCCTCCTCCGACAGCCTGCCTGAAACAAGAAGCTCCCCTTTACTGTTATAAGAAATCAAATGGGCTGCAAAAAGAGTGCCGTGGGTGGGGCAGAAAAGGAGCCCCCGCTCCGCCGTCCCCTTTTCTCCATAGGGCACAGCCTTTAGAAGAGAAATCCGGTCTGCCCCGCATACCACACAGCAGGGATGGGCAAGGCGGAAGGACTTCCGCTGGAAATAGCGCTCCTTTTCCAGCAGCCGCCGGATGGACCGCACCGTATCGTCGGAAGGAAGGGAAAAAAGACTTTCCTCCACCCCATCTGCCGTTTCATCGTCCTCCAGGATTTTGGAAATAGAAGCGATTTCCCGGCTTCCCGCTTCCCGGATTTCCCGGTAGGCGGAAGCTGCCTCCGGCTTCAAAATCCAGAAATAAACGCCGTTATCCCCTTCCGCCCCGTCAAACACATACTCCCAGGGCGCCATGGTCTCAGACGTCTCCGACGCTTTTTCTTCCAAAGACGCCTCCCCGAGGCTTTCCTGCACCAGGGAAGGAGCGGCCAGGGTTTTCTTTTCCTTTTCCGGATACACCGGCACAAGACCCTTCTCCACCATCTCCCGGATTTTCGTCCCCGCCCAGCCTACCGCAGAATTCAGGGCCCGGTACTCCATATGGAGGGCAGAGGCGATACTCTTCCCGTTGTCCATATGGTCCGTGGAATCGTAAAGACGGCCAAAAATTTCCATCATCAGATGACTCATCACCGAAGTATCGCCCATCAGCCTGAGCCAGCCTTCCACCGTCACCCGGTCCCACTTCTTCAGTCCCCTGCGCCTGGCCATTATCTCACCGCCTTTTCCGCCATTTAGGATATTATACCATTTTCATGCAATATATGACTATATGGAATCATAGAGTATGGGGCAATGTGTCACGTGTGTGGAGAGTTCGTTCCTCCTTTTATTGTTCCCCCGCTTGCGGGGTGGCAAGGGAACACGATTCGTAGGGGAGCAGAGCGACCTGAGAATCGTGTGGCACGCTTCCCTTTGGGTAAAGGTGGTGGCGTCAGCCACCAAAGGGGGCTTCGAGCCTGAGGGTGAAGGTTCAGAGGGTTTAAATGGTTCAAAGGGGTGTGGATTGCCCTGCGGGCAATAATTTTATAGGCCGCTTTGCGGCTGACCCCTTCCGGCTCGCT
>DCJJ01000102.1 GCA_002320515.1 Dialister sp. UBA1703 | reverse complement strand
CCATCAACCCTCGCCCGCGAAAGCTGGCGTCAACCTTCGGGAATACTGGAAAGCACCGCTCAGATCCCGGTCCCGGCCCCGGTCCCGATCCCGACCGCGCCACAGGGGCTTGTCCATAAGCCGCCAGCTCACTATTTCATAAATTCTCCCATATGCCGATTGATTTCTCCGGCTATCATCTGCTTGGCGTTCCAGTCTCCGTGGATGCCGTCCATGGCCAGTTCTCCCGGCATGACGGGGTAGTCGGAGAAGGGGGCGGCTGTGTCGATATGGGGCTGGGTGCGGATGTAGGCGTTGACTTTGTCTACCGATTCTTTCCAGCCGCTGTAGGTGACGTCGCCGTAATATTTCTGGATGTTTTCCGGGTTAATGGGAACGATGGTTAAAAGGATGGGGACGATGTGGTGGTCTATGCATTTCTTTCGGATGGCTTCCAGGTGGTGGATGACCTTGTCCGGGTCGGCGCCCATGCGGAGGTCGTTGATACCGCCCATGATGAGGAGGTACTTCACATGGAAGGGCAGTACGTCCCTGTCGAAGCGGTCTTCCATCATTTCGGTGGTGTCGCCGCTCCTGCCCATATTGACGGCGGGAAAGTCCAGGTAGGTGACGTAGCTGTAGGCCATGTCGGCGGGGCTGTGGTAGAGGTGGCCGCCGCCCTGGGTAATGCTGTCGCCGAAGATGCCCACTTCGAAGTGTTCGTCGGGATTGGTTCTCACCTTTTCCGGTAGGCTCCAGATGCCCAGGGGATTTCCATTTTCGTCCATGCCTCTGACCCGCCAGTAGAAGGTGCCAATGCGCGGATTGTCATCATATACGTTGGACAGGGCGGTTTCTTTGGAAAATACCCGGTATTTCGAAGGTTCTGTGCCGTCCCTGTTTTCCGGATACTGGTCCGTCACTTCCACTTCATATTTTACAGCGCCCGGATTTCCTGCATAGGAATAGACGGGATAGAGAAGGGTGGAGCCGTTCCCCGGACGATACACATGGGGATAGGGGGCGTTCCTGGTGATGGGCTTCATGGTACTTCTTACTTCCATGGGCGAGGAGAAAGGTCCCATGCCTTCCCAGTTGGCGTCAATGGGGCGCACCCGCCAGTAAAGGGGTGCTTCTCCGGGCGGGAAGGTGGACAGGTCCACCAGGACCTGGTTCGTATAAATGCGCTGGTTATCGTACAGATGGTTTTCCACCGGGCTGTTCCGGTCCAGGTTCTCCGGCAGTCCCCGGAAAATTTCCACTTCGTAGCGCACCGATTCCGGATCTTCCTGCCAGGTAAGAAGGATGAGCTTTTCCTGCTCTCCCGCTTTTTCCTCCATCTGGGATGGAAGGGCCCCTTCTTCTCTGCCGGCAGCCAGGGCGCTCTGGAGGAGCTGGTCTTCTATAGACCCATCTTCTGCCGAAACAGGAAGGGAAAAGGACAGGGCCAGAAGGGCCGATATAATCAATTTCGCAGGATTTTTACCAGTCAGGGATTTCATGATTTCATTCCTTTAATTTCGTTATAGAGATACTGCAGGGCCTGTTCTGCTTCCCGGCTTCCCAGGGAGGCCGCTTTTTCCAGCCACTGCACGGCGGCCAAACTGTTTACCTCCGTACCATAACCGTACTGATAGCAGGCGGCCAGCCAGCCCATAGCTTCCGGAAATCCCCGGTCTGCGGCCTCTTTGAAAAGGGCAAAGGCTTTATCATCATGTCCATCTTCATGGTACATGACTCCCAGCTGAGTGGTGGAGGAGTCCATGCCGGCATCGGAGGCTCTGCCATACCATTCTTTGGCCAGGCGCCGGTCTTTTTTCGTGCCATTGCCATAGTAGTAGCAGTTGGCCAGATTGCCCATGGCAGTGGGCTCTCCCCCTTCGGCCGCCTTCTTCGTATACCGGAAGCCTTCTTTTTTGCTCCCCCCTTTTTCATCAAAGAGATAGAGCATGCCCAGGGCGGTGCCTGCCTTCAGGTGGCCTTTGGAAAAGGCTTTCTTAAAGAGGCGAATGCCTTCCTTTTCATCCTTCGCCATGCCGTCTCCCAAGTAGTAGAAATAGGCCAGGCGGTTCATGCTGTCCGGATAGCCGGCTTCTATGGATTTCCGGTAGCAGGAAATGGCCTTTTTATCGTCCACGTATTTTTTGAGAAGAGGATTGTTGTCCTGCACATGGCGGTCATGGAACTGGCCCAGGTCATTCCAAGCCTTCCAGTACCCCTGCATGGCGGCGGCCTCCAGCAGATGGAGGCCTGTATGCACCTCTTCCTCTTCTTCCCCATGCATCACGCTGAGGCAGCCCAAAGCTTCCAGGGCAAAGGCATCGCTTTCCTCTTTGGCGGCGGAAATCCACTTTTCCTTCGCGTCCATGATTTCATGGAATTCTTCATGACTCAAAAGGTCAAAATGGAGCATGCAGAAAACGCCGCAGAGACCGTCCCCTGCCCGGGCTCCCTTCAAAGCCTTTTGGATGGCTTCTTTGGGAGCAAAGGGAGCCACCCCCAGGTAGTACTGCTCATAGAGGGCCAGGAAATAAAGGGCCCGGCTGCTTCCTTCCTCCGCCAGCTTTTGGAAGAGGGGGTAAGCCGCCCTGACCCTGTAGGCAAGAAATAGTTTTTCAGCATTTTCCAATTCAGTCATTGTGATTCCTCGTTTCTCGTGGAAATTGTTTTTATTATAGCACTTGATGAACTCTGGAGTGTGTAAAAAAGGGGCGCGGCTTCGCCGCAGGTTATGTAAAAAGGTTGTGTTCGCTTCGCTCAGGGAGCGACAGCCGCCTTCGGCGGTTGAAGGTAGTGGTATCGCCGCTTTGGGGCGATGAGATTTATTGCTGCCTGTCGGCGGCAGCGCTGCCAGAAGCAGCGAAAACCAAACAACCGCGCCTGCGGCATGGGTCGGGCGATTCATAGGAAAGTCCTTTTATGTGCAGGATGAGGGCCAACTTCGACTGACTCGGAGACCCCTATGCAGGGTCTCCGACTCAAGGGGCGCAAGGGCATGGAGAGCAGCAGGCAGCGGAGAGCCAATAGAGGACATCCGCCCCACCAGCTCACCAATACACTAGATCACTAGCCCACTAGATCACTAGTACACTAGATCACTAGTACACTAAATAAAATATCTCCCCTGTTTCTGCAATTCTTCCACCGCTTCTTCGGAGCCGTGGTCTGCTGCTTCTTTCAGGTAGTCTATGGCTTTCCGGCGGTCCGGTTCCGTACCTCTTCCCTGGAGGTACATCATGCCTGCCAGGTAGAGGGCCCTCTCTTCCCCTTTGGCTGCGGCGGCTTCCATGTATGGCAGGGCCTCGTCCTCTTTTCCTTCGTCCAGGTAATGAAGGGCCAGGGAGAAAAGGGCTTCGTCGCAGCCATAGCCCACGGCGTCTTTCAGAAGGTTTGCCGCCTTTTTGCTGTCTTTAGGTACGGTAACGCCGTTTTCATAGAAGAAGGCCAGTTCTGCCAGGGCTTCCCCATTTCCTTTGGTCGCCGCTTTTTCAAACCAGGCTCTTGCCTTTTCCGGCATGGGGTCTGTTTCACCGGCCGTATCAATGGTTCCTTCGTACAGTTTTCCCAAAAAGAGGGCGGCGCCTTCGTTTCCATGTTCCCAGGATTTTTCCATCCAGGAAACCGGTTCTTCCAGTTCTTCTTCCCCCTTTGCCTTTACGGCCAGCATGAGGCCCAGCATGTATTCGCTTTCGCTGTCACGGAATTCTGCGGCCTTTGAGAAACAGGCAATGGCTTTTGCTTCCCTTTCATCATTGATATTATGCCCATAGTAGAACATGCCCAGGTCGTAGAGGGCTTTCCAGTATTCGTAGAAGGCGCCCTTGGCCAACCATTTCACCCCTTCTTCGTAGTCCAGAATCATGCCGTTTCCCATGTAGGAGAGGCCTGCTTCGTCCATGGCCAGCACGTCCCCCTGGTTAGCCATGAGAAGGACCCGGGAAAAATCCTGGTTCACCGTGTCCCACATAGCTTTCCCCGTTTCTCCCTGGAAAAGGGAAATGCCGCAGAGAGGGTCTCCCAGTTTCTTTCCTTCTTCAAAGAAACGGCGGCTCTTCTCTTCGTCCGCCTTCCTGTGACCGTAGCCTTCCCGCTCTATAAGACCTAAAAGGTAGAAGGCCCGGCCGGTCTTTTCCTTCTGCAGTTCTTCATAGGCTTCATCAATTTTCCCCTGTAAAAACAGACTTTCTCCTTCTGTCATGATTTGGCTCCTTTCCGGAAATAAGAAGTTTCCTGTACGGCTTGGTACTATTGTGGTTTATACCGACAGGAAACTGTTGGCGAATAGTTTCCTATTGAGATGATACGCTGTGGTGTTTCTTGCCGACAGGAAACTGTTGGCCGGGAGATTTCTCGACTCCGCTCGAAATGACGAAGCGGCGTGGCACTATTGTGTCTCTTGCCGACAGGAAACTGTTTGCGAAGGGTTTCCTATTGAGATGATACGCTGTGCTGTTTCTTGCCGGCAGGAAACTATTGGCGAAAAGTTTCCTACTCGGCTTGACGCCATTGTGGTTCATACCGACAGGAAACTATTCGACGGGAGATTTCTCGACTCCGCTCGAAATGACGAAGCGGCGTGGCACTATTGTGTCTCTTGCCGACAGGAAACTGTTTATCCAAAATGCGTCCTCAGTTCTTTTTCCGCTTCTTTCTGTCCTTTGAGGGCGGCCCGCTGAAAAAGTTCCTGGGCTTTCCTTAAATTTCTGGGAACTCCGGTGCCGGAGAAGTAGCAGTATCCCAGGGCAAATTCCGCATTCGGTTCGCCCAGGTCCGCTGCTTTGCGGAAGTATGGCAGGGCTTTGTCCAGCTCTTTCTGATTCATATACCAGTTGCCCAGAGCCGTAATGCTGAGGGGCTCATTTTCTTCTGCCAGCTTTTTCAGTATGGCAAGTCCCTGGGATTCGTCCTTTGGTATACGCCGGCCATAAAGGATGCAAAGAGCGATTTCCCGGAATGCACTAATGTCCCCTTCCTGGCCTGCCTGATAAAAGTAGGAAATCCCCTTTTTTGCACTTTCCTCATCGTCAAAGCCATAGATGTAAATGAGACCCAGCATGGTACCGGCCATGGGATTTCCAGCGTTCCAGGCTTTCTCATAGCACTCAATCGCTTTTCCTGTATCCGCCTCTGTCCCTTCTCCCTGATAATACATATGCCCCAGACGCATGAGAGCTTCGCTTTCCCCCTGCTTGGCGGCCATCTTCAAATAGGAAAAGCTCTTTTCCTTATCGCGGAGCTCAAGTTCTTCTTCCCCTTCTGCCCCTTCACCGGAATAGATTTCATAGAGCAGCATGGCTGCTTCGGCAGAGCCATGGGACGCTGCTTTTTCAAGGCAGATAAGGGCCCGATCCATATCCTTCCCAGTACCGATGCCATCACGATAGCAGAAGCCCAGCTGGCATTCGCCGTTTCCATAGGCCATGGCCGCACTTTTCAAATACCAGAGAAAAGCCTTATGGTCATCATGGTCCTTGAAGCTGTGACTCTCCCAAATCCATCCGGCCTTTACCATGGCATCTGCATGGCCCAGAGATGCGGCCTTTTCGTACCATGCCAGCGCTTTTTTCAGATTCACCCTCCGGTGGTAGCCATATTCAAACATGAGTCCCATCTCTATCATGGCCAAGGTACTTCCCTGATCTGCCAGCTTTTTCAGCTTTTTCACCAGCCTTTCAAAGGCAGCTGATGAAATATCGGGGTCTTTGGATTCTACCAGAAAGAGGCCCAAAGGACTTTCGAGCCTGATGGCTTTGGCCAGGAAATCGTCGGCCAACCGGTCATCTATCGCCCCTGTCATACCGCATCCATACATATGGGACAGCATGGCAGCGGCGGTGCCTCTGTCTTCATCACTGTCAGAATCATTGTATATACGGTTATACGTGGCCAGGGAGGCGGAGAAATCGCCTGTCAGAAGAAACTGCTGTGCTTGTTCGATGGTATCAGTCATAAAGGTCTCCTTTAGAAATCGTATTTGAGGCTTGATGATTCAGGCGCCTTTCGGCGCGGTTGGGATCGGGACGGTGCTTTCCTGTATTCCCGAAGGTTGACACGCCCTTACGGGCGTGAGGGTTGATGGCGCCGCCGGGCCTTTGGCCCTGGGCCCCAAGGGTTCTATCCGGGACCGGCTGACGCCTCCCGGATGGGTTCAGGGCCTTCGACCCAGGGAGTTATATAGTACCACTGCGTTGGCGAGGTACGGCGCCTTACGGCGCCATTTTGTAAGCCGCTTCGCGGCAGTTTCCGCCGTTAGGCGGTATTTATCATGGCGCCGAAAGGCGCCCACATCGCCAGCGCAGCGATACTACATAACTCCCGAGGGCGGGAGCCCGGAGCCCGCCTGTAAGGCGAAGCCGATCACAGGCAGAACCCTGCCAGCCCAGGGCGTCAGCCCGGCGGCTGGCTCAACCCTCGCGCCGCGAAAGACCACGGTCGGCCGACTAAATGGAAGGCCCTTTTATGGGCAGGCTAAGGGCCAACTTCGGCCGACTTGCACATCCTATGCAGGATGTGCACATCAACCTTCGGGAATACAGCCGCCCGCCGAAATCGCATAAAAAAAGCAGTCCCCCGAGGACTGTTTTTTTTATGCGGTACACATATCATCAGTTGCCGAATTCGTCTTTTCCTCCCACCTGCTGGGGCTGGACTTTCACGTACTTAATCTGCTCGCAGACGCACTTATCCTTCATTTTGTAAAGTTCCGGAATGAATTCCATGAGCTTGTTGAATGTATCATCATTAATGGAATACTTGGTCCAGAGACCTTCTCTTCTGGCATTGACCACTTTAGCTTCGATGAGAATCTTCATATGGTAGGACAGAGTGGACTGGGAAAGCGTGAAATTGGACAGAATATCGCAGGCGGACATTTCGCGGCAGGACAGCATATCCACTACCCGGAGACGGGTCTCGTCGGAAAGCGCTTTGAAAATAGTGGCAAACTCCTTATAACTTGGCTGGAAATCCATGATTAACCCCTTTTCTAAATAGATAGTTTATCGTTTTATTATACAGGCATAGATGTAAACTGTCTTTCCTCCGCATCTGCCCGGGCAGCACGAATCGACACATTTAAATCTGTTTTTGTCTATTTTATAACACGCCTGTTTTTTTGTCAATCCAATTTCATTGATAGGGTACAATTATTTCCATTTTCCCATAAGAAAAGGCCTGCCCCATGGCAGGTCTTTTCCGGTGGATTATATAAAGGTAAGCCCTCTTACAGATTACATACCGCCCAGCATGAAGTAGCGGACTTCGATGTATACGCTGGACACGATCAGGGACATAATCATCAGCGGGAAGCACCATTTCATGAAGGTGCCGAAGGAAATGTTATGTCCTTCCTTTGCTGCAATAGCTACCATGATAACGTTCGGGGAAGCACCGATCATGGTACCGTTGCCGCCGAAGCAGGCGCCGGTAGCCAGAGCCCACCACATATAGTCTGCATGAGGCAGATTCATGAGGGCCTGCATATCCTTAATCAGAGGAATCATAGTTGCGGTGAAGGGGATGTTGTCGATGAAGGCGGAAGCCACACCGGAGAGCCACAGAATCATGTAGGTAATGAGGTGATTGTCCCCGTTGGCCAGAGCCACGCCCCAGGATGCGATGGCGGTAATAACGCCGGCATTTTCCATGCCGCCTACCAGGATGAAGAGGCCCATGAAGAAGAACAGGGTATCCAGATCCACTTCCTTCATCGCTTCTTCCGGATTCACATGGCAGGCCAGCATAGCAACTACGCCGCCGGTCATGGCGATGGTAGCGGACTGCAGTCCGAAGCGGGAATGAAGAACGAAGCCTACGATAGTAAGACCAAGTACGATGAGGGACCGCTTGAAGATCATCTTGTCTTCCACAGCGGACATAATATCAATGGCATCGATCTGTTCCTTGGGAAGGTGTCCATGCGGCAGCTCCTTACGGAAAATAAAGAGAATGCCGATCAGGGTAGCCACAATGGTAATCACAACTACCGGAGCCAGATTGATAAGGAAGTCATTGAAATCCAAATGGGTAGCAGAACCGATCATAACGTTCGGCGGGTTGCCGATCATGAGCGCCGTACCGCCTACGTTGCACATAAGGATTTCAGAAACCAGAACCGGTACAGGAGAAATCTTCAGCATACGGCAGAGGGAAATGGTCATAGGAGCGATCAGAAGGGCTGCGGTGACGGAATCAATAAGGGATGCCCCTACGGCGGTTACACAGGAAAGAAGAACCAGAAGCTCCCGCGGAGACCCCTTGGACTCCTTCATGGCCCATAGGGCCAGCACCCGGAAGAAACCGGATTTCTTTACTACGGAAATCAGAATCATCATGCCTGCCAGAAGGCCCAGGGTATTCCAGTCAATAAATCTCTCAAAGGCCTCGGACTGTGTTACATACCCCGCATAAATCATCGCGCCGCCGCCAACCAGCGCGCAGATGGTTCTCGGGAATTTCTCAGACATGATTCCCACATAGGTGAGACAGAAGATAATGACGGCTAGATAGAATTGAAATGTAGTCATGAAACCTGAACTCCTCTCACTGCCCTGAAACGGGTCGTAGATTTTCATTGGGAATGAGGGACCGCGTTCCTCCGGACCCTTCCTTTTCCGGAAATGCGGAATGTGTAATCACGACGTCCCCGATGAAGAAACACCACATCGCTTGACAGTTTTATTCTAACACAATGCATGGAAGAAATAAATAATACACCTTGAAGAAGATGAAAAATAACCTATAAAATTTAGTTTATGATTATCATAAATCATTTCTATTACTTATGCCCTCTATGGAGTTGGAAGAGGCGATTTTTAGAGAGTTCAGAGGGTTCTGCGCCCTTTGGGCGCAGAAGGGGCTGCGGCTTCGCCGCAGGTTGCGGAGAAGGATTGTGAAAAAGACACGCTTGCAGCGTGAGGGTTCAAAGGGTTCAGAGGGTTGTGGTATCGCACTATCGGGCGATACGCATGAAGCCGGTATTACGGGACTTTCGGCCGGACAAGTCATTCTGCCTGGGCCCCGTGCCATATGGGGCAACCAGGGAGCGCTGCGATAAAATGTAAGCGGTCAGCTGTCCCCATTTTCCCCAAGCAAAAATCCTGCAGACATTCATCTGCAGGATCCATGGACTGGCAGGGGTAGGTGGAGTCGGACCACCGATAACGGAGTCAAAGTCCGTTGCCTTACCGCTTGGCGATACCCCCATATAAAGGAACCGGTGAATTTCTTCATGCCTTTTCCGGATTTTGGGTAAAAAAAAATGGGGCGAGTGGTGGGGCTCGAACCCACGCATAACGGAGCCACAATCCGCCGTGTTAGCCGCTTCACCACACCCGCCACATATAGAGTCATATGACAGGCGTCATATGACGTTGTTTATTGTATCACATCCCCATGGGCCCGTCAAGAAATTCTTTTTTGGGGGCAATGGCAGCTGCGCTTTGCGCGCTGCAGTTTCCTGTCCGACATGGCACCATTGCGTTTCATCGGGGCAGGAAACTTTTTGCAAATCGTTTCCCCATTTCCGTGTATAATAATAAGCAAACCACCGGGCTCTGGCCTGTGGAAAATCTGACAATCGAGGTGCATGTGTATGGAAAAGAAAGCTTTCCGTGAAAGAACGATTGATGAATTTCTGGATGATCTGGGAAGCCGGTCCCCTGCCCCCGGCGGCGGGGCGGCAGCAGGGCTTCTGGGCGCCCAGGCCTGCGCGCTGGCGGAGATGGTGTGTCATCTCACCGAATCCAATAAGAACTACGCCCAGTTTCATGAAAAGGCAAAGGAATATGCCTCTGTATTCAATATGGCCCGTTCCATTTTCCTGGATCTCATGGACGAGGACGCCGCCAATTTCATAGAGCTCATGGAAACCCTCCGATCCATCAGGAACCTTCCCATGGAAGAGCGGCAGGAAAAGCAGCTGGAGGCCTTCAAAAAGGCCATTTCCGTACCCCGGCAGATGGCCCAGACCATGAGCGACCTTCTCCCCAGCTTTACCAATCTGCTGCTGAAGGGAAACCAAAACGCCTTAAGCGACTCCATCATGGCCGCCCAGGGCGCCATCGCCTGCATTCACGCTTCCATCATTAATGTAAAAATCAATATGAAATACATTGATGATGAATTCTACGAACATGAAATGAAGGACACCATCACTGCCTGGGAAAATGCGGTGTCCGCCATTGACGCAGTGCTCACCTACCAGGTGAATTTGTAAGAGGGGCCTTATGGACAAGCCCTGCGGGCTTGAGGGTTCAAGCGCCTTTCGGCGCTCGGGTTCAGAAGGTTCAGAGGGTTCAGAAGGGAAGGTTGACGGCCCTTCGGGCCGAGGGTTGTGGCCGCCTGTCGGCGGCNNGGGTTGTGTTTCGCTTCGCTCAGGGGGCGACAGCGGCTTTGCCGCTGAAGGTGGTGGTATCGCCCTTACGAGCGATGAGTATAAAATCAGCGTTACGGGAATTCCTTCCCGCCCTCATCGTCATTCTGAGCCGTAGGCGAAGAATCTCGGTACAAGACACTTATGAGCTAATCGATAGTAAATACCAGTCGGTGGGAAGGGCGAAGTACCAGGCCCCTGCATGAATTCCAATGACGTCATCCTCGCCACGCACCGAGATTCTTCACTGCGTTCAGAATGACAGAGTCAAGGGGCCATCCCATGACCAGTGCTGCCTCGATTTCTTCCCACCGGACACTCATCATCCTGAGCAAAGCGAAGGATCTCGGTAAGAAAAGCAAGTGACAGAAATGCTATTAACTACCAGTCGGCGGAGCCGCGCCGTCAGGCGCTCCCCAGCCACCAGCCACTAGCTCACTAGCTCACTAAAGTTGTTTTATACATACTGGCGCCCCTTTTTTTCTGAAGGGCGCCCACCACAACCCTTTGAACCTTCTGCACCCTTTGCACCCTTTGCACCCTCACACCGAAGGCGTGTCCACATGCCCTATCACTCCGGTTTCCAGGGGGTTACCTTCACCGTACAGGAAGGGCACACGTTCTGCAGGAAGCAGGTCTCGCAGTCCGGTTTCCTGGCGTGGCACACCCGTCTTCCATGCCAGATAAGCCAGTGATGGGCGGAAGACCAGTCCTTTTTCGGGATAGCCTTCTGGAGACCTTTTTCCACTTCCAAGGGCGTTGTTCCCTCCGCCAGCTTCAAACGGTTGGATACCCGGAATACATGGGTATCCACAGCAATGGCAGGATAGCCGAAAGCTACGCTCCTTACCACATTGGCCGTTTTCCTTCCTACGCCGGGCAGTTTCACCAGATCATCGAAATCCTCCGGCACCTCTCCATGATAATCGGAAAGGAGCATATGGCACATACCCAGAAGATTCTTTGCCTTAGCTTTATAGAGGCCGCAGTCATGGATTTCCGTTTCCAGCTGGCTCTGTGTAAGAGCTGCCATTTTCGCCGGCGTATCCAGCCTTGGAAATAGGCGGTCGGTGATGATGTTTACCCTTTTATCAGTGCACTGGGCGGAAAGGATGACCGCCACCAGCAGAGTAAAAGGGCTTGTGAAATGGAGCATGGTGCCGTCATTCTTATACACCTCTGCCAGACGGCGCAGCTGCTCCGCCTTCACCTTTTTCGTGACTCTCATAATCCGCTGCGGAGCAGGTACTCATGGGCTGCCAGCGCAGCTGCCGCCCCCTCTCCTGCTGCAATAATGACCTGCTTATTCCTGCAGTCAGTCACATCCCCCGCTGCAAAAAGGCCATCTACATTGGTTTCCCCTTCCTTATTAGTCATGATTTCTCCCAGAGAATTGACTTTGACATCGGAAGGAAGATAGGAATTGTTCGGAATACCGCCAGCTTCTACAAAAACACCATCCACAGAAAGTTCTTCTGTCTTTCCATCAGCCTTATTTTTAATCACAAGACCCTGTACCTTCTTGTCCCCTTTAACTTCCTCCGGCGTATATCCCATATGTACCTTCACATTCTCCAGCTCTTTCATGCGTTTGACCAGAATTTCCTGAGCCCGGATACGGCTCCGCACCAGAAGGTATACCGTGGGGCAGAGTTTTGCCAGCTCAATGGCAGCCTGTACCGCACTGTCTCCGCCGCCCACAATAGCCACTGTTTTCTTGCGGTAGAATGGCCCATCACAGGTAGCGCAGTAGCTCACGCCTCGACCGGTATATTCCTTTTCTCCGGGAATATCCAGAGTACGGCTGTGCTTCCCTGCTGTCACAATGCAGGTCTTTCCATGAAGTTCGCTTCCGTCATCCAGATGAGCGGTGAAGGTACCGTCCGCCTCCTTCACCAGAGACTTCACACCGGCATAGACGAATTCCACCGGATACTGCTTCACATGGGCCTCCATCTTGTCAGCCAGCTCAAAGCCGGAAATAGACGGAAACCCCAGATAATTTTCGATTTCATTTGTTAAGAGCATCTGGCCTCCAATATCGGTAGTCACCACCTTGACCGTCAGCTCCTTCCGGGCCGCATAGAGCGCTGCATTCAGCCCCGCAGGGCCTGCCCCGATAACCAGTACATCAACCATATCCATATTTCTTCCTCCTCTTATATCGAATTTTATCGTTCTTAAACCTATTATATATGAAACAGAGACTTTATGCAAATAGGACAGTCTGCTTTGTGCAAAGCCACGCCAAAAGACAGAAAAGCCTATCAGGGGAGTCTCCAGATAAATTCAACCAATGAATCAGGCGTCTGCGCCTTGGCCCTCCCATTTTCATGGGTGCTGCTCAGATCATGTCGTCAGAGAGAGGAAAGTTCTGCGAGCGCTCTTCCTTATTGCTTTTCTGTCTTCTATTTTTTTGCATTGTCTTCTGTCTATTGCCGGCCGGCCTTAGAAGAAGGGAGGTTGAAAAGTGAAATTTCCTGATGTTTCCCTTCTCCCTACCTTCTCCTCTACCGCGGATGTGGAAAAAGCATTTGGAAAATGGGGTTCATCATCTCATGAGTACTTTTTCATTCCTCTGATACTAATATCGCAGAAGATTCGAATTTTTTACCCCTCTGAAGAAAAAAATTTCAAATTTTTTTTAAAGACCTTTTAGCAGCCACATCTACAGGCATCTTTTCGTCTTTCAGCCTCGTACACCCTTTCCCGCTTCTGCCCTGCATATTCTATTGAGCATACGCACCTTACATCTTCCTGCAGCATGACTATGACAGACTTGCGGGATTCTTAATTTTCTTACGAATCCACTTTGCTGATGGGCATTCCATTCCTCTGCCGCCTCAAAGAAAAACAAGAAATTGAGATGTCTTTCCTTTTGCAGCCCCACTGATGGAGAATGACTGAAAACCGCAGAAAATCAGCAGTCAGCGATTCAGGAAGGATTTTCCCAGCCCTTTATATCCTACAAATTCCCGAAGGAGGGACTCTCCCGGCACGATGGAGGCGTCCAGTTCTCTGAAAGGCATGAGGAAGGAGAGCATTCTTCTGGCTTCAGAGTAGGCGGGGCTGTCTCTTTTTATGCCTTCCAGAAGTGGTCTTGCCAGTTTTTTCAGTACGGGGATTTCATACAGGAGGGCGGTATTGAAAACCACGTTGGCCCGGTCCTGGTACTGGAAGATATTTCTTTCTTCTCCCCTTCTTACATTGTCCCATACCATGAGGGTATGTTCCGGGCCGTTGCCGCGGAACTGGTAGTCCCGCACCAGGCGGCGGAGAAGGCGGCTGTCGGAGGTGGAAATGCGGTTATGGTCGTTGATGGTAAGCTGGGTCAGGGCGGAGAGGTAGACCCGGATGCACTGGTATCCGGGAACGAAGTAGGTGAGCTTCGGATTCAGGGCATGGAGACCTTCCACCAGGATGGGCTGTCCCTTCCCCAGGCGGATGGGCTTTTCGTCCCATTCTTTTTTTCCGGTGATGAAATTGAACCGGGGCAGGCGGACTTCTCTTCCTTCCAGCAGGGCGGAGACGGTGTCTTCAAAAAGGGTGAGGTCCAACGCTTCCAGATTTTCCCAGTTTTCATTTCCCATTTCATCCCGGTTCCGGAAATAGTCGTCCAAGGAGAGCATGACAGGCCTTACGCCGTTTACCCAGAGATGGACGATGAGCCTTTTCATAAAGGTGGTTTTGCCGGAGGAGGAAGGCCCTGCCATGCACACCAGACGGATAGGCGGCTTCTGCCGGCAGATGGTGTCCGCCAGTTCCGCCATTTTCTTTTCCTGCAGTGCTTCGGCAGTGGCCACCAGGTCATAGATACGGCCTGTGTCGATGGCCCGGTTCAGTTCTTCCAGGTTATGGCAGCCGATGAGTTCGCTCCAGTTCTGGGATTCCAGAAATACCCGGGCGTAAAGAGGATCATCCTTACCGGGGGTAAGCTCTGTTTCTCCGGGGCCTGGAATCTGGAGCAGAAAGCCGGGGGCATAGGAATGGAGGGCAAAGGCGGTGATGAAACCCATGTCCGGCAGCATGGGGCCGAAGTAGTAGTCAATGAGGCCTCCGCACTGGTCTACATCCAGTTCGGAGAAATCGAGCTGGGAAAGAAGTTCCGCATCTTCTGTGCGTCCTTTCATGCGGAGAAAGGCAATGGCCCTGTTTCTGCCTACCACCAGCTTTGTGATTTTTCTCCGCTCAGAAACAATGGCTTTCATCCGATCCTCCAGAATGGAAAGTTCCTTCTGCAGAGGGGTGTGTCCGTCCTTGAATTCGCAGTAAATGGATTTTCCCAGGGAGTGCTTCACTTTGACATCCGCTTTGTCACCGTATATTTCTTTCACGCCGCATACAAGAAGCATGATGGCGGTGCGGCGGTAGGCCTGGTAGGCCTGCTTCGAGGAGAGGGGTATCCAGCGCACGGTGCCGTCTTTTGTAAAGGGGGTCTGGAAATCGAGAATATCCCCGTCGCAGTCTGCCAGCACAGCGTCATTTCTGCCTCTCTCCCCCCTCACCATGTTCCACAGGTTCTGGGGCGAGGCGCCGTCAAAAAAATCAAAACTTCTGCCTTCACAGGTTATATGCATGGAAATCACTCCTTTACCTTTATGTGAAAATCTGTTTTCTTTATTGTATCACAGCCATAAAAAAGGTGGCTGCAGCTATGGACACACCCTGCGGTGCACAGTGGACAACAGCCAGCAGGATAATTCTTCCTCAAAAGTTGTGCTGAATCCATTGCCGCATACATCAAAAAAAGACGGTGCTTTTGTAGTCAGGCTTCAGACCTATCCTCAGAGCTGTCGCCCAGCTCCTTTCTGAGAAAGGAGCCTGCGTTACGTGCTTCCCCTCCGGCCTGATATGGATATTCTGGATCTAGGGAAGCACTGATTCATTCACAGCACCAGGAAACGAAAAAGCCGATGGCCTTGGCCACCGGCTTTTTGATGTTTTATTTTACTACGATATTCACGATACGTTTCGGCACTACGATAACTTTTACAATGGTCTTTCCATCGGTGAATTTCTTCACTTCCGGCAGTTCCTTTGCTTTCTCGCCGATTTCTTCGCGGCTCATGGCTACAGGGACGGTGATGGAAGCACGGACTTTGCCGTTGACCTGTACGCCCAGCGCCACTTCATCCACCACGAGAGCGGAGGCGTCGCAGGCTGGCCAGGATGCTTCGTGAACGCTCTTTTCCTTTTCGCCCAGTCCCTGCCACAGTTCTTCTGTAATGTGAGGAACGAAGGGAGCCAGCAGGATGAGGAGGTTCCGGAGAAGTTCACAGGCCAGGTTTTCTTCGATGGCCTCATGGCTTTCTACGAAGCGGTACATGTCATTCACCAGTTCCATAATGGAGGAAATGGCGGTATTGAAGGCAAATTTGCCGTCCAGGTCTTCGGTAACCTTTGAAATGGTCTGGTGCAGTCTTCTGCGGAGAGCTGTTTCATCTTCCGTAAGCTTTCCTTTGTTTTCCTTGGCCAGGTCCTGGTATTTGCCGGTAATAGCCCATACTCTCTTCAGGAAGCGGTAGGAGCCTTCCACGCCCTGGTCGGACCATTCCAGATCCTTTTCCGGAGGCGCTGCGAAGAGGATGAAGAGGCGGGCGGTGTCGGCGCCGTACTTTCCTACGATTTCTTCAGGGGATACTACGTTGCCTACGGATTTACTCATCTTGCCGCCGTCCTTCAGCACCATGCCCTGGCAGAGGAGGTTGGTGAAGGGTTCGGGGTAGTCCACCATGCCTTCGTCCTGCAGGACTTTCATGAAGAAACGGGAGTAGAGCAGATGGAGAATGGCGTGTTCGATACCGCCAATGTACTGGTCTACAGGCATCCAGTAGTTAGCCTTGTTCTTATCAAAAGGTTCCTTTTCATTGTGGGGATCGCAGTAGCGGAGGTAGTACCAGGAGGAATCAATGAAGGTATCCATGGTATCCGTTTCACGAGTAGCGTCGGCGCCGCACTGGGGGCACTTCACATGGAGGAAAGTTTCACTGGTTTCCAGCGGGGAGGTAGCGCCGGCTACGAAATTGACATCCGTCGGCAGTTTCACCGGCAGGTCTTCTTCCGGTACCAGCACATTGCCGCAGTGGGGGCAGTGGATAATCGGAATGGGGCAGCCCCAGTAGCGCTGACGGGAAATGAGCCAATCCCGGAGGCGGTAGTTGACTTTGCCTTCGCCAATGCCCATGTCTTCAAATTTCTTTGTAATGGCTTCCCTGCCTTCTGCAGAGGTGAGGCCGTCAAATTCGCCGGAGTTTACCAGGTAACCGTCGGCGTCATAAGCCTTGTCCATATCTTCCAGGGTAAGGCTCTTTGCCTTGTTCTGCACCACCAGTTTCATGGGCAGATGGTATTTCTTTGCAAATTCAAAGTCGCGCTGGTCATGGGTCGGAACAGCCATGACGGCGCCGGTGCCGTATTCATAGAGGACGTAGTTGGCAATCCAGATGGGAACCCTTTCCCCGGTGAGAGGATGGATGGCGTAGCTGCCGGTGAACATGCCCAGCTTCGGCGCATCTTCCGCTGTGCGGACGATGTCGTTCTGGTTTCTCATTTCCGTAATGAAAGCTTCCAGTTTATCCTTTTCCGGATTTCCGGCAATGAGTTTTTCAACCAGCGGATGTTCCGGTGCCAGTACCATGTAGGTTACGCCGTACACCGTATCCACACGGGTGGTGTATACGGGAATGGAATCGTCCATGCCTTCCACCTTGAAGGAGAACTGGGTGCCGGTGGAACGGCCGATCCAGTTTCTCTGCATGGTCTTTACCCTTTCCGGCCAGCCGGGCATATGGTCCAGATCAGCCAGGAGGCGGTCAGCGTAGTCCGTAATTTTCAGGAACCACTGGGACAGGTCCTTCTTCACCACCGGATTCTTACATCTCCAGCAGCGGCCTTCTTCTACCTGTTCATTGGCCAGTACGGTGTGGCAGGTGTCGCACCAGTTGACCTTGGCTTCCTTCTTGTAAGCCAGGCCTCTCTTGTAGAAAATTTCAAAGAGCTTCTGGGTGTGCTTGTAATAGTCTTCGCCGCAGGTCAGAACCTTCCTGTCCCAGTCATAGGACAGGCCCAGTTCCTTCTGCTGGCGGGTCATGTTGTCAATATTGGAATAGGTCCATTCAGCCGGCGGAATGCCATGTTTGATAGCTGCATTTTCTGCAGGCATGCCGAAGGCATCAAATCCCATGGGATGAATCACATTAAAGCCCTGCATCTTTTTGAAACGGGCCACCACATCGCCGATGGAATAGTTTCTTACATGTCCCATATGAAGATTGCCGGAGGGGTATGGGAACATCTCCAGCACATAATATTTTTTCTTAGAGGGATCCGAATGGGTCTCAAATGCTTTGGTATCCTCCCAGATTTTCTGCCATTTTTTCTCAATCTGCTGAGGAACGTACTTTTCACGCATATTTTCACCTTCCACAAAAATAATGAACCATCATCATTTTTTATATAGTTAGTACTTATTATATAGCTCATAGAGGGAAATAGTCAAATGGAGCGCCCTTTGGGGTAAGTGTCAAGTTTTCCTCGGTAATTCATTTGACTGTCGATGATTACTATCTCCGTGGCTTCGGTTTTATCAGTATTTCTGTATAGCTCTGGCCAGTCTCCCCAT
>DCJJ01000124.1:5032-23225 GCA_002320515.1 Dialister sp. UBA1703 | reverse complement strand
ATGAATGAATCAGTGCTTCCTTAGAGTCAGGTGGCACAATGCACCGCGTCCATAGGGATACTGTGCACATCCTGCAGAGGGTCTCCAAGTCAGGCGAAGTTGGTCCTTAGCCTGCACATAAAAGAGGTTCCCTATGAATCGTCCGACCGATTCGCCAGGAGTGTCCCGCAAAAGCCCCCTGCCACATTGACAATGCCTCTGCAGCTACTTATCATAAAGGTAAATCATATTATTTTTGACATTCTAACATCTGGTGAAATCCGCATTGTATGAAGGAAGAAGGTCAATCCATATGCCTATGTTTTTCAAAAATATTAAAGATACTTCGGAAAGATACGCGTCCCGTATGATGGCTCCTTCCGGGCAGTCTCTTCCGGATCAGGCGGCGGTGGTAGACAAATTTGAAATCGGCAGGTATATCAACGGCCTGGCTCATTTTATCGAAAACTGCAAAACCCCCATGACCATTGCCATTCAGGGCGATTGGGGAACGGGCAAGACGAGTATCATGAAAATGGTACAGAAAAAGATAGATGAAGAAAATGCGGCACCTTCAGAGAGCGGCAGTGTCAATGAAATAAGTCAGGAAGCATCCAATATCAAGATTATCAACTTTAACACATGGCAGTTCTCCCAATTCAACATGGACAAAGGCCTTCCGCTGATTATGCTTGAAAGATTAATCAGCATGCTGCAGTACAAGGACACCCATTTATCAAACTTCAGGAGTGATGAATCCATCGATGCCCTGAAGCGGGTCATGGCAACCATTGGTGATTTGATTGGCGGCACATTCGTCCAGGGCGATATCAATATCGTTAAACGTTTATTTGAAGGCAACTCCATCAAAGAATTTGCCAAGTTAGGTGATAAATATAAGGACCTGATTGAGGATATCCTGGATATCCACCACAATGGCGGCAAAGAAAGCGCAGACTCTCCCGAAAGGGCACAATCTGCGGATGACAGGAAAAGAGTGGTTTTCTTTATTGATGACTTAGACCGTTTGGAACCGTCTACGGCGGTTGAGCTTCTGGAAGTGCTGAAGCTGTTTCTGGACTGCCCGCACTGCGTTTACGTATTGGCCATTGACTACTCCGTAGTCATACGCGGCGTAAAAGCAAAGTACGGAAAAGATTTTGACGAAGAAAAGGGCCGTGCTTTCTTTGATAAAATCATCCAGGTGCCGTTCCAGGTACCGGTAGAACGATATGATATCAACAATTTCATAAAATCCTGCACGAATGAAACAGGCATCACTCCTCCTTCTGCCGCAAAAGATGGCATAGGGAATGTCAAAAACTACACCAGCCTGGTGAAACATTCCATCGGAAATAATCCAAGGGCCATCAAACGGCTTTTCAACGCTTTTCTCTTACTGGAAAACATACTCGGTGAAGAAAGTTATTATAAGGATGAAAAGAAACAGATTCTTCTTTTTGCACTGCAATGCATGCAGAATACCTCCGGTTTCTATCCCTTTTATCAGTACCTTATACAGAAACGGGACGACGATGACATGATTGATGACCTTTTGACATTGGATCAGATTGACTCTGAATTCTATGCTTTATTCAAGGTCAAGGACAGCCAAAAGGAAAAATTCCAGGACTGCAAAGAGAAATTTGCGAATTTCATCAGCACCCTCTATGACATATTGGGAATTACAAATAAAGATAAAAACGATGAAATCTGGAAAGATATCATAGAAGTAATCAGTTATTCATCCGACACGGCCGTAAGCCTGCAGCCTGCCCCCTCCAGTGTTTCAAAGCAGTACACCCGTGTAACGACGAAATATGAATACCGGGGACAGACATATGAACGGAATGACAGAAGAGGATTTGCATTGGGGAATTTATGCAGGAAAATGATTATAGATTTCATTGATAATGTCAAAAAGAACCATGATGAAATGGACCGGTTGAAGGCCATTCTGAATTTCCGCCGCCTGCTGAAGGACACCCTGGAGAAAGCGGAAATCAATATCGCCAGCCAGGGAGATTTATTATTTATCTATCGGGAAACCGGCAACGGTCAAAAAGTCGATATCGAAACAGCGCAGGAATTTAATCCTTCCATATATTCCAGCTATGTGACCGATGTGGCCGCCCAGTGGAAGGACATCTCCGATACCTTCCATATAAATATCTGCAGGATCTGGTACGCCTTAGAAATACCTGAACTCATTGAGACACTGAAACGGCTGAGATATGACCCGAAATGCACCCCCTTAAAGTCGTAAGTTTCTCATTTTGGGGATAAACGGCCAGCCTCTGTCTTCCCTGTTTTTACCCAATGACCACTTCCTGTGAACAACTCAAAAAGGCAATGAAGAAATGATTTTCTATTTCCTCACTGCCTTTTTCTTATCCCCTTTCCACTCGCCTATTCCACGCCCAGCGCCATGCGGCGCGGTGGTGGCTGAAATCTGGCTCGGGTCCATGGAGCCCCGCCCTCCCACCGTCAACCGGGGTCGGTCAGCCGACAATCGGAAGGCCCTTTTATGGGCAGGCTCCTTCCCGCCTCCCACCGTCATTCTGAGCCGTAGGCGAAGAATTCTGGTACATGTAGATAGTGACACTTACTAGTCCACTAGTTCACCAGATCACCAGATCACTAGCTCACTAGCTCACTAGCTCACTAGCCCACTAGCTCACTAGCTCACTAGCTCACTAGCCCACTAGCTCACTAAAGAATCCCAGTCGGCGGGAAGGTTTGCACCGTGGCTGATTTTCTCCAGCAACTAGCAACCAGCCACTCTCACACCCGCAGGGCGTGTCTATAAAGGCACCATACATATTTGTCATTTGATAGCAGATATGCTATCATAAATACAGTGGAGTAAAGGAGTGTATGATGTATAAGATTGAATTTTATGAGTCTCAAAACGGTTCGTCCGATGTTTGGGATTTTCTTGAAACCCTTCGCAGGAAAGGCAATTCCAGTAAGGATGCCCGTATTCAATACAATCAAATCGTCTTCTACATCGACCTTCTTTCGAAGAATGGCACCAATCTCCCAACAAATATAACAAAACATCTGGAGGAGGACATCTGGGAACTTCGTCCAGGAAATAACAGAGTCTTCTATTTCTACTATGCAAAAGGCTGTTACGTACTCCTTCATCATTTCCGTAAGAAATCCCAGAAAACGCCGAAACGAGAAATAACCCGCGCCAAATATGAAAGAGACGATTATATCCGACAAAAGGAGGAAGAGTCATGAGAACCTGGGAAGATTATAAAAACCATGTCAAGTCCATCAGCAAAGATGAAAAGAGAAACATGGAAGAAATCGAAGAAGTCAGTGCTATCGTTTCATCCATCATTGAAAGGAGACAGGAGCTTGGAATGAGCCAGCGCGCCCTGGCAGAGCGCTGCGGCATCCCCCAGTCCTCCGTGGCCCGCATTGAGACCCTCAAAACGACGCCTAAGCTGGACACCCTCATCAAACTGATGCAGGCCCTTGATTTAAAATTGACAGTCGCCACTGCATGACATGTAAAAAACATCCCGGCCCCTTAGTCCTGGATGACCACAAAAGAGCTGTGAAGAAATAAATGACATTTCCTCACAGCTCTTTTTATCTATGCAGCTTACCGTTTTTATTCCATGCTCTCCTTCATCTTTTCCACCGCTTCAAGGGAAAGCCCGGTTCCGCCCAGGTCTTGGTCCCGGCCGCGCCCGCCTCACACGTCATCTCGAGCGGAGCTCTGAACCGGTATGAGGATAAAAGTATCAGAGCTCCATTGATACTCTGAGCCGAGAGATCTCCCACCGTAATGCGTCCTGCACCAATTTGCAGTGAGATTTCTCCACTCCACTGCGTTACGGTCGAAATGACAGTGAGGTAGTCCGCCGCCAGGCGCCCCGGTCCCGGTCTCGATCGCGCCGTAAGGCACTCCCAGCAACCAGCTGCAAGATACCGGCTGCAAGATACTAATCCTTACGCTATTCCCTCTCCGCCGGTGCGTAATCATCGGGCCCGATGGAAACTACGGTTTTTTCCCAATAGAAAAGCTCTATAAAATAAAAAGAAAAGGCGCCAGCCCCCCACCGAAACGGGCGAAGGTTCTGACGTCTTTCTTTATCTGTATTATAAGCGCCTGCTATCTGGATTGCAAGCAAAACTTATAAATAAATTTCTATCTTTTGCGCTAGGAGCTCCTATCCCTGGGACGCATGGAATACAGGAACTCCTTTAACCACTTCATACCTGTTTACGACCTGGAAAGAACCATCTGCGACCTGATCAGAAGCCGCAGCTCCTTTGAAATCCAGGATTTCCAGGCCGCCCTTAAAAATTACGTATCCCGCCCCGACAAGGACCTAAACCGGCTCATGACCTACGCTCCCCTTTTCCATGTGGACACATTAATACGTCAATATCTGGAGGTACTTCTATAATGAAAATGACATCAGAGCAGCTGAAAGGAATGAAACATTATTTACTAAGCAAACTTCCTTATACTCCCCCATTGACCACTTTCTGTGAACAACTCAAAAAGGCAATGAAGAAATGATTTTCCATTTCCTCACTGCCTTTTTCTTATACACTTTCCACTCCCCTATTCCACGCCCAGCGCTTTATACACCGCGTCTTCCGCTGTCTTATAAAACACCAGGGAGAAACTGCCTATAAGTTCCGGCGGTACCGTGGAAAGATCGGCGGCGCTGGTAATGGGGAGGATGATTTTTCTGGCGCCGCTGTTTAAAGCCACCTGCAGCATGTCCGCCAGGTTTTCGGGGCGGGTGATGGAGCCGCCTATGCTGATTTCGCCTATGACGGCGGCGGAGCTAATGACCGGTTTTCCCAAAGCGATGGAAGAAAGGGAAATCAGGGTAGGCAGGGCCAGGGTGCTGGTCATGCCTATGCCGTTCAGGTCCTGGTAATTGACGATGAAATTCCTGGTGTCCGTGGAAATGGCACCGCTGATACGTTTTCCATTGGCTTTGAGGTAGTTGAAGGCCGTGTTGGCTGCTTCTTTGGCTTCATGACCGCTGCCAAGGCCGGTCTTTTCAAATTTCCCGTTCCCCTCCAGAATCTGGGATTCCAGGCGGTAGCAGCCTATGCGGCCGTCGGCGGAGGTGCCGATGGTGTAGACCTGTCCGGGGCTTACCATACCATCGGGGATGAGGCTGCCGCTCCCCTGCTCCGGCACGCTGACGTACTTTTCTTCAAAGCTGTCGTTGTCAATGTAAGAGAAATTTACATCGTAGAATTCCATGCCCCCGATTTTCTTCAGCTGTTCCTTGACGCGGCGACGCATTTCCAGAGATAGTTTCAGGATATCCTCCACTTCATCCTTTGTGAAACGGCCGTCGGGATACATGAGCTTCATGAGGCCGTCCACCATCTTTCTTACAGCGATAGTGTCGCGCTGGTTCAGGTTGCTGCCAAGGTGAAAATACCGGTCCATTTCATCGCCCAGTTCCACTTTCCGAAGCTCCCGCATCACCTCCGCCAGGTAGTCGGTGATGAAGCCGTAACTGTCGGTGAAATGTTCTGGCCGAAATTTGGGTATTTCCCACCCCGGCACATAGCAGTGCATACGGTCCAGAAAGGCTGTGTCCTCCCCCATTTCCGGAGGGAAGGGGGCAAAAAGGCTGGACGTCTTTAGCAGGGACTCCACGCTCTGGTTGATATTCCCTACGAAAACCATGGACGCCGAGGCAGACTTTTCCTCCTTGCCCCGGGAGAAGGAACCGGAGGCCATATAGTCCTTCATGATCTGAATGCCATCGTGGTCCTTGAAATGGATGCCCGCCACCTCATCGAAGGCCACGCAGTCCCACAGGCCCACCAGGCCTATCTGCTTACTGGCCATATTATAGAAAAGATTGGCCACCGTGGTCTGGCCGCCGGATACAAGGATACTGTTCGGCGACACTTCCTTATAAAGATGGGATTTTCCCGTACTCCGGGGGCCCAGCTCACAGTAGTTGAAATTGTTTTCCACCAGCGGCACCATGCGGCAGAGGAGAAGCTCCCGTTCCCTTTCGGTAAACTTATCCGGTTCCAGTCCCGTAGAGCGGAGGAGCAGGGACAGCCATTCATCCTTTGTGAAATAGGCTCTTCCCTCTTTAAATTCCTCTATATCTACATGGGGCATCTGGATAGGCGTGAGCTCCCTGATATGGATAGGCCCGCCAGGCCGTCCCGTGTCCGACGCCTCATCGCTCCTATCATAGTCCAGCTGGATGATGCACCAGATACCGCCGCAGAGAAGGCGATCATAGTCCGTGGGATAGCGGGCATCCACCGGCACCCCCTTGAGGCCCAGGTTGGAAAATTCCGCCTCATACATGTCGTAGCGGATGTTGAGCTTTACCGACACCTTGTCGATGACGGTGAAAGACCCCTGTTCCCGAAGTCGGGAGAGGATTTTCTGGGCCTCATCGGGGCGCACATAGTTATTGGCCAGGATGCGTTTTACATCTTCCAGCCCCGCCTGGATTTCCTCCTCCTTCTGGGACGCGCAGTACATGCCGAGGAGGTACTCCAGCACATACACCGGCACATTGGCACCTTCCTTGATTTTCCGGGTGAGGTCCTTTCTCACCACCTTGCCAGGATAGGTTTCATACAGCTTTTCCTGCATTGATTTCTCTTCAGCCACTCTCTCCACCACCTTAGAAGCCGAAACGATTCTGGATAGCCAGTTCGATAGACAGGGGCTGGTGCAGGATAGCCACGCCGGTCCTCGTATCCACCACTTCCAGATAATACGTCTTGTCCCTGTCGAAATAATAATTATCCTTCAGCCGGAGGGTGACACTTCTCCTTCTCTTATCCGGCTCCTCCGATTCACTGTCCGCCGTGATTTTTGCATCGGTGGACACTTTTTCATTTTCGGAAGAAAGGAAATACACCAGGTATTCCGCCGCCTTCGTTTCCGCCGTTACCGGTTCGGACTGCAGAAATTCCAAGGAAACGAATTTGCTGGTTACCCTGGAAATCGGCGTCAAAAGGGTAAGGCCTGCAGTCTTCGTATCCACATGGGCCCTTTCCATCTTCACCGTTACCAGAGGGATGATGAGCTCCTGGGGAGAAGAACCGCCATGGACATAGCTGAGACTTCCCGAAGCCTTGAAAACATGGAGCCCGTAAGGGAAGGAAACGATTTTATCATCCGATCCGCCCAGGATATCCTTCATGGCCATATGGCACACTCCGTCCCGCAGCACCGGCTTTTTTGCCAGGATATAACGCCGCTTCACCACCGATTCCTCATCGGAGAGACTTTCGATTTTCTCACTTTCACTGAAACCATCCCGCTTATAGAGGAAACCATGGTCCGCTGTAACCATGAACTTATGTACATTGGCACTGCCGGACATGCGGCGGATGAAAGTATAAATCTCCTCCACCGCCCTTTCGCAGGCAGAAAGCACATCATCCGGCTTATTCTCCCCTGCCTCATCCACCTGGTCCTGATACACATAAATAAGCTGCTTCCCGTTGAAAGCATTCCGCAGCTCCTCTTTCTTCATCTTATGCAAGTCCGCCATCTGGTAGGCCCCGCTTTGGGGCACATGGAGGGAAAGCACACGGCTTCGGAAAGCCAGGCTCACGCAGTACGTGCCATCTGCCTGCTCCTGCATATTCTTCCCGCAGCCCTTGAGCTCCAGCCTGTCATGGGGCAGAAGCGCCGCCATACCAAGGCGGGTATAGGAAGGAAGGGCAGCCGTCATGGCGTCCATCTCTGCCGATGCCTTCTCATCCATAAGAAGCCGATCATAAAGCTCCCGGCCCGCCTCATAGCGGAGACCGTCAGATATGATGACCATCGTCTTTTCCTTCTCCTCTGCCAGATAGGTTTTGAAGAAATCCTTTCCCTCATTCATGCCGGAAAAATTGCCAGCTGAAAGAAGAGCTTCATTCCATGCAGGGAGAAGATGGCCCATGTACTCATTAGTGTAAATATTTTCCACCAGCTGCCTGAGCTTCTCCAGTTTCTCATCCGCCTCCAGCCCGTCATAGGCCAGATAGAAATCACGGTATCCCCTGTCCACGGTATACCAGCTTTCACTGTACTCCTTTTTCATTGCAGGAAGGCTTCCAGAGAAATGGTACTTCATGGACCCTATGACCACCATGGCAGCCCGAAAAAGGGCGTACTCTCCGGCATATGTCCTGCCGAAATGGGTGCGGCTCCGGAGTTCGCAGATGTCTGCCATAGAAAGATTTCCCACCTTTTCGGTCACATCCTCCGCCATGAGCCTGCCGTAGAGCCACTCCAGAATGAGCCTGTCCACATCTTTGAAAGCCTCCGCTTTAAGAAGACATTCCACCGGCCAGGACGCAAAGGCAGAAAAAGGCGAAAGCGCTTCTGCCGCTGTTTCCGAAAGACCGTCATAAAGCTCCCGGTACTTCTCATTATGACGGAGATTATCCAGAAAAGAAAGGATATTCCCCGACTTTTTGGGATAAGATAAAGTCTTCCACCCATCCGGGACAGGCCTTTCCATTTCCTTTTCTGCCGCCGTAACGAAGAGGGAAATCACCAGCTGCGTCAAAGAGGACGGCGTCTTGTTATAGCCGAAATACTTCTCCACCTGGGACCAGAAAAAGTCAAGAACACCGTACTTCTCAAAAAGAGAAAGACAGGGATTTTCCGTAAGCGAAGAAGACAGCACGGAACGCATGATTTCCTCAAAGGAAATGGTAGCCGCCCCGGCAAGGACCGCCAGGATGCCCATGGGGATGGTAACGGCATTATAAGTCTCTATATCCAGATGATTGAACTTCCTCCGCCGCTCCCCGTTATTCCAGAAATCACCGTGGGCCTCCATGACACTCCGACAGCCCTCATCCATGCCAAGCTCCAGCATCACAGTGGAAATCCTATCCGCCTGGAAAAGAGTGGAATACAGAATCATATCCTCCAGATGATTTTCTGCTGCTGCCGGCCTTGGGAAAGGCACGTAAATGAGATAATTCGACTCCCTGTCATTCCGCTCCAGAAGCACCTTCGTTGCAAACTGGTTCGTCCCCGTGAGAATCCTTACCTTCGCATTGGTCAGCAGTCCCGAAAGCTCATCCAGGTCCGACGCAAAGTCCCCTTTGCTGTCAAACCAGAAAACCAGCTTCCGTCCCTCCCCAGGCTCTATGTGGAAAAGATCATTCAGTTTGTCTGCAGCCTGTGCAAGGCTTAAATCGGATTTTACTGCCATAATGACTCCTTGTATGAATAGATGAAATGAAAGGGCTAAGAGCAGGGGCCGCTAAGCGGCCCGGGTTCAGAGGGTTCAGAAGGTTCTGCCCGCTTCCAGCGGGCGGGTTCAAAGGGTGTGGTATCGCCGTTTCGCGGCGATGAATTTGATACGCTGCCTGGCAGCGAAATCCGTAAAACTTCGCTTCGCTCGTTGGTTTGTTTCCCCTCGCCCGACAGGGCGGTTGTGAAGGTTTTATCCAAACTGGCGCCTTCAATCATTTAAAAGGCGCCCATCAACCCTCACGCCGAAGGCGTGTCCACAGCCCTTACTTAATCGCCGCCAGAATGGGGTATTTCTTTCCTTCCCTGTCGGTCTGGGCTTTTTCATAGTTCACTTTGACGCCGTCGTCCAGATCCAGGGTAATGTAGGAAAGGGCCAGGTGGCCCAGTTTTTCATCGTAGGCCTGGCATTCCAGGAGCTGGGCGGTGAATTTTTCCTGCTCCTTTTTCGCCTTCACCGCCGCCGGTGAGGAGGGGTCGGCGGCTATGGTGTTTCTGCATTCCTCTATGCGCTGCTGGTAAATCTTTTCCATGCGGTGGAGGTAGCGGTTCCTCATGCGGCTCATGGTGTCCTTGTCGTAGCGGTGGAGGTAGATGAGGGATTTGAAGCCGTTTTTCTTGCCGGAGTCGAAAAGCCAGTAAATGGGCCGTTTCTGGTAGGTTTTGCAGTGGTCCTTGAAGAAGTCGGTAAGAAAATATTTACGGAGCGCCTCTCTGGGGGAGTCCCCTTTTTTGCCCAGGGCCTCGGCCATGAATTTCAGGTTTTCCTGCAGGGTATCTTTGCCGTAGACAGCGGAAAGCCAATCGGTGAAGCGGCCTACCATGTCATCATCGAAATAGGCTTCGTCGGTGATGGGGATGATGTTGTCTTCGTCGGGGAGGAAGGTCTTGTACTTTGTACGGTCCCACTCTCCCCCTGCATAGGCCAGGCCCGGGGTGTCCAGAGAGTAGCGGCCCAGAATGCAGCCTACGCCGTAGGAAATGAGGGAACGGATATCCCTCCCCAGGTCCGCCTTCCGTACCGTCACATCCTTGTCTTCCTCCTCCGGCGTCAGTTCGTCCTCCAGACCGTAGATATGGATGAAAATACGGTTCAGCTCTTCCTCATTCCCCTTGAGTTTTTGGAAACGGGTTTCGCATTCTTCCTTCCACTGGGAAAAGGCCTCTTCCACCGTGCCCACAGGACGCATCAGAGGATGGCACTGGAAATCCCAGGACGTTTCAAAGGCGTCCCAGTCGGCTTTGCAAAGTGAAATATTTCTTTTACATAAATCAGTCACTTTGAAATCACTTTCAATTTCTGGGTTTTCGGGGATGAGAATAATATCTCCAACCTTGAAATCCATTGTGGGCGAAAAAAACTTAAGATACATCTTGGCAACACAAGAATTTAATAGGGCAATGATAGAGAACAGATTGGTTCCGTTTTTAGCAAATCCCATGGCTCCCTTAGAGTCAAACATTGCATTTTGGGAATACCGTACTGATATATCACCTGTAGACAACGATGACCAAGTCATCCCCTCTTTAAAGCTATATTTACCATTATAATTATGAGACCTAATTCTACCCGTTTTCAAATCAATGTTATGCTTTATTTCGTATCCATTATTAGACCAATTTACTACCCTCTCATTATTGCCATACCACCGCCTATATGAACCACCCTTATTGTATGGGAACCATTTATGCCCAGAATCTTCTGCTTCTTGTTGATTTCTAGCATAAAATTCGATATTATTGATAGCTACCTCAAACCAAAACCTTAAAAAACGCGCATTATCTGAGGTGGCCATGCCCTCTCTTGTTGCAACATATTTTCCTAATTCTGGCAAGGAAAAAGTGTTCGCAATATTTCCGCTTACCCAATAAGCAATAGGACTTCCTGGAATCTTATCAAATTGTGACTGATTTATTAAATTCCGATTTTTTCCATCAAGGAACATATCATCTTTCCCCTGCTGGCTGGTAGGTTCTACCAGACGGGCATAGGTACCTTTATAATCACTGTACATAGTGGGCTGCAGCACAAAAGCCGTAGTCTGCACCACTTCCCCGCCGATTTCTTCAAAAGCACGAGCGCCTAAGTGAGCCATATTGATGATGGTGTCATTAGAAAGAAGACGAGAACGCAATTTTTCAAAAGATAAAAGGAACATCCAAGAATGCTGGGTAATCATGGCCTGATATCCGTATTCTAAAATGAAATCATGGCACCGCTCCATGAAGCAGGCAAAAAGGTCTGCCTTGGCATCGGAATAATATTCCTTTACATATTTAGATAACTTTGCGTCCATTTTCCCGGAACCCATATAAGGTGGATTCGTCACTGCTGTTATAAACTGGCTCCCCAATATTTCCGCACACTCCACCAAGGGCAGCAGTTCCTTCTTAATGACTTCTCCATAAAAGCTGCCGCTTTCCAGTTCCTGCTGCAAGTATTTTCTGAGGCCCTCAAAGTCTGCTTTCCGCACGCGGATGAGGGAACCATAAATTTTCCCGTCTTTCATGTCTTCCATAATGGAAACCATGTCTTTTTTAAGGTCCTTTTCCTTTTCAAAGACAGCGTTCACCAGGGAAGTGTCCAGCCCATTGCTTTCTGTAATGACACAGGTATGAGGTTCCAGATGGTTTCTGAAGAACCGGCGGTCGTATTCCCTGCCCTTCATCATGACTTCGAAGTATGCCAGCTGGGCCGCTCTTTCGTCGATTTCAAGGCCGTAAAGGTTATGGGTGATGATGGATTCCACGGCGCTCCTGTCGTCCCTGCCGGAGGCGCGGTAAATATCCATGAGAAGGTCGAAGGCGTAGGCCAGGATGTGGCCGCTTCCCATGCAGGGGTCCAGGAAGGTGAGGTCTTCGGGATTGAGTTTCTTTCTCTCTTCCCGAAGGGCAGTAAGCTTTTCTTCCACTGCCTCATCCTGTTTTGCTTCTGGAATATAGTATTTCCACTTGGCCTGCAGGGCTTCATCGGGGTGCCCTTCCAGCCACAGGCGGCCCAGACTGTTTTCCACCATGTACCGTACAATCCAGTCGGGAGTGAAAAGCTGGGTGGCCGGGGCGATGGTGTCTTTTGTGATTTTCTTATTCTTCTTCAGCCCGTCGAAAACGTCTTTCTTCGGTTCCGTATTGTAGTACTGGTACATCCAGCCTACGATCTGCACCTGTTCCTTCCAGTCTTCTTCAGGAATATCATGGGCCAGGCGGTATACCACCCCTTCCCTGTCCATGACGGGCAGGCGGAGGAGGAGTTCCGTGTCGTCGTCGGTCTTTTCAAAGAGCCGGGGCAGCAGGGTATGGAGCTGGTTGCACACTTTGAGGAAAAGCATGCCGAAAAGGGCGTCGCTGTCATTTCCGTTCTTCATCTGCCGAATGCGGCGCATGTCATCGTCGGTAAAGGGAAGGCGGCTGTTTTCGGGCCAGGTCATAAGGTCCGGCTCCACCTTTCCTTCTGTCACGGAGGACAGGGGACGGATGTGGCCGGGGAGGTAGTCATTCACTTCCATGAAGCGGATGGCAATAAGACGGTTAAACCAGGTATAGGCGATTTCTTCCATGACGGCGTGATAGCCGTCTTTGTAGTCCCTGCCTTCGGCGGCCTTCGTGATACGGGCGGCCAGGCGCTCCCTTTGGTGGATGGTTTCGCCGGAAATGACCACTGCCCTGGCCCTGCCGGGCACGTTAAAGTACTGGTCCTTCCCCGATTTCAGCGGTGTTTCGATGCCCTTTTCGGTGATACCGTAGAGGGCCGCTTTCTTTTCCGTGTCCTCTATCAGTTTCTTTCTGGCCCAAATGGCAAAGTTCCTGATGGCCGTCTTGTCCATACCTGTCTCCCACCTTTAGAAATATTAGAAATGAATAATAATAGATTTCTTTTCTTTCAGTTCTCTCTCCAGCTGTGCCTTCAGCTTCTTCAAGTACCCGTCGATATCCTCTTCCGAATGAATCTTCCAGGAGTAGTCGGTGAATACATGGCGCAGAGGCACATCTACCGGCTCCCGCACCACCGGTGCCGGCTTTGGCGGTGTAACCTCCGACGGATTATCCCCATGCTCCACAGGCTGGGGATTCACGGGCCGATGTTCTTCTTCCCATTTTCTGTCCAACTCCGGAATGGTGCCCACAAGCCGCAGACGAAGGGCATAGGCCTGGTTTTTAAATCCATAGAGAACGGCTAAATTGGAATCCGCATCAGGTTTAGAGGGATGTGCACAGCTTTTAGCCTGTTGCTCCAGGATTGAAAATTGTTTTCCCCAATCTTTTTGAACCTCTATTTCATAGGGTTTGCGTTTCAGTTCATCCATGGCTGCCCGTCTGGAGTAGTTCATATCCACCTGCACTTTGACTAAGGCTGCATCCATGAGGGCTGAGAACGCGTCACTGAATTTTTCCTGTAGTTCCACCAGCTCATGAATCCGGCCATAGGGAACGGGCATGGCAATGATTGTCCTCATGTCTTCTGCCAGCTTTGCCACGGCGGGGTCATCGATATAGGTGCGGCTCTTTTCAAACTGGCGAAAGCAGATCAGGGCATTATCGAAGATTTCCCTCTGTTTGGTACCATCAGCGAAGAATTTTTCCACGTCTTCATAGTCCTCCGCCAGGTCTTCGAAGTCCTCTTCCCTGTCATAGAGTGCCTGATAGAAGGAAAGGGGCGATGTCTTCTCCTTCATCTCATTCAAAAGGGAAAGGCCCCGCCGGATGACGTCTTTTCCAGGATAAGAAGAGTTTTTCTGCATTTCCTGAATACGCTTCATGTCCCCTATCATATCGTCTGTCCGCCGGAAGAAATCGGCCATGAAGGTGTCTTCGTCTCTGCTGGCGTTGCTGTTCTTGAAGAGGTCCGCCATAATGTTCTGGGCAGCCTGCCGGCAGGTGTCCGGCACTTTCACCCTTTCTTCCATGAGGAGTCTGTCCAGCCAAGGCTTCTTCATGATGTAGTCGAAGATTTCCCCTTCCCTCCGGTTCCGGAAGGTAATGGTTTCGCCGCTCACCTTGAAGGTAATGTCGCCCTTGTGGAAGAGGCGGGCCAATATCCAGCGGATGTCCATTTCATTGAAGCCATAGGGGGCTTTCACGAACTGGTCTTCCACTTTCTTTCTGGAAATGGGCATGTGGCCCATGGTGTTCCGGCGGATGAAGTCTAGCACTTCCGACTGGGCCAGGGCGTTCGGTTCACTATCTATCATAGGCATGTTTCCGGTAATGCCGCCTCTGATTTCATTGCGGATATCGCTTTCATCCATACCGGTGTCGATGTAGTTCAGATTGCAGTAGGTGACGGTGCACAGTTTCTCCAGCCCTTCATTAATGCGGGCAGCGGGGTCCCGAGCTTTGATGTCCCGTCTTTCACCGTTCACGTAGAAGCGGGCATTGGTGAGGGCCTCTTTCAGCTCCTGCGCCGCTCTTTCTTCTCTTTCCCGCCTTTCCACTCTTTTCGCTTCCAGAATGCTCCGGTACCCTGCTTCGTCGGATTTCGTGCCCTGGTTCAGGAATTTCGTAATCTGGAGAGCCGTACGGATTTCCGTGAAATACTCCATGTCCTCTGGCAGCACGATGAGGAGCTGGTGGGCTTCGGCGGATTTCATGGCCATAATGGTATCATTGTCCCTGCCGTGATAACTGCCGGTAATCATATGGATGACCATGTCTTCGCCCTGCCCTGTCCTGCCGTAGGCCTCATCGTCGATGTACTGACCCAGGGGGAAGAAGTAGCGGCCCGCAAGGTAGGGGGGATGGTATTTCTTTTCTTTATAAATGGTGTCGAAGAGGATGGAGTTCATTTCCTTGTACACGTCCCCCGCTTCCACTTCGATGTCGCCGATGGTACGGTTGATGGTCTGTTCTTCGTCGGAAAGGAAGGTGTAGCGTTCGCCGTTTTTCTGCACCAGCATCTGTCCGCAGAGGATTTTCAGGGATTTCTCCACTTCCTCCTTCATCTTGATGCGGTCGCAGGACACATTGTCTATCATGAGGGTGGTGATGTTTTCCAGGTTCGGCTCCAGGGTGTCCAGGTTCTTTATCATGAAAAGCACCTTCAGCACGTTCACGGTGAAGCAGTCTTCTTCATGGTCCGGATTGATTTTCTCATTTTTCAGGGCATTGCTGATGACGCTCCGGTTATTGTGGTCCAGAAAATCCTCCAGAGGGCCATAGAAGGCGTAGTAGGGCATGAGAAGGTCCAGGTCCTCATGCATATGATTCTGGGCGGACTCCTTGAAGAGGGAAAGGAGGGACCTTTCGCCGCTGGAAAGGTGTTTACCGGAGGCGCCGGATTTCCTCACTTCCGTCAATGTCTGTCCCAGCAGGCTGAACTGGTAGGGCACGAAGGGAAAAACGGCAGCGTAGTCTTCCTTATTTTTATAGAGCTTATGCTCCACTTCCCCGGTGAAATGGAAGAGATTCTGGATTTCATTTTCCCGTCCTTCATAAAAGGCGGTGAGCGCATCGGTGCCTGCCTCCGTCTTTTCCAGGATACGTTTCTTGATAACCGTATCGGCGTCGGCGGAGGAAAGGGAAATGCGGGTATCGAAGCGGCCCTGAATCTTGGAAAAGTCCTGGCGGAAGAATTTGTCCATCTTTGTAATGGTGTCCACGGCCTGCTGGCTGGTCACCACGATCCAGGCGCGGCCTTTGCACTTGGTGCCCAGCTGCTCCGTAATGGTCTGGAGGTTCAGCATGCGGTCCGGGTCCTGGGATACGTACTGCCCCACTTCGTCTATAAGAAAGACCATGCGGCTTTCCCTGCCCCGGCTGTCCAGGTATTTCTTCACCCTTTCCGCAAAGTCTTCTATGCTCATGCGGTTTCCCTGCTGGTCCGCCTTTTCGCACCAGTTCCGGGCGGCCTCTTCGCTCATGAATTTCATGGACGTTAAAACGTCCACCACGTCGTCCTGGATGAAATCGAAGTCATCCCTTTCGTCCACCCAGGCGCTGCCGGTGATTTCCATGAAGCGGTCCTTGAATTCCTGATACCGCCCTTTTTCATCCAGCTTCCGCTCCAGCTCCGCCACGTAGGGCAGGGCACCGCAATAGCCGCGCATTTCGTTAAATACGCGGATGAATACGTCAAGCAGGCTGTCTTCGCCCTGCTGTTTGCTGCTTTTGGCGTCGATATTGAAGAGGATGACGTCGGTGGGAATGCTTTCGGCTCTATGGATATCGGCTATCACCATGGGGTCGCTGATTTTCCTGTCGGCGTCGAAAAAGTCCACGGCGTGGCGTCCGTCGATTTCCCGATTTTCCAGAAGGTAGGAAAGGATTTTCAGGAAGTGGGATTTACCACTGCCGAAGAAGCCGGAAATCCACACGCCCATTTTTTCCGTGTCTTTGCCTATGGAATCGGCATAGGCATGGAAGAATTTGGCAAAGTGTTTTTTCAGTTCGTCGGTGACTACATATTCATCCAGTTCCTGCTTCACCGTGGCGTCGTCTAAGGCGTCGGCCTTGATGACCCCTTCCAGGCTGCGGTCGATGGGTCTGACAAAAATATCTTTGATTTCCATAACGTTCCCTCTTATCTCACAATGCGGAATGCGCGGTAGTAGTTGTCTTCATGCATTTCGCCGAATATGCGGAGTTCCTGCTCTGTGTATATGCCGGGGTAGAAAAGAATCATGGGAGTAGCCATGAATTCCTTGGGCATATTGTAAAAGACCTGGTTGAAGACTTCCTGGGCCCGAAGGATGGGATAGCATTTCCCTATGCCCGTCAAAAAGAGCACAGACCGGGGATCCGCCTTTTCCTTCAAATACTCCACCAGCCGGTTTTCCGAAAGACCATTGGCGTCATTGGACATGCGCAGAGTGTGGTTGATGGCCCGGCTCACCGCAGGAAGGCCCTTCTTGATTTCCATCTGGTAAACCTTATCCAGAAAGTGCTTTTCTTCCAGGTAGTCTATCATCATATCGTACAAGTCAAAAATCTGGAGCGGCACCAGGCCATCCAGTTTCCGCCGGATATCTTCAATGCCCCGGCGTACTTCCATCTCCCGTCGGGGATCGTAGTCGAAGACCCAGTAATTCACTTCATTCGCTTTCCCGCCGCCGGTGCGGAACTCGGGATTCCGTATCTTCGTTTCCAGTATTTCCAGCCGTTCTTCCAAAGTCTTCGGGCTTCCCAGGGCTGTCTCCATTTATCTCTCCCCTTCCAGCGCTTTCCGGATGGCAGTCATACCGTTTCCATCCAGATATTCTTCTATATCCGGGTCCACAAAGACCTTCCGGATGGTCTTCTTTCCGGCGGCCCCTTCCAGAAGGCCCCCTTCCGAAAGAAAAGTGCGGTAGGCTCCGGCCATGCGGCGGAGCGTCTTCTCCTGCCATTTAGCGGCCCGCTCACTCTTTGTCTGCACGTCCCGGAAGAACATGCCGAAGTCCTTCTCCGTAAGCTCATGGAGACCGGTAATCATCTTCTCCCGCACCACGTAGTACACAAACTCAAAAAACATGCGGTCCCAGTTCATAATGGAAGCCAGCACCAAAAGCCGCTGTCCCGCCACATCTTCCTTCAGGAAAAGGGAAACAAAAGGCCCTTCCATGGCGCTGATGCGGGAAGACAGATGGTTGAAAATCTGGTCCCGTCGAAGGGCCGAAGGGGCGCCGAAGAGATTCTCCGCCTGATTTTTCTTCTTAATATCCGTAAGACTCATGCCATCCGCAAGAAGCTCAATGATCTTCCTTTCCTCACTGAACCAGAAGGGATACTTCACCAGTCCCATGCTGTAATCTTTCACGTCCATAGAGTCACTCCACTCCTGCTGAGGGATACAAAAATCCCATGATATAAACATTTTAACACATATAAGCAGGCTTTGGCATCCTGTGGGAAAAAGGCTGTCCCTGCGTGCCCGCCTTCCCGCCTCACAGGCGTTATTATGAACGAAGCGAAGAATTTCAGTAATAAATAGTAAGTAACAAAAATGCTGCTGCATACCGGTCGGCGGGAAGGCTCCACTAAGGAAGCGCTGATTAAATC
>DCJJ01000124.1:259-5009 GCA_002320515.1 Dialister sp. UBA1703 | reverse complement strand
ATGCAATGCAAGGAATGGGACGACGCGAATAGCAAGCTATTTAGGGGGCTTCTCCGTTGCCTGAAAGGGCAATTATGATAGGGTGAATACAAGCTCATATCTACACTGGAAACATCCCCTATACAGGAAGGTATATAGGTCAGTTTTCCTGCCTGCTTATCATTGATAGCAAAGATAAAAGCACCTGCATTTCTGTAAGTGCTTCTATCGTAAATTATTTATTTTTGAATTCTTCCTCGATTTCTTTCATGCGTTGGTCGTATTCCTCTTTGGTAAGAACTCCATTCTTAAGTCCCCAGTTTATCCCTTTAATTTTATCTTCCTTACTTCCTCCTACTTTTACCACTCTGTAAATAGGAGGGTCCTTCCATCTTCTTGCTGAGAAAAGCTTTTCGCTCATTTTTCTGCTTCCTCCATGTAATAACAAAGTATATCGCAGTTAAATGCCGTCCTGCTGTTTTCCATTTCTCCGGCAATCTTCTTTGACTTTATTATAACTATATTATACAAAACGCCAATGTCAAATCCTGTCATTTTATAAAATTATATTTCATTTCTAATTTGCCAATAAAAATAACCTGCAGAGTTTTCCCTGCAGGTTATTTGGGAATCAATCACAGACTTCCTTTATTTTACTCATCGCTGTCATCATCTGCTATGCCCATCTGCCTTGACCAATAGCTGCAGCTTGCCAGTTTTGAAGTATAAGCTGCCTGGTGAATCAGTCCGGCATTGAAAAAGCAGGAAGGATCCAGGGTTCCCAAGGGACGGGTAATGCGCTGATAGTCGGCAGGATTCTTCATCAGAAGGCCTGATATGCAGGGGATATTTCCGGCTGCCTCTTCTGCCATGCGCATGGTTTGCGATATTTCCGCTGCCATGAAAGGTGGTTCCATGGCATGTTTCAAACTTTCAGCAAGTTCAGTGGAAATCAACGGCTTTCCCATGGCATTTCTCAAAATCCCCTGCATTTCTGTGCTGCCCAAGTTTTGCAAGACCGATTCCTGTTGAAAAATGGTTCCCATATCCCTGGCCATTCTGGAAAGCGATGCCAAAACGCCCATGTTTCTTAACCCCTCTGAAATCCGCTGTATGCTTTCCATAACAGGAGAAACATTCACTGCCTTTACGAAGGCATCCAAATGTATGGAAGCAAACGCAGGAAATGACAGTTTTTCGTCCCACCCGGTATTGATCCGCTTTTGTGGAAGACGGACCTTCTTTGGTACCTGCACTTCAGGAGACGCTTCTGTGCCATTTCCTTTGACCGTCTCATAGGTCGTATCAGCTGCGAAGACAACGTGAAGCCCGATGCAGGCCATTTCCAACCGGTCAAGGAAGAGTTCCTTTTCTTCGATTTCATCGTCATTCTGTGCATTCTTCAGCATATCCCGCCAGGAGGAAATAAGGGCCTGCACTTCCTCTTTTGTTTTGTATCGGTAATGGCTGGCACAGTCCTTGATGAACTGATTCCACCCCTCATTCTGCATCAGATGGGGTCCCCTTTTCCGTTTCATATACTCATCGACCAGCTTATCTATCGATAAAGCGGAAAGGCTGATGGATTGGTTGTCCAGATTCGGAAATCTGCGAAAGGCCCGGTTTATTCTGTCCATGACCGACTCTGCTTTGCATAGCAGGTGAATGGACAGGGTGTGGTCCCTGTATTCATCATACTGAAGAACAGCTGTAGCATAGCCGTCTCCATCGGTGTATAGGGAACGTACATGGGCCAGGGAAAGGTATCCGGTGTTGTTTCTCTTCCCGGAACCCATTTTCAGAGGCAGAAGGATATCTCCTTCAGGAAGAACCAGTGCCTGTCCTCTCCTCGCCGTGTCAAACAAATTTTCATGGTGAATAGACTGTCCGCTTTTTCTGAATTTTCGATCCATCTTATTCAGATACGTCTTAATAGCCATATATTCCATCTGCGGCACCTGATTGCCAAAGATAAGGATATTACATCCGCAATTCATACCATGATTAGAAAATTCCGGAAAAATACTCAAAATCTTTTGTGTAGTACTCATATTTTTCCTTTCTTAAAAAACGACTTTTTATCTACCTGATAAAATAAACTTTCCCTTCATTCCGCTTTTCTTGATGAACCATCTTCTTTCTCCTGTTCGTAGAACTTTTTCAAAGCATCATCTTACAACTCTACGGCCCCAACAGATAAAATCTCCTGTTATTTCATTGGTTAATTTTATCTGTTAACCATAGGATACCTTATTTATGCAGAAAAGTAAATCATCACATAGTTGAAATCTCATACTATGTATAGTAGATTTGACAGTGTAGATGCTACATATAGTATTTTATTGCCATATGTAGATATTGTTATTATGCGATAATATGTATAATATTCCCTTTTCTTTAAAAGAATAGATTTATTATGTCTCCTAAAACTCAGGCCTCCATAAAGAATTTGATAGCCGCTTAAATATACTGGATAACGCTGAATTCCTCTTTTTTCATTTTTTGCTCTAAATAATAATCGCCCAGATTCTATCAAATGGGATGTTTACAAAAGTAAAGTTTATGCATTTTTATCAGGCCAGACGCCTCCAGTTATCGTCATAATCAAAGGTTATTCAACTTTTTTATTGATACATATAAAGATGAAGAGACAAAACTATAGAAAACAGCAAAATAGGATGAAATATCACAACATTCTGCCAAATATGATGGGCTGAAAATTTCTTCATAATCCCATAAATCCCTTATTTCCTGCAGACATAAAAAAATCCCCGCCCATGGTGAGCGGGGATTTTTTCATTTCTCATCCTGCATCGGTGAGGTCATAGGTATTGACCAGACGCATGCCGGAGAGACTGGCGGAGAGAAGGCCTGCCACCGCCTTTCCTGCATCCAGGAGCTCATCGTCTCTAGCGCTGAGCTTGATCTGGTTGAAGGAAATGTTCTTGGTGGCTTTCTTACCACTTGCGGTGGTACCGTTTTCAACGATTACCAGAAGTTTGATATCAGTCATGTTTTTTGTTGCTGCCATGATAGCTTACCTCCTTATGCTAACTCTTCCGTGGTGGTGGTGGAAATGGTGACTTTTTCAAGCGCCGTCACTTCCGCACCGCTGCGGGTGATAAGAATGGGAATCAGTTTGGCAGCTGCCGCGTTTACCTCTTCCCTGGTGAGGCTGTCCTTGGGATTGGCCAGGGTGACAGTCATTGTGGACTTACCGGATGTTCTGAATACAAGATTGAGCGTTTTCATTTCGCTCCCCTTTCCGAAGGGAACCACTTACAGATTTTTCAACCCCTCGGCCGCCGGGGTTGTTCTGTTTCTCATTTCTCCCTTCTGGTACTACAATCGGGGTAACTTCCTTTTCTAGACCCCCTCAGGCAAAATATTTTTTGAAATTTTCATCATTTCTGGCCAGGGCCTGGATTTTCCGTTTGTGCTTGTACACATTCTTATAGGAAATGTGACAAATTTCACCGATGGTAAGCCAGGAGTATCCCTCCATGCGGAGGCGGAGCACCTCCTCCTGCCTCTTTGTGAGATGGAATCCGTGAATCAGTGCGTTCACTTCCTTTTCGGAAAGGGACGGCTCCCCTATTTCATACCAGTTCTGCCGAACCCCATCCAACCGGATTTCCCCGGAAAGGAGAAGCTCCTTCGTTTCCCCATCTTTGATGCCGCTGTGCTTCAGGATCATTTCATGCTGCCGCATGTAATTCAAGGCCGCATAGGTGAGATGTCTCTTCATATAGGCAGGGAAAGGAAGTCCCCTTCCTGCATCATAGAGAGGAAGTTTTTCCAGAAATACAAGCCAAAGAGTCTGGGCCATGTCTTCGTACTCAATGGTCTCATAGGCCGTTTTCGAAAGCTTGTACACCAGCGGACGGAAGCATTTGCACAAATCCACCTTCGCCCTGTCATCGCCCTGCCGTGCTTTCAAAACAAGAGAATCAATATAGTCGTGTTCATATGCAATTTTCATGAGAAATCTACTTTCTCCGAAGCGCGTTCCGGTATGTATTTACCGGCTGGCCATACTATAGCATGGCTTTTTTCGACCAAAAGTCATATTTTTCTCATTTTTTACTCATAAAAATCGCTTCAAGCTTCTCGAAGGACAAATTTCACACCTTCATGAAATTCGAAACTATGTTTTCACTCTTTTCCCCACCTTGAAGGAACCAAATAGCCCATTTTCTTTAGCAAGCTAAAAGGCCCCGATAAAATCGGAGCAAATGGGTGGTTAAAAAATTGGCAGGGGACTTGACGGGTTTTGAAAAACAATGAAATCGAGATTATGCAGCAAAAAAGACAGAAAAACCTATCAGGGGAGTATCCAGGTAAATTCAACCAATGAATCAGGCGTCTGCGCCTTGGCCTTCTCATTTGCATGGGTGCTGCTCAGATCTTGTCGTCAGAGAGAGGAAAGTCCTGCGATCGCTCTTCCTTATTGCTTTTCTGTCTTCTGTTTTCTTGCTTCCTTCTGTTTTCCNNCGGAAGGATGAAAAGTGGAATTCCATGATGTCTCCTCTTTCCCCTGCCCTCCCCTCTACCGCGGATGTGGAAGAGAGCATTTTGGAAATTAGATTCATCATCTCTAGAGGCCTTTTCATCCCTCTGGTATTACAATCGTTAAAGGTTCCATTTCTAGACCCCCCTCTTATGGAAAATTTTTGAAAAAAAAAGACCCTTTCCACGAAAAAGGGTCTTGATACCGGTACCGAAAGCAATGGAGGGTAAGCGTCAATTTAGGGAAGCACTGATTAATTCG
>DCJJ01000124.1:0-155 GCA_002320515.1 Dialister sp. UBA1703 | reverse complement strand
GATTTAATCAGCGCTTCCTTAGTGAAAAGGTTCAAAGAGTGGTGGGTTGCCGCCTCTGGCGGCAGTGACTATAAAGTCCCGCCTGCGGCGGCCCCTTTGCCGGAGAAAGTGTTCCTCAGCCCTGCCGGGCGGCTCCATTCCGGTCGGGCAAACAA